>CAZEXX010000045.1:0-17886 GCA_964516885.1 uncultured Anaerolineales bacterium | reverse complement strand
GACCCGAACCAGGTTGATTCGTTTGTAGCCTGTCTGGTCGCGGTGCTGAATGCTTGGGATCGCCCGGTGGGCTATGACTGGGTGGCTGGGTTGGCCGGGATCACGTTCTCGCCGGTGCTGAATCCCGGTGAGGACTGTACGGCTTGGTGGATGGAGGCCGGGTCCGATTCACGGATCGATTCTCTCGGACGGGCGCTGGGTTTTACCGTGGATCAGGTCACGCGCGAGGCCGTGTGGGACGATGGCGCGCGCGAGGTCTATGCGACTACGGGGATGCTGCCCGCCTCGCATGAGGACTACTTTGCGCGGCTGGGCGCTGCTTTCGATCGCGGTGATGCCGTCGTGCTGCGCACGTGGCCGGCCTGGAGCCTGATTGTGGGATGGACGCGCGATCTCGACCAGCTGCCTTTTGCGACGGTGCCGGGGTTTGAGCAGCTTGTAGCCAGCATCTGGGGCCCAGCGCAGGCCCAGCTTGCCTACCTGCTGAATCCCATGCCCGGCGATCTCTCTGTGGAGGAGGCGGTGTGTGACGCGCTGCGCTATGGTGCAGGTGTCGCGGGCGGGCGGGGAGAGGAGTCGTCACTGAGGTATGGTGCCGCGCTCTACGCCGCCGCTGCAGAGCGGATGAAGAGCGAGTATTTCTGTCCGGAATGCCGGGAGCACAGTGACAGCTGTGTGCATCGCACGTTGATGAGGATGCTGGGCACCCAGCGCAGCGCTGTTGGCTTCTTGCACGACGCCCAAGCGCTCATCGGTGGTGGTCTTCCGTGGGAGCCGGTCATCGATCGTTTTGTGACGATGGCCGAGGTGACGAGTCTGTACTGTGGCTGGCCTGACTTCCAAGAGAACTGGCCCAATGAGACCTACCGTAAGAACTTGAGCAACGATCTCCGCACATTGGCTGCGCTGCAGACCGAGGCAGCCGGCGTGCTAGCCGAATTGTCTGGCGCATTTGAGAGGCAGATCGCAGGCTAGAAACGCAGACAGACATCAGGGCCGACCTTTGTGCGCTGCATAGAGGTCGGCCCTGTGCTGTACGAGGATGAAGGCTACCCGAACCGGCCGGTGATGTAATCCTCAGTGCGCGAGTTCTGTGGGTTGGTGAAGATTCGGCTGCCCGTATCCCACTCTATGAGTTCGCCTTGGAGGAAGAAGGCCGACCAGTCGGCGATGCGCGCCGCTTGCTGAACGCTGTGTGGTACCATAATGATTGTGTACTCGGACTTCAGCTCTTGTAAGGTCTGCTCAACTTTGAACGTCGAAATGGGGTCAAGTCCGGATGTTGGCTCGTCAAGCATAATGACCTCGGGCCGCAGCGCCAGCGAACGGGCAAGGCATAGCCGCTGCTGCTGTCCTCCAGAAAGGTCATAGCCGCTATCCCCCAGCCGGTCGGCGACCTCATCCCATAGGATGGCTTGCTTTAGTGCGCGTTCCACCGTAGCGTCCAACTGCGCCTTGTCCTTGATCCCGGCTAGGCGCAGCCCGTAGATGACGTTGTCATAAACGGTCATGGGCAGGGGAACCGGGCGCGCGAAGACGATGCCCAGCCGGCGACGGAGCTGGATGACATCGTAATCCGGTGAGAGGATGTCCTCGCCGTCGAGCAGAATCTCACCGCTCTGCCTCTTGACACCGGCCAGATCGTTGAGCCGATTAAGTGTTCTCAACAGCGTGCTCTTGCCGCCGCCTGCGGGGCCGAAGAGCACGTTGATCTGGTTGGCGTAGATGTCCAGACTGATTCCATGGAGGCTCTCGGTACCGTCAGCGTACTGCACAGAGAGACCTTTGATCCGGATCTTGACTTCAGGTCGGTCCATAGATCACCAGACCCGCTGTCTTCGATAGTGGCGCCGTATGAGCGTTGCCAGCAGGTTCATGGACAGGATGAACAAGAGCAGCACGAGAGCTGTGCCGTATTGTATGCGAATGGGCATTCCGGGCACTTGCGTGCTGATGACGTAGAGATGATACGGCAACGCCATTGTCTGGTCGAAGACCGATGATGGCAGCTGCGGCAGGAAGAAGGCCACCGCGGTGAACAGTATCGGGGCGGTCTCTCCGGCTGCACGTTCGATGCCCAGGATAATCCCGGTGATGATGCCCGGCAATGCCTGCGGCAGGACGACACGCCGGATGGTCTGCCACCGCGTGCCCCCAAGACTGGTGCTCACCAGCCGGAAAGATTGTGGTACAGCGCGCAGGGCCTCTTCGGCGGTGCTGATGATCACCGGCAGGGTCATGATGCCCAACGTCAGCGAACCTGCCAATATGGAGGTCCCGAAGTTGAGGAAGATGACGAAGAGCCCAAGGCCGAAGAGCCCGTAGACAACTGAGGGGATACCGGCGAGGTTGATGATGGCGATGCGGACGGCCCGCGTTCCGGCATTGTCTTTCGCGTATTCCGATAAGTAGATGGCGCCGCCAACGCCGATGGGTACCGCGATGACCGCTGTACCGACGGTAAGCAGCAGCGTTCCGAGGATGGCAGGGAGAAGACCGCCGGCCTTCATACCGTCGCGTGGCATCTCCGTCAGAAAGGTCCACGTGACGGAGCCCGCGCCCTGCACAACAACATAGCCGATGATGTAGAGAATCGGCAGGATGACCACGACTGCGGCCAGCGTGATGAGGCCGAAGGCGATTCTCTGAGAGAGCTGTCTTGACAGTTTCATGACAGCATCCGTTCTGCGCGTTGGGTGCTGCGGAAGACGACGGCAGCTGCGGCCAAGTTCACCACGAAGGTTATCACGAAGAGTGCCAGGCCGACTGCGAAAAGCACGTGGTAGTGAGCACTGCCCTGAGCTACCTCACCCATCTCCGCTGCAATCGTCGCCGTCATCGTTCTGATGGGCATGAAGATGTCCAACGGGCTCTTGGGCAAACGCGGGGCATTGCCGGTGACCATCATAACGGTCATCGTCTCGCCAATGGCGCGCCCGATGCCCAACATGAAGGCGGTAAGGATGCCCGACTTCCCCGCGGGTAGGACGATTCGCGAGATGGTCTGCCAGTGAGTCAGCCCAAGAGCCAGCCCCGCATCGCGGTAAGTCTTGGGCACGGTGTCCAGGACATCTTCTACAACACTCACGACGGTGGGCAATACCATCCACGCCAGCAGAACCATGCCGGTGAACGCGGTCAGTCCTGTGGGGATGTTGAGCATGGTCCGGAACAGAGGCGTGATGACCAGCATACCCATGAAGCCGATCACCACCGATGGGATGCCTGCCAGCACCTCGACCAGAGGTTTGAGGATCTCGCGTGCCCAATCTGGGACGATCTCCGCAATGAAGATGGCGGTGGCTATGCCCAATGGAAGGGAGATGACGGCTGCTCCGCCGGTGATAATGAGCGATCCAGCGATTAACGGCAGAAGGCCGTAGTAGTCCTCGATCGGATACCACCGTGTCATCAGCAGGCTCGAGATGGGAACCTGGAAGAATGCGGGCACCCCCTCGCGTATCAGGAATACAAAGATCAGGATCACCAATAAGACGGCACTGAGACCCGTGACTTGGATCGCTCTCTCGATCAGTACCTCAGCGAGGCTAACCTGTCGGCGTTTGGACTGTGATGTGGGGACGATGGCGGCCATCACCTACTCCTGAATGGGTACGAAGCCGAGTTCTCGCACAATAGATTGGGCCTCAGTTTGGTGTATCCAGTCGAGGTACTCTGAGACAATGCCGGTTGGCTCTCCGGCTGTGTACATGTAGAGGTCACGTGCCACAGGGTAGTCGCCGGTGTTGACCGTTTCGATGCTGGGGAGCCAGAATGGACCCTCAGATGTCAACCCTACGGCGATAGTCTTCATGTCATCAGTGACATAGCCCAAACCATCGTACCCGATGGCATTCGGATTCTGGCGTACTTCGGCACCGATGCCTTCCGAGGAGGGCAGCAGCAGGGTATCTGCGGAGAAAAGCGTGTGGTTGTCTTTCTGGCCCAAGCGAACGACGGTCTCCAAGAAATAGACGTGGGTGCCGGAGTTTGTCTCGCGGGACAACGACACGATGGGGCGGTCCTCGCCGCCGATCTCCTGCCAGTTGGTGATCTTCCCACTATAGATGTCGGAGATCTGTTGCAGGGTCAGATGGTCCACAGGATTGCTGGGATGGACGATTACGGCGATAGCATCGCGTGCGACAACAAACTCAACAGGATCAATGCCATTGGCGCGGGCATTTTCGATCTCCTCTTCCTTGATGGACCGCGATGCATTGGCGATACTGACTGTGCCGTTGATCAGCGAGGCGATGCCTGTGCCTGATCCGCCGCCTGTGACTGCGATGGTAACATCGGGACGGATGTCTTGATATCGCTCTGCCCAGGCCAGCGCGAGGTTGACGATGGTGTCAGAGCCCTTGTTCTGGATAGTGGTTGCGGAACCGGTCGACGTAGTCGTGTCAGTGGCGGTGCCGCAGCCGCTCGTCCATACGAGGGCCAGGCCAAAGACCACGAGTGTGTGCAGAAGTCTTGTTTTGCGTCTCACGGGATGCTATTCTACACGTATATGCAGATACCTCAAGCGATCGTCAAGAGAAAGGCTACCAGCCAACGGTACTCGGCAAAGGTGGCTGATTCCTCATCGTAGGAGCCCTGCTTGGCTGTTAGCCAGTCAGACAGGTTGACACACCGCCGCCGTAATCTATACTTCCAGCCAGCAACGCATTTTGAATGCACATCGCAGTGAACGGAGCTCGATGAAGACAGGTACCCATAACAAGGTCGAGGTCACGCACCTCAGTTTTTACTACGGCGACAAGCAGGCGCTTTTCGACATTTCGCTGGACATCCGGGAGAAGGAGATCACGGCATTTATCGGTCCCTCCGGCTGTGGCAAGTCTACCTTCTTACGATGTCTCAATCGTATGAACGATGAGATCCCCGGCACGCGTCTGACGGGGTCGATTCGGATCGATGGTCAAGACATTTACGACATCGCCACGGATGTCGTGGAACTGAGAACGCGCGTGGGTCTGGTTTTTCAGAAGCCCAATCCCTTTCCCCAGTCCATCTACAACAACGTCGCTATGGGGCCGCGCGCGCTTGGTATAGCAAGCGGATCAGACCTAGATGATCTGGTTGAGACCTATCTGCGCCGCGTGGATCTCTGGGACGAGATAGGCGGTGACACATCACAGCCGGCGATGGGTTTTGGGCTGGGCCAGCAGCAACGCTTGTGCATCGCCAGGACCTTGGCTGTGGCCCCAGAGATCATCCTGATGGACGAGCCGTGTTCGGCTCTTGACCCCATCGCTA
Source organism: uncultured Anaerolineales bacterium (assembly GCA_964516885.1). GTDB lineage: Bacteria > Chloroflexota > Anaerolineae > B4-G1 > SLSP01 > PWVB01. The sequence goes on along the minus strand of CAZEXX010000045.1, from coordinate 12,624 downwards.
CGCTCCGCGTCGAGGACTTGATGCGCGAACTTCGTAAGGAGTACACTATCGTCATCGTGACGCACAACATGCAGCAGGCCGGACGGGTGTCCGACCGAACCGCTTTTTTCTGGTTGGGCGAGGTGGTTGAGTATGCTCCCACAACGAAGCTCTTCACCAATCCTGACCACGAGAGGACTGAGGCCTACATCAGCGGACGCGTTGGCTAGCTGTCTCTGTCAGGCACAGGACGCGAGTAGAGGCGCCTCTCCCGAGGCGTCTCTGCCTTATGAGGAATAGGTGGACTATAGCATATGGGTGATTTACTGAAGCTGTTGGCGATATTGGGACTGACTGTCTTTCTGCTCATGCGTAAGTGGGATCTAGGGATCGTCTTGTTTCTCAACTCCGCCCTTATCGCACTGCTGTTTGGCTATTCCCTGGCTGGGTGGGCAGCGTCGATCTTGCGCGGGCTCGTCGCTCCGGATACCATCAGCTTGGCGGGGGCTGTCTTCTCGGTTCTGCTGTTGGCCGAGCTGATGCGCCGAACACACGCGCTGGAGGAGATGGTCACCTCGTTGCAGGTGTTGGTGCCGGATGGGCGTATCTCTGTGGCGCTGATGCCGCTGATGATCGGCCTTATGCCGATGCTGGGTGGGGCGATGTTTTCGGCGCCCATGGTCAATGAGGTCGGTACACCCCTGAAAATGAGTGCTGACCGCAAGACCTTTGTTAACTACTGGTTCCGGCACGCGCTGGAATACATCTTCCCCCTTCTATTCGTCACTCCTGATGATGTCGGCGCTGCTTGAGGTATCGGTCTACGATTTCATCGGGGCATCGTGGCCGCTGACGTTCGTGGCCCTGATCAGCGGCGTGATGTGGGGACTGGTGGGCATCAAAAGCGGCGACTCTGACTATGGGGCGCTCAAGGTGGATGACCTATCAACGCGCGCAGCCTGGTCTCGTTTTCTCAAGAGCACCTGGCCGCTGCTGCTGGTGATTCTTGCTGTGGTCATCCTCAGATTCAACATGATCCTCAGTCTGATCGGCGTGATTGTGCTCTTCGTGATCGTGCGACGCGTTGGCCCTGACCAGTGGCGCGACGTACTAAAGAGCAGTTTCCCGATCCACACGTTCTCGGCGATCTTCGGCGTGATGATCTTCAAGCAGATTATGCAAGATGCCGGGGCGGTGAGCCAGATCCCACAAGCCCTGAGTGCGTTGGGCCTGCCCCCGATGGTCATCGCTTTCTCTGTGCCCATGGTGGTGGGCCTGCTGACAGGCACTGCAGCTGCTGCGTTGGCGCTCAGTGTGCCGATGGTGGCACCCGTGCTGCAAGGGGGGGAACTGAGTGGTCTGTCAGCCGGCGTGTGGCTCTTTGTGGGGAGCTTCAGCGGTGTACTGCTTTCGCCGCTGCACCTCTGTCTTGCACTTACCAAGGACTACTTCGGTGCTGCCTGGGGTGATCTGTACAAGAGGATTGTGCCATCAGTCGGTCTGGTGGTTGCCGCCGCGGTTGTACTGGTGCTGCTGCGTTGAGCCAAGGTCCCCTAGACGTGAGAAACCGGGGGCTGTCCCGGTGCCCCCGGTTCTCAGAAGGAGGAGGATCGTTTCGCGGCGCATAAGTTGTCCGCTCACAGTTACAGTCTAGCATGCCAATCGTCTCGTGCTTGACGTGAGCCTGATGATACCCTGATGGAGACGTTATGAACGGCACTGCTCGTCCTACTATCGCCTGCTACTACTTCCCCAATTACCATATCGATGCTCGAAACGAACGCGTGCACGGCCCCGGCTGGACCGAATGGGAATTGGTGCGCCGCGCCGCGCCTCGCTTCCCGGGGCACCGCCAGCCTCGCGTGCCTCTGTGGGGTGAGACAGATGAGGCTGATCCTACTGCGATGGCTCAGAGGATTGCGGCAGCCGCTGATCACGGCATCGACGCATTCTTGTTCGATTGGTATTGGTATGACGATGGTGGCTTTCTTTGTCGCGCCCTGGATGAGGGCTTCCTTAGAGCGCCGAACAACGATCGTATCCGTTTCGCGCTGATGTGGGCGAATCACGACTGGGTGGATATCCACCCGGCAAAGCTGGGCCAGGGAGCTGCCACGGCACCTGTGCTCTATCCCGGCAAGGTGACTCCTGAGACGTTTGGTCACATCTGTGATCTCGTGATCGATCAGTATTTCGGCCATCCGGCCTACTGGTGCATCGATGGTCGTCCATACTTCTCAGTGTATGAGCTATCGAAGCTGCTGGAAAGCTTCGGTGGGTTGGCACAGACGCGAGATGCGTTGGAGAGCTTCCGGGCCAAGGTGCGCGCGGCGGGTTTCCCGGCTCTTCACCTCAATGCCGTGGTATGGAGCGTGCGTATCCTCCCCGGGGAGTCTGCGGTCAAGGATCCCAATGACTTGTTGCACGCACTGGGTTTCGACAGCATTACGTCGTACGTGTGGATCCACCACGGCGGCCTGGACGCCTTCCCGGAGTCGGACTATGATGACGCGCGAGACCGATATATGGACTACTGGGACGAAGCTCAAAGGACCTTCGATCTGCCCTACTTCCCCAACGTGACGATGGGGTGGGATCCCAGCCCGCGCACGGTCCAGTCGGATGGTTACCTGAATGCGGGATATCCCTTCACGCCGACCTTGGCTCACAACACTCCTGCGCGCTTTAGAGTGGCTCTGCAGATGGCCAAGAGCCGTTTGGCGTCTAGCGCGGTGCAGCCCAAGGTTCTGACGATCAATGCGTGGAATGAGTGGACTGAGGGAAGCTACCTGGAGCCCGACACGGTGACGGGGATGGCGTATCTGGAGGGGGTTCGGGACGTCTTTGGCGTGACGTCGCAGTGACTTAGTATCCCAGAGCGGCCGGCTTGCTCTGGCGACTACGGTACGTGGACGCTGCTGGGTTCAGGAGGATAGACTATGTCAGAATCTCAAGAGATGAAGGGCGACCGACTGCTGTTCCGGTTCTCGCTGTATGGGTTTCTCAAAAACCTACGGTTCTTTGAACCCTTTCTGATTCTGTTCTTTCGCGATGCCGGGCTGAGTTTCTTTCAGATCGGTGTGCTCTACGCGGTGCGCGACATCTCGACCAATCTGCTGGAGATTCCGGCAGGAGTGATCGCCGACGCGTTTGGCCGTCGCAGATCGATGGTCCTGTCGTTTAGCGCGTACATCGTCTCGTTTGTTGTCTTCTACACCTGGCCGGGCTTTAGGAGCTACGCGCTTGCTATGGTTATTTTCGCCGTCGGAGAGGCCTTCCGGACTGGGACGCACAAGGCGCTGATTCTGGAGCATCTGCGGATCGAGGGAATCGAGCACCTCAAGGTGGCCTACTACGGTCGCACAAGGTCAATGTCGCAGCTTGGTTCTGCTCTGAACTCACTCATTGCGGCGGCCCTGGTCTTCTATACCGGTAATTACCGGTACGTCTTCCTGGCTTCGATTGTGCCTTACGTATTTGACCTGCTGAACCTGGCGACGTATCCTCGTGAGCTTGATGGCGAGCTAGCTGAACTGGAGTGGCGTGCTGTTCCGGCTCAGGTCACGACAACGACTCGCGCGTTTCTGGATATTTTCCGCAGTCCCGGTGCCATTCGGGCGATTCTGAATAGCGCCGGATTCGATGCGTTTTTCAAGGCAACGAAGGATTATCTGCAGCCGGTACTTGAGGCATTCGCCCTGGGGTTACCTGTGTTTGTCGCGTTTGAGTCAGGGCAGCGTTCCGCATTGGTGATCGGCCTTGTCTACTTCGGCATCTATTTACTGAGCAGCTACGCATCGCGCAACGCGGGGAGCATCGGCCGCCGGTTCGGTGACGTTGCGCAAGCTATCAACGTGACGTTTCTGATCGGGGCCGGCCTGCTAGTGGTCGCGGGCGCGGCTTCGTGGCTGAACCTGCCGGTTCTCTCCATCGTGGTCTTCCTGGGACTCTATCTCTTGCACAACGTGCGAAAACCGCTGAATGTCGCCTTTGTTAGCGATCAGATCTCCAATGATGTGATGGCATCTGGTCTCTCTGTGGAGTCGCAGGTGGTCACGCTGCTGATGGCAATGGTTGCCCCGGTGTTGGGGGTGCTGGCTGATGCTGCCGGGATAGGCAGTGCGTTGGCTTTGCTCGGGTTGGTGATGGGGGGCGTGGCGCTCGTCACGCACGTCGGGAGCCGACGAGATGCGAAAGCGGCGCAGATTCCAGGGGTGTGAAAGCGATGTCTCGTCGTCGAGGGAGAGAAGCCGGAGGCAGGGAACCGTGCGTGCCACGGAACAGCGCAGCTCTGCAGTGTGGCAGAATGTCTATCGTGGCTCTTGGTGGGTTCGGATGCGACTTGCGGTATCATTGGGCCTCGGAATCGTGACCGCTGACCCAGGAATGAACTGATGACAACGTTGACTGCAAACTTGCTCCTGCTGCTTGCTGCCGCCGTGTGGGGCTTTGCCTTCGTGGCACAGAGAGTAGGGATGGCTCATATGGGGCCGTTCACTTTCAATGCGATTCGCTTCGCGCTGGGGGCGGTGTCTCTCATCCCGGTGATCCGTGCCACGCGCTCGCGACAGGAACACAACGCTTCTCTAGGGCAGGTGGCACTGAGCGGATCGGTGTTGGGCGTTGTACTCTTTGCCGCGGCCTCGGCGCAGCAATTGGGTATTATGACGACGACGGCGGGCAAGGCCGGCTTCATCACCGGGCTCTACGTTGTGCTGGTCCCACTGCTGGCATTGCTCTGGGGTGAGCGGGCGTCCTGGCTCACGTGGGTCGGAGCGTTGTTGGCTGTGGGCGGGCTTTACTTCCTCAGTGGGACCAGGCAGGTCGTGCTGTCGACAGGCGACGCCTGGGTCCTCCTGAGCGCGTTTGTCTTTGCCATTCAAATCCAGCTCCTAGCCTATCTCACCCAACGCGTTGATCCACTGCCGCTGGCGGCAGCGCAGTTTGTGGTCTGTTCCTTGCTGAGCTGGCTTGTGGCTGGGTTTGCCGAGCCGATCACCTGGTCACTCCTCGAAGGTGGTTTGCTGCCAATCCTCTATGGCGGCTTTATGTCGGTGGGATTGGCCTACAGCTTGCAGGCCGTGGCGCAGCGGTATGCGCGCCCCACGCCCGCGGCGATCATTATGAGTTTTGAGTCCCCATTTGCGGCACTGGGCGGGTGGCTGTTGCTGGGAGAGCGACTGGGTGCGCGCGGTGGCATCGGTGCTGCGCTGATGATGGCGGGGATGATGCTGGCTCAGGCCAAACCCAAGGGGGCGCTGGTGCCGACGCCGGATCCGGCGAATTCATCGAATTCGGTGGATTCGCCGAATCTGAAAAAAGTGCCTTCGGTAGCAGAGGGTGCGGAGTAGTCCGTACGCTATGAACAAACCACTGATGGTTGGCGCGGGCGGCTTCGCTGGTGCTGTATTGAGATCCTCGGTGGGCAGCTGGGTGCAGATGCAGAGCCACAGTGTCGCGTTTCCGTACGGCACTCTGGCGATCAACCTGATTGGATGCGCAGCTATGGGGCTGCTTTCCCACCTGGCTGAGAGTCGTGGCATTTTCAGTCAGGAGACCCAGTACTTCCTTCTGGTGGGGATGCTGGGCGCTTTCACAACGTTCTCAGCTTTCAGCAACGAGGCGACGGGGCTGTTCCAGAAGGGCGACGACCTGCGGGGATGGCTCAATGTCGTGCTGCATCTGATGCTTTGCTTGGCGATGATCTGGGCCGGCCGGACTGCTGGCCGCCGGCTCTGGAACTAGAACGGAGGCCGACCAAGTGCGTAGTGGTTGACGACGATCCCGTCGATCTCCTGCCAGACGCGTTGGTCCTCGCACCCGACTGCTTCGGCCAGCAGTTCGGAGACCTCTCTGCGATTGTGGGGTCCCGCAAGCAGGCTTTGCAGCGTGTCGGGATGCTGTTCATCGAGGAACCGCGTCAGCCAGTACCCACGCACCGCGTGATAGAGCAAAGCCTCCTGGTCGTCGGCATCGATGTCCTGGTAGCGGGCTGAATCACCGGTGGCGTGGCCCCGAGCCAGGATCTCCAGCGAGTCATCGCGCACGGTGGGCGCGCCGTTGAAGTGATCTACGGTGACCATCGCCAGCCCTTCGTTGAGCCACATCGGCGGTTTCAGGTGAGCGGTGCAAGCGTGCGTCAGCTCGTGACAGGTTACCTGTCGGACCTCGCGCTCCAGATCTCGCGGCTCCGGTCGCACGAAAATGCGCTGCCCGATGGTGCGATCCGCCTCGGCGAGCAGTCTGGGCGGCTTCACGCCGATGGCGCGGCGGCGGCCGAAGGCCTGGTGAAAGCCACCTGCCACGGTCCAAAGGGCTTGCGCTCGCGGACCCCAGATCGGCAGTGTGATAGTCATTGCGATACGCCAGGGCCACGGCGCGGCGTGCAACAAGAACTCGCGCCAGGAGGTCATCACGTAGATCCGGCATTCGGCTGGAGCGTTGAGTCGCCAGCGCTCCCGTATGATCTCGAGACTTCTGACACAGGCCCCGGCGATGATGTCGGCAGTTTGGGCCTCTTCCGGTGGGTAGTAGAGCTGTACACCCGCGACTTCTATTGCGTGCATCGTCATTCTTTGCATCTCCATTGCTGTTCCGTGGCTGCGCTGTTGGGATTAGCGATCGCTGTCACCGTGCTGGGGGGCAACGCTGCCAAGCGGTTCGGTGAGTCCATATTAGCATAGCTCACGGCAGAGCACGAACGAATGATCGGTGCTTTGCGTTGGAATCCCCAGCTGCTATACTGACTGGGGTGTAGTCATAGTCTGTGCGCTTTGCGCAGCCTGTGCACGCACGCTGCAGGTCGCACGTCGCAGAGGCCGACCCACAGGCTATGGAGCGTGCGTTGTTCATAATGAGTGACGGTGGTGCACGCTCAGGAGAGAAATGAAGAACGTCATCTTCATCACGGCCGACCAATTGGCGGCGCGCTGGCTAGGCTGCTACGGCAGTGGCGTGGATTCCACGCCGACGTTGGATCGCTTGGCTGCGGAGGGTGTGCGCTTTGACCGGTGCTACGCTACGTTCCCGGTCTGTGCGCCGAATAGAGCGACGATGCTCACCGGTCGGTCTCCTGTGGTCCATGGGATCACGACGAACAACTATGTGCTGCGTACCGATATGCCGACGTATGCCCACGTTCTTCAACGGCAAGGTTACCGGACCGGCGGCTTTGGTAAGTTCCACCAGACGCCGATGCATATGCCGGTGGGGGATATGGCCCACCTAGGCTTTGACGAGTCTGTCGTCAGCGAGGATCCCAAGTGGGGTCCGTGGACCGAGTGGATCAAGCGAGAGCATCCGGAACACTACGAGGTAGCCATGGCTTTAGCCTGGCCCTTCTGGCCCAATCACCCTGAACCTGAGGATTTGGAGCGCGCAAAGCGGGCCCGCAACGAAGTCCTGGTGCCGTTGATGCGCGACTCACCCTGGGCGCTGATGTATCCCTCGCCTCTGCCCGCAGAGTTGCACGATACAACCTACATCACGAACCTGGGTCTGGGCTTCATCCAGCGTCACGTTGCCGAGCACGGGGCGCAGCCGTTCTTCTGCCATATCTCGTATGTCGATCCGCACGATCCCTACGATCCACCGGAGCCGTACGCATCGATGTTCGATCCTTATGAAATGCCGCCGGCACTGCCTGCTGAGTGGCTGGAGGGTGGGTTTGAGACGTTGGCCGGCGCTCAACGCTTCTGGAGATTTGACCAAATGTGGGACAGGCCTGATGTGGTGGCGAAGCTCCGCGCACTCTACCACGGGTCGCTCCGGCTCATTGACGACCAGATTGGTCGATTGGTGACTGCGTTGGAGGAGGCTGGTCTCTGGGAGGAGACGATCCTGGTCTTCACCACGGATCACGGCGAGATGCTTGGTGACCACGGTCTCATGACCAAGGGGCCGAATCACTATGATGCCGGGATTCGCGTGCCCCTGATTGTAGCCGGTGCCGGCGTTGCGGCAGGCGTCTCGGATCGGCTGACGTGCACTCTTGATTTCTTCCCCACCTTCTGCGACTGGGCAGAGGTCGGCGAAGAAGAGCTCCCGCCCCTGGAAGGGCGCTCCCTGGCGGGCGTCTGTGCCGGTCAGAGAGAGCCCAACCCGTGGCATGCCGTATCTGTTGCTGCCGGAGCTGTACGCAGCGTGGTCAGCGACGATGGGTGGCGGCTGACGCGGTTCATGCGTGAGGGGCTTGGCCAGCTCTTTGATCTCAACGCGGATCCGGATGAGCAGAGCAATATGTACGATCGTGTGGAGTTGGCCTCTCGACGGCAGCAGATGCTGGAGCAGATGGTGGATTTGGAGAGCCGCCCTGCGCGAGTTCCGCAGTACCGCAATCTGCCGGTGGATGGCGGTCATCTCTGGACGGCCTCAAAGGGGCAGGGACACACTCTGTCACAAGGGCCGGAGGTCTATCCCTCGCCGCCGTCACCGTACGGCAGGGAAAGGGAATAGGGACAAAGGATGAACCAACGTACACCGTTTATCTTTGGTGCGCAGTATTACCGGGCACCCACGCCGGAACCTGAATGCTGGGCCGGAGATCTGCGACATATGGCCGAGATGGGCTTCAACGCTGTCAAGTACTGGGTTCAGTGGCGGTGGTCTCATCGCCAGACGGGGAATCTACCCTTTGGGCCCGGCTATTATGTCTTCGATGACCTCGATGTGCTGATGGATCTGGCGACTGAGGCGGGTCTCGAGGTCACGCTCAACACAATCTTCGACGTCGCACCAACTTGGCTCTACGGTCTCTATCCGGATGCCAAACAGGTGATGGCCAACGGTCAGGTGGTCGAGCCCTATGCCGTTGCACACCGGCAGATCGGCGGCCATCCCGGGCCGTGCTACAGCCATCCTGCAGCGCTTCAGACCCGGCGGGATTTCCTGAGTGCCACGTTGGAACATTTCCGAGGCCATCCGGCTCTGTCGATGTGGGATGTCTGGAATGAGCCGGAGCTGAGCTTCCCCCAGCGCACACCGGATATCGCGCGGATGGTCTGCTACTGTCCACACTGCCGCCAGGGCTTCTTGAAGTGGTTGCGGCGTAAGTACGGGACGATGGAGAGACTGAACCAGGTATGGGGACGCTGTTATACTGTCTGGGAGGAGGTGGAGCTGCCGAGCAACCCCGCGACGATCACGGACTTCGTTGATTGGCGCGAGTTCCACATCGATACAATGACGGCAGAAGCGAGGTGGCGGCTGGCCATGGTCCGCGAGCTGGACCCCGATCACGTCCGCTATCTTCACGTCGTGCCCAACACGATGGCTGCCTTCAACTCTGTGACCTGCGCTGCCGACGATTTCGCCTTGGCCGAAGAGTGCGAGGTCTTCGCTGCGACGATGAACGGCGGTCCGGTGATGGCCACGCAGGTGGTCTCAGCCGCTCACGGGACACCGCCGAAGCTCGTCTACAATGTTGAGAGCCACGTCAACCACGGGTGCACATCGTTGCATCAGCCGATCTTGGACCTCAACGCTCTGCTGTTGGACTTCCTACCGCAAATCGGCCTCGGCATTCGCGGTTTTCTGTTCTGGCAATACCGTCCCGAGGTGCTGGGCTTCGAATCCCCCGGCTGGGGGCTCGTAAGGTTGGACGGGAGTGACCGTCCCATCACAAAGGCCGCCGCTGCTTTTTGGGAAGTCGTGAAGCCTCATCGTGAGGTGCTGCTGGACTGTCCGGCGCCCGATGCCGAAGTGGGCATCTGGAAGAGCCGCAAGAACGAGGTATTTCACCACGCCATACACCGCAGTTTCCGGCCTTTGATTGACAGTGTGGAAGGTTACCTCCGCGCGCTCTATTGGCAGAGCGTACCTACGAGGATCGTCAGCGGCCAGATGCTAGCTGAGGGCGACCTGGAAGGTCTTAAACTGCTGGTCATGCCTTCACCCTACTATGTTACGGAAGCGGAAGCCGCCCAGCTGGATGCGTGGGTGCGTCGAGGTGGCGTGGCATTGGTCGAAGCCCACCTCGCCGGGTATAACGGCACGACGGGCCGCCACAGCCGCGTTCTGCCAGGCTGCGGTTTGGCTGAGGCCTGGGGACTCCGCGAAACCGAGACCACGGCTGTGCGGCACTTGCCTTGCCGGTTGATGCCACTGTGGAGGACTCTCCGACGGGCCTCGGAGACGGCGGGATGGCGCTCACTGAGGACGTGAAGAAGGCTTTGGCCGGCGCCGGTGTCGCCGGCCGGGAGGTGTTTCCGATCACGCCGCTCGCAGACTCCCGGGCGCCCGCGAGTACGCGAGCTCCCGCGGCTTTGCAGGCTGTGCTGGAGCGGCACGATGAAGCTGAGGAGGTCCTCTGGGGGGCAGATCGCTATGCTGAGCTTGGCGGCGACGGTTTGCAGGTGCTGGGGACCTTCGCCGGACGCCCGGTTTTGGTTGCCAAGCATGCCGGTGATGGCTATGTCATCTACGCGGGGTCGCGACTGGGTCAGGGCGCCGTGGTGGCTCCAGCGGCGCTGCTGACGTTCCTGGGTCGAGTCGTGGCGCTGGCGGGCATCACGCCTCCGATGTCAGCTGCTGTGCCGTCCGGTGCCAAGGTGCATGTGGATCTGCTGCGAGACGCAGAGGGTCGGCCGCGTTTTCTGGTAGTCGTGAACCGTGACGCTGAGCAGCGGACGTTGCACTTAGATTGGGTGGGGGAGGCGCACGGGCTCTTCACCAAGACGAGATGGGCGTTGGTGGGCAAGAGTCAGGTGACCGGTCCCGGGTTTCTTCATCGACCTCCTCGAGTTGCTGTGGCGGGTCTCTTAGTCTCTGTGGGGTGACCTTGCTCTATTCCGGAATGGTAGTAGAGTAATCCTGCTGCATTCAACCATATTCTCACAAGGAGCTACACAGACATATGACCAAGCTACCAGAAGCAGTTTTGCAGGCATGGGAAGACCGGAACGGCCCCATCGTTCTCACGACCGTCGATCAAGATGGCACGCCCAATGCGATCTACGCGACGTGTGTCAGAAAGCTCGATGACGAGCATCTGACCGTTGCCGACAATTTCTTCAAGAAGACGCAGGCCAACATCAAGACCGGCAGCAAGGGCTCCCTGCTCTTCATCACTAACGAAGGCAAGTCCTACCAGGTCAAGGGCTCGATCGAGTACGCGACCTCCGGTGAGTATTTCGATAATATGAAGAGCTGGAATGGCAATATGCCCGGCCACGCCGCGGCTGTCCTGTGTGTTGAAGAGGTGTACAGCGGCGCCACGAAGCTGGCGTAGAATCAGCAGTAGGGAGTAGGGAGTAACGGATTAAGACTTGTCTGATACTGCTTACTTCTTACTTCTTGCTGCCTCGATTCGCCCGACTCGAAAGTCACATATTCGCTGATTCGCTTATTCTTCCAGATCTTCATTCTCCTATTCTGTCCCCGGAGGTTCTCGTGTCCATACCGTTGTATCCATTGCGCTTCAGAGAGATCCTGCGTGACTACCGCTTCGGCGATCGATGGATCGTTGAGGCCTACCAGAAGACCGGCTTGCCCGAGAACCACCGTGTTGGGGAGACTTGGGAGGTCTGCGACCGCCCCGGTGAGACCAGCGAGGTTGTGAATGGCCCACTTACCGGAGAGACGCTGCATACCCTCATCGATACCTACGGCGCAGCACTGCTGGGCGAGGACATTGTCGCGCGGTGTGGCACGCGATTCCCCCTGTTGATCAAGTTCCTGGACGCATCCCACAACCTAGGCGAACAAGCGCACCATGACGATGAGCAGGCTGCCAAGCACGGGCTGTCCGATCCGGGCAAGACAGAGGCCTGGTATATGCTCAAGGTGCGGGATGGGGCGATGATTCGCTGCGGCAACAAGCCCGGTGCAACGGTCGAGTCGGTTCGCGATGCACTGCTGGCGGGTACCATCAAAGAGGAGATGCGTGCCTATGAGGTGGTGCCGGGCGATGCCTTCCTACTCTATGGTGGGACGATGCACTATGGCGACGGAGGCGCGCTCTTCTATGAGGTCATGCAGAACTCCGACGTCTATATTTCGCTGCGTGCGCCGGATCCGGCGCTGTCCGTCGATGTGCGCGCGACACTAGCTCGCGAGGCGATGGAGATGCTTCATATCGAAGACGGCTTCGACAGCAAGACCGAGCCCATCACGTTGGGCGGTGGTGCTAACCGGCGGACCTTTGTCTTTGCGTGCCGCTACTTTGCCCTGGAGCGCCTGGATCTGATGGCGCCGACCATGCTCAACTGTGACGGCAGCCGCTTCTTCGTGCTCTCACTCATCGAGGGGGCGTGCACGGTGGTGCACGGCGATCATTACGAGAAGCTCCTGCCTGGTCAAACCGTGATGCTGCCGGCCGGCCTCGGCTATGTGACGTTGGTGCCCACTGAGCCTTGCTCTGTTCTCAAGACCTACGTGCCTGATCTGGCGAAGGATATCATCAAACCCTTGCGGACGATTGGGATCTCGGATGCCGCAATCGTCGGGCTGGGCGGCAAGACGGTGCTCAATGATCTGGCGCCGCTGTTGGAAGCGGAGTAGAGGATGGAGCGAGTAAGCGGGAAAGCGAGAAGGCGAGAAGGCGAGAAAGCGAAAAGGCGAGAGGGAGAGAGCCTCCCCCGATTTGGTAGACACTAAGATAAGCGAAGCTCCTGACTGTGAGGGAAGGTATTCTCAGAGACCACAGGA
>CAZEXX010000044.1:8549-17940 GCA_964516885.1 uncultured Anaerolineales bacterium | reverse complement strand
AACACCAGCAGGAATCTCAGGGAAGCGGGCCTCCAGCCCGGCGAAACGCTCGTCGACCAACCGTGGCAGTGCCGCTGCCCTATCCGGGTCGAAGAAGCCCACGCTGAGCTGGTACTGTGATCCGGGTGGCGTGCCCACCGGCGGGGTCACCGTCAATTGGTCGAGGACCAACTCGCCGGGCGCCCACTGATCCGTGGGATAGTGGAAGGCCATCGTACGGGCCCATTCGCCGGTCTCCGGATGCAACAACCTCACCACCGGCTGCAGCGCGGGATATGCGGCACGAGGCTCCCACACTACGAGGAAGGGGCAAACCGCAGCCACCTCGCAGGGCGCGGCGGGCGACGCATCGTGTACCAAGACAACGTGAGCAAAGTCAGCCGCATCATCCCCTGCCGCGACGAAACTCCGTAGAAGTGTCTCTATGGCAGCAGCAGAGAGGGTGTGAACGTTGAGCGCCACATCACCGAGAGGTCCCTCGTAGCGACGTGTTGTCCAGTTCTGCGTGACTGCCTCGGGCCAAGGCGCCGGAGGCACCATCCGCTCCGGCACGAGAACCACGGCGTCTCCCGCCGCCGGCAGGACCAGGGTCGCGCCGCCGGTCAACCACTTCGCCTCTGCATAATGCGTCGCCAACGCCGCTACTGTGGGATGGCGATAGTGCTCGCTGGTCACATAGACGGTGACCCCGGGCCTTACCGTGGCATCCAACGCCTCTGCCGCCAGGACCATCTCGCCATCTGCGGAGCGGAAGAGTGCGGCGGACCCCGCCCACGCGACATACTGCGTTGCGGTCAGCGCACAGCCGCCAAACAGTGCGCCAAGGAGAACCAGCCGGCGCAGCCACCCGACCGGTGCCAGGGCCACGACCACATACAGCCCCCAGGCGGGAAGGAGAGCAATGAAGGGATAAAGCCCCACCATCCGCAGGTTGCTCGGCGTGATCTCTCCGGTGGCTAGAGCACTGGGCAGCACCATGACGAGCACAGAGAGCAAGACAAGCCAACGCCCCGCCTGCTCCAAAGGGTGGCGTCGCTGTGCGAAGAGCATAGCGCCGGCGCCGACCAGGGCCAACAGAGCCGCAGCGGGACGCATCAAAGGCACGCCGGGTGCATTGAACCGTATGTAGCCATCCCCCCCGTCGGGCCAGACGATCGCGCGCAGGCACCGGCCGATTCCGCGCGCGGCTGCCTGCAACGACGGCGCAGCCACCTGCGTGATGCGTGTCATGAAGGTCTCGGGATTCTGGAGGAAGAAAACACCCAACGGCGCAAGGAAGATGAGCGCAGCGATCAGCACAAGCGCATATCGGCCCAGCAGTCGGCCCCGATCCGCCGTCGGGGTGCGCACCAGCAAGAACGCGAGCGACAACGTCAGGGGGATTGGAAAGATCCGTGCCGCGAGATAAGTGTACGCGGTCAATCCCAGGAGCGCACCGGCTGGAATCAACCATTTCACCTTCCCCGTCCGAAGGCCGCGCCAGAGTGTAGCGACAACCAGCGCCTGCAGCAGGGGCTGCGAGATCGCGCGGAACCCATAGCGGCTCAGCAGTACGTGTGGGAATGCCAGCGCCATCCACCCGGCGGCAAACAGGGCGATCTGGTCACCATCGGGACGCCGGGCCAACAAAGCGCGCACGGCGGCAAATGACGCCGCCACCGTCAGAATCCCCAGCATCGCGGCACCCAACCGCATCCCCCAGACCGCGCCGCCGGTCATCCAGACCCAGGGGGCAACAGCATAAAAGAAGAACACTTCCTTACCGGTGTAGGCGCGGATAAAGAGCGGGCGGTATCCCTCCTCAACAATCTGGCGCGTGAGGATCAGGTTGGCCGCCTCATCGTAGTGCAGGCCCAGAGGAAGTTCCGGCAGCGCGGCTAGCCGCAGCACAGCTGCAGCCAACAACACCACCACTATGCCCCAGCGGACCGGGGGACTCAGCCATTCAGATGACTTCACAGAGATAATTATACCTAGATCGCTAGAGCATTCCAGGATAGGCTGTGTGCTGCCTGCCGCTCTACCAACGCCCCCTGGCTCGGAATCTCGTCTCATTCCTGGAATGCCACGCGTTCCAGAACCTGTTTCGCCACATCGAAAATAGCACCTTGTGCCATCGAGCAGATGGTCGGGCTAACAGCCCAACCTACATAGGATCTGCATGTAGGCCGGGCTCCCCTTCGAGGACAAGCTGTCGTGCGCGGCTCTCTACTCGGCGGTTCAAGATTGCAGCTTCTGCGGACCGCGGGCGTCTCGCCCGCTCTGCTGCCAAGAGCCCGAAGTGCGCAGCCGCTGCCACGAACACTGCAGTTCCCACTGGCGCGGAGATGCGGGCGAGACGTGGGCATTCAGATGCACGCGGTCCAAGATGACACGTCGCGCCGCTGATCCAGTATGGCGGTGAAGCCTCTGCTTTGCCCCCGGCTGGGGAAAGAGAAACGAAGTCCCCGTTTCAGGGGAAAGAGCGCTCACGTTGTCTTAGGTACTGCTGATGGTATAATCGCGCTGCCTGACCGCTAGACGCGCAGATATACCCCTTCGAAACAAGATAGAGGCTCTCAAACCTATGCTGACTTCGCTCAAGGAACTTTGGAGCTACCGGGACCTGGTCTATAACCTGGTCGCACGTGACCTCAAAGTCCGGTATAAGAATTCCTTCCTGGGCATCGTATGGTCCTGGCTGAATCCGCTCCTGATGATGCTCATCTTCGCATTCGTCTTTGGCGTTCTATATGAGCGCACGGACATCCCCAACTACCACATTCTCTTCCTCAGCGCCCAGCTGCCGTGGAACCTCTTCAGCAGTGCGGTCATGGGAGGTATTCCCAGCATTGTGGGCAACGCACACCTGGTCAAGAAGGTCTATTTCCCGCGAGAAGTGCTGCCGATCTCGATCGTGCTTTCGAGCCTGGTGAACTTCGTCATCGCCCTGCCGGTCTTCTTCCTGGTGGCTGCACTCTCCGGCGTGATGCCCACCCGGTACGTTTTATTGTTGCCGGTCCCAATTCTGATCGAGGTCGTCTTCGCGACCGGCATCGTGCTCATTCTCTCGACGCTGGAGGTCTTCTATCGCGACACCCATATGCTGATGGATGTCGGAATGCAGGCCTGGTTCTTCATCACGCCGATCATCTATCCGATGAGATCGCTACCCGCTGAAGTCACGCTGGCAGGCATCACCTTCAATCCCCAAGTGTGGCTCTTCCGCCTGAACCCGATGGCCTCCATCATTAACACATACCAGGATATCCTCTACAACGGCACGCTCACGTCGTTGGATTTTCTGGCCAGGACAGCGGCCACAGCTCTGGCGATCCTGATCTTCGGCTACTGGTTCTTCCGCCGCCATTGTGGTAAGTTTGGCGAAATCGTATAGCATAGAGGTGCGTCCAGCACCGGCAGCCGCCGGCCAAAAAACAGGCTTACGTCAAAAGCGGTCCACGCTGACTGCTTCTCATCCATACCCAAGGAGGTCACGATGTACTACGGCATGTCATCCGGTGCACTGGCGAAGGCGTACGTCAAGGGTAGTCTCAAGAATCAGGGCGACGGATTCGTCTTCGAGATCAAGAACCAGATCGATTCCGGCTCAGTCAGCGGCCTGGGCAAACTCACCGTTGACGATGTGGAGAAGCCACTCGAAGGCATCACCATCGACCTGAACGGCAAAGTCCGCGAAGTCACCAGCCTCACGTGGTCGTCCTCGCTCTACGTCAGCTACGGCGCCACGATGAAGATCTACGTGCCCGGTACCCTTGACGCGGGCGAACATACCATCAAGATGACGATCAAAGTCCCGGAGTTGGGCCAGATCACGCTGCCTATCACGGATACGATCAGCTAGGGCAATCACTGGCTGTCCCCTTGCCAAGTCGAGCGCGTATGGTATAATGCCGTCCGTGCGCTGAGGGGCTGTAGCTCAGTTGGGAGAGCGCTACAATCGCACTGTAGAGGCCAGGGGTTCGAGTCCCCTCAGCTCCATTGCGGGGGTACTCCCCCGAGAAGTAGCGATGCATAAAGTTTCCTATAAGGGCCTGTAGCGCAGCTGGGAGCGCACCACAATGGCATTGTGGGGGTCGTGGGTTCGAGTCCCACCAGGTCCACAAAGAAGCGCCCGCCGAATGGCGGGCGCTTTTGCGTCTGTGTAGCGGTGTGCTGCGAAGCTAGACCAGGAAAACGAAGGTCAGCAGAGTCACAACGAGCAAAGATGGCAGCATGTTCACCGTCTTGATCTGTTTGATCTCCAGCAGCCCCAGCCCGATCCCCAGAATCAAGACGCCACCCACGGCGGTCAGCTGCACAATCAAGGCGTCGGGGAAGAGCATCTGGAACTGTGACGCCAACAGCGTCAGGCCTGCCTGTACGATAAAGAGCGGCAGCGCCGAAAAGAGCACGCCGACGCCGTAGACCGAGGCGAGCACGATAGAGGTGAAACCATCCAGGATCGACTTGCTGAAGATCAAAGTGCGATCACCGCTCAGCCCCTCGTTGAGCGCGCCGACAAAGGTCATCGAGCCCACGCAGAAGATCAAGAAGGCCGTCACCAGCCCTTCAGTAAACCGATCGTTCTTGATCTTAATACGCGACTTCAGGGCATCCCCAAACACATCCAGGCGCATATCCAGCTTGAGCACCTCGCCCAGGATCCCGCCGAGGATCAAGCTGAAGATCATGATCAGAAAGTCCCCGCCCTCCTGGAGGGACATCTGCATAGCCAGCACCAGGGTGGCCAGTCCTACGGCCTGAAAGATGATGCCTTTGATGCGCTCCGGCAGGCTTTTGCGAATCAACATGCCGATAATACTTCCGACGATGACCGTCGTCGCGTTGACGATTGACCCAACCGGCATAGTCCCCCCTCTTCCTTAACTCGACGCTCAGAACCCCAGCTCGCGCAGCCGCGCCATCTCATCCCGCCAACGGGGTTTCACCTTCACCCACAGCTCCAGGTACACTTTGCCGCCGATAAACCGCTCCAGCTCTTTCCGGGCCTCAGTGCCGATACGTTTGAGCAGGCGCCCCCCCTTGCCGATGACGATTGGTTTCTGGGATTCGCGTTCCACCCAGATTCGTGCGGCGATGTACTGGACCCCATTGTCGCGTTCGTAGTAATCCTCAACCAGCACGGCCGCCGAATGCGGGATCTCGCGGTAGGTGTAACGGAACACCGCCTCGCGGATCAATTCCGCAGCAATTTGGTGCTCTGTCTGATCGGTGATCTGGTCCCCCGGGTAGTATCGCGGCCCCGCGGGAAGGAACGTCAAGAGACGTTCGTGCAGCGCATCAAGGTTGGTCCCCTCAAGCGCACTCACCTGAATCGTACCGACCCGACCGGGCAGCAACGCCTCATAGGCCGCAAACCGAGACTTAGCCACGCGCAGCGTCAGCTGGTCAATCTTGTTGAGCACAAGGAGCACCGGCCGCTTCGCGGCCTTCTCCCGAAGCAGCCGCGCGATGGTCTCTTCCACATCCCGGGGCCGCGCTGATACATCCACCACAAAGAGGATCACATCCGCGTCCGGGATCGCCGCCACCGCCTCGCGGATCATCATCTTGTTGATCTGGTGGAGCGGTCGCTTATGGATACCCGGCGTGTCGACAAAGATCATCTGGTAGTTGGGCTCGGTCAGAATACCAATCACTCGATTCCGCGTGGTCTGCGGTTTGGCCGAGACGATGGTCACTTTGCGCCCAACCAAGGCATTCACCATCGTGGACTTACCCACGTTCGGGCGGCCGATCAACGCCACAAAACCGGACTGGTGCCCTGGAGGCAACTCCTCGTCCCAGCCCCCAGCAACGACGGCCCCCTCATCCCGTACAACACCCCCACCGGAGTCGGCCAGAAATTGTTCGATCAGGGTCTCGGACTCGGTCAAGGCATCGTCGTCACCGGTGATGTCCTGCGGCGCCGTCTGCGACTGTAGTTCGTCATCCATCTGCATCGGCTTGCGCCTCCTTCACCAAGTAGATCGCGGGCAAGCTGATCAGCGTCATCATGCCCTTGACCAACACATTAGCCCAAAAGACTGACCAGACGACAGCCACAGGCAGTACGCCACCAAAGGCGATCCAGACAAAGACCAAACTGTCGACCGGCACGCTCACGCTGTTGCTGACCAGGACCCGTGCCCACTGGTAGCGGCGCGTGACGCGGCTGACCCAGAGCTGGTAGAGCTCCGTGTCCAGCAGCTCGCTGAGCACCTCGGCCACAATACTGGCCAGGACGATTCGCCACACGGGGCTCAATACGTCGGCAAATGCCTGCTGCAGCGGCCAGGTCGGATCAGGAGGGAGCTTCGCCAGAAACGCAAAGAAGAGCGCCATCACCAGGTTGATCCCGGCAGCGGCGACGATCAATGTACGTGCAGCCTTGCGCCCCAACAACTTGTGCACCAAGTCACGGAGCGTAAACGTGAGCGGATAGATGAAGGTCCCGCCATCGATGCTGAAGCCGGCCACGGTGGCGATCTTCAAACTGCCGATGTCAGACATCATCTGCGCCGCGATGTACGCAGAGATCGTAAGAATACCCGCGCGAGCCCACGCGGTCTCCCGCGGACTCACGGACTGCTCTGAGACCCCTTGCACCATTGACAACATCTCCTCAGGAAACTACTTCAAAAAGGGCTCATTGTTCGCAGCGGCCCGTGCCCCTCTGCAGAGCCCTCAACACAAAGATAGGGCGAGGGAGGCAGTCTCCAGTCTGCGTAGGGCGAAGTGGTACTTCGCCCCTCTGCAGTTTTCATCCTGCCCACGGCGCAAGTATACCACGGGCGACCGTGAATGGAGGGGGACGCTCACATACCAGCCAGGGCGTACGCACCTCGATCACTATGCACCATAACTTGTCACCCCGAGCGGGTCCGGCACACAATCTCAGGTTCGGGCCAGACGAGAGAGGGGTCTTGTGATGCGGTGACGTCGGTATTTGCAGTACAGGATCCCTCTCTGTGATGCTTTGTGCAGAAGGGTGACTGAATGACCCGATCGGGATGACAGCTTGAGTCCCCAACGTTGACTAGATGCGTACGCCCAGATATATCAGCGCCGCCTGTTGGACTACGACTGGATGCAGACGGACCCACGGCACAGCCCCTAGTGGGCGGCCTTGCCGGTGATCTCCTCGATCGTCACCTTGAAGACCATTATGCCATCAAAGTGGCGACCCTTCACTAGAAGTCGGCTGCGTACGCTCTCCGGATCATTTTCCGTCTGGTCGACCATGCATCCAAGCGCATTCCTTTTCGCCGCCTCCGTCTCCAGGAACTCGACGTGCCCCCGGAAGACGACCGAGCTATAGGCGTGCTCGCACTGCCCCTGCAGATAGCCGCGATCCTTCACTACCGTACCGCAGACCCGGGGATTCTCGCGCATGAAGTCGAGTTTGAGCCCCGCATTCGCGCTGTGGAAGTACAGCACGCGATTTGCCGCATCATAGCCATAGTTCAGCGTCGCCAGATAGGGCTCCGATTCCCGGGCAAATGCCAGCGTCGCATAGACACCTTCGGACAGAAGCGCCTCGATCGCAGCGACATCGGTGATCTCGCGTTCGTCCCTTCGCATATGGTAGCGTGCCATCCTCCACCTCCCTGATTACCAACGACCAACCATCATCTGACTGGTGGCAGTATAAGCGGGCGCGCCCGGCCGTCAAAGCTCTTGGCTTTGACCCCGGCTCTCGGCTATAATGCAGTATAGAGAACCAAGAGACAGCCGCCACAAAGTGAGTCAGGGGACCTATGAAACAAGACTATCCCATCCTGGAGTATGATCCAACCCGGAAAGCCCTTATCGAGCCCAGCGAGCTCATCAAGCCTGAGGACATTCCCGAAAGAGGCGTCATCTGCTTTTTCCAGGAGGTCCTCACCAACCTCGTCGAGCGAGGCCTGCTCACTAAGATCAGCGCCACCAAGTCCGAGATTGGCCAGCACATCTTCTATGGGCTGGAGATGCAGGGAGAGCGCCTCACAGTCTTCCACCCGGGCGTCGGAGCCCCGCTGGGCGCCGGCTTGCTGGAAGAGGCGATTGCCAAGGGTGTCAGGCGCTTTATCGCCTGCGGAGGGGCCGGCGTGCTCAATCGCGAGATCGCGGTGGGACACGTGGTCATCCCCACCTCGGCAATACGGGATGAAGGCACATCCTACCACTACCTTCCCCCCTCGCGCGAGGTCACCCCATCGGACATCGCCATCGCAGCCATCGAGCGCACGTTGAAGCGCCACGATGTGCCCTACGTCGTAGGCAAGACGTGGACAACCGACGCCTTCTATCGTGAGACGCCCAACAAGATCGCGCTGCGCCGGGAAGAGGGCTGCCTGACCGTCGAGATGGAGGCTGCAGCCTTCTTCGCCGTTGCCCAGTTCCGCAACGTCATCTTCGGACAGATCCTGTATGGCGGTGACGATGTCAGCGGCGAGACGTGGGACGGACGCACCTGGAATGCCCGCACATCGGTGAGGGAGAAGCTCTTCTGGTTGGCCGCAGAAGCCTGTCTCGAACTCTAAAGGAGGATCTTGATGAACATCTGCGTTTACTGCTCTTCCAGCGATACGGTCGCGCAGGCCTACTTCGACGCAGCGCGTGCTCTGGGACAGGGAATCGCCCATCGCGGCGACACCCTGGTCTACGGCGGCGCAGATATCGGCCTGATGGGCGCGCTGGCCCGGGCGGTCAAGGCCGGCGGCGGCACCGTCATCGGCGTGATGCCGATCGTGCTCCAGGCGAAGCGCATCGTCTTCACCGGCGCAGACGAACTCGTGACCACCCGGGATATGCGGGAACGCAAAGCCGTGATGGAATCGCGGGCCGACGCATTTGTGGTGCTCCCCGGTGGTTTCGGCACGCTGGAAGAGCTATCCGAGATTCTCACATTGCGCCAGATCGGCGCGCATACCAAGCCCATCGTTCTCCTGAACACCGAAAGCTACTACGCGCCGCTGATCGCACTCTTCGAGCATTTCTATCAACAGAGGTTCGCTCACCCTTGGCGTGACATTTACTATCTGACCGACGATGTTGCCGACGTCTTCCGGTATCTGGAAAGCTATAGTCCGATGCCGGCTCCCAGCAAATTGGATGGGCTTGAGGAGAAGAGCTAGCCCGACCTCCTTCCCCTGAAATGGGACTTCGTTTCTTTTCTGCGGTGGGACAAAGCAGAGGCTGTACCGACCAGAGAGCGGGCCGGCAGCGGTAGAGATCAACACCAGAGAGGCACGATGACGGAGCAAGCGGACGATATCCGGACCCAATACAGCAGCGACAAGAATCTCAATGCGCGCGTCGCCCTACACGCGCGCTTCAGCACCAACACCTACGGCTGGCAGCGGTGGGCCTTCGACCACCTCAAGCTGCCCGACACGGCCCGCGTACTGGAGCTGGGCTGTGGACC
>CAZEXX010000044.1:0-8449 GCA_964516885.1 uncultured Anaerolineales bacterium | reverse complement strand
TCGACCACCTCAAGCTGCCCGACACGGCCCGCGTACTGGAGCTGGGCTGTGGACCGGGCGGGCTCTGGACGGCCAATCGAGCCGGCTTGCCGGCAGGATGGGAGGTCGTCCTGACTGACTTCTCGCGGGGTATGGTAAGCACTGCGAGGCAGAATCTCAGGGATGTCGCCGGCCCCCTTACATTCGCCGTCGCCGACGCCCAGACGATTCCCGCGCGGACAGATACGTTCGACGGCATCATCGCCAACCATATGCTCTACCACGTCCCGAGTCGCGAGCGAGCACTGGCCGAGATGCGCCGGGTCCTCAAGCCGGGGGGCCGAATCTTCGCGACCACCGTCGGAGAGTCCCAAATGAAAGAGATGTGGGATCTGGTGGCACCCTTCATCCCGGATATCCACGCTCGCACACGCAAGGTCTCCCAGGGCTTCACGCTGGAGAACGGCGGCGAACAACTTGAGAGCGTCTTCACCGACGTCGTCCGCTACGACTACGAGGACGCCCTTGAGGTCACCGAGGTACGGCCCATCATCGACTATATCAGGTCATCGAACACGCTGATGGGATGCACCCTGGCGCCCAACGAGTGGGCAGCCGTCCGGCGGAGAATCACGGCTCACATTGAGGTCAAGGGCAGCTTCCACATTCGAAAGGCCTCGGGCATCTTTGCGGCCCACGGCTGAGAGGAAATTGGAATCAGCGTCGCAGCGCCTTAGCGTCTTGGCGTCTTGGCGTGAGATAATTCCCCTGTTACAGGTGAGCCAATACTGTGAAAGGAGCAGATGATGGCACAGAGCAACATTGACCCGTCCCTGCCGCTGGTGGATCTGCACCGGCATCTGGAAGGCAGTATGCGGCTGGAGACCATATGGGAGCTTGCTCAAACCCACGGCATCCCATTGCCCGCGGGTGAGCCAGAGGCGCTGCGACCCTACGTCCAGGCAATGGTTCCTCAGCCCGGGCTGATGGCCTTCATCGAGAAGATAGACCTGAGCATCCGCGTGCTGGCGGACCTAGACGCCTGCCGGCGCATCGCCTATGAATGTGTCGAGGACGCGGCGGCAGAGGGCCTCGACTACATCGAAGTGCGCTTCAGTCCCCGGTATATGGCGGACCCCAACGGGCTCAACGCAGCCGATATCGTCGCTGCCGTGGCCGACGGCACAGAGGCCGCCGTCCGAGATTGTGGTATCCGGGCCAACCTGATCGGGATCCTGAGCCGCACCTACGGGCTGGAAGCATGCTGGGAGGAGTTCGATGCGCTGGCCGCCCACCACAGCCATATCGCCGCGATGGACATCGCCGGTGACGAAGCGGGCTGGCCGGCCGAGCTCTTCGCAGAGCATTTCCGCAGAGGACGTGATCTTGGTTGGCAGATCACAGCGCACGCGGGTGAGGAAGCAGGTCCCGAGAGCATCTGGACTGCACTGCAGCAGTTGGGCGCGACGCGCATCGGCCACGGACTGCGCGCCATCGAGGACCCCGTGCTGATGGATCTGATGGCCGAGGAGGGGATCGGCGTGGAGGTCAGCCTGACCAGCAACGTCCAGATCAGCGCCGTGGCGGAGTACGCCGACCACCCCATCGCAACATACGCAGCACGCGGGATCAAGGTCACACTCAATACCGACGACCCGGCCGTAAGCGGCATCACGCTGCCGCACGAGTACCGCGTCGCCGCGCCTGCCGCGGGTCTGACGCGAGAGCAGATCCAGCAGATCCAGCGTAATGGGCTAGACGTCGCTTTCCTGTCGGATGAGGAGCGCGCGGCGCTGATTGCTAGGAAGGGCCAGGGCAATAGGGCGTGACGGCTGACGGACTAACCGGGTCACACTGGTGGGCGACAGCTGCCAAAGCTGTTCTGCACGGAGCGTCCTGCCGGTTCGTGGCAGGTTGTTTACATCCTCCCCTCAACAGCGAGCCAACCGCGAATCACGCGAACTGGTTCAGAGCGATGTGAGGAAATCAGTTATCGCCTGTAGCACTGGTTCTTTCTGCTCGATATGGAACACGTGACTGACGCCCTCAAGCAATACGTGTCTTGACTGTGAGAGCAACGGCAGTCCTTGCTCTACCTCGGCATCGGTCATGACCCCACCGGCTTTCGGATCAGCTTGCAGCAAGAGCACCGGACAGCGAATCGCCGGCAACACCACCGTCATATCATATCCAGCAGCCGCTCTGTCAGGCTCGTCAATCAAGATGGTGAGCATATCCGGATCGAGTTGGTACAGATTTTGGGCCACCCACTCACTCGCCAATGCCTCAGTGATCTCCGCCACCGAGTATGTCCCACCGGCCAAGTCACGCCAACGAGCTAGATGATCTCTGCTGTGGTTGAGATCTGCGACCCATGGTTCAGCCATCAGTGGCGAATCTCCCACCACCACGGCCCGGGTCATCTCCGGGCATTGGGCGGCCACGAGCAGCGCCACCATTCCGCCCAACGAGTGGCCAAAGATAACAGCCGGCTCCGATACCCGTTGACGGAGAAAAGCGATGGTATCGTCAGCATAGTCTTGCAGGCGATACTCACCCGCCACCCGCCCCGATTTGCCATGTCCGCGAAACTCCGGCGCGTACAGATGCCAGTCTGCGGCCAAATCAGGCATGATCGACTCAGAGGCCTGCCAGCGGGCCGACCCGCCGTGGAGTAACACAAAAGGCGATCCAGATGCCGGGCCCTCAGCATAGTTGATCGTAACGACTCCAGTATTGAATAGGTGTTCCTTGATCTCTAGTGACATCTTGCCAACCTCAGATGGTCATCAGCGGGCCAACACATGCTTCTACAGAACTTCTCTGTATGGATGTAGGTCCTGGGCGATGGTGAAGAAAAACTCTGTAGAAGCCGGGGGGTAGATGCTCCAAGAGTGACGCCTGTGGGTTTCTATTGCAGAACCTGTCAACAACGTATCATGATTTCGTTGCATAGGCAAATCCAGATCTGTGGAGACTCGCGTGGCACGGCAAGCAGTGTCGATGACCTGGATTCTGAAAAACCGGACAAGGTGGAAATCTTACGTCCAGTTCAGGAGTGAGGCATGGTCGGCGATGGTGCTGCCGACCATGCCTCAGGCGCGCCTTGCCTATGATGGGGGTCCATCATCCTATGATCTCCCAACCACGATCTTGAGCGTGGACAGCCAACTCATCGTCCGGATAGACGGCCACCGGGTGCCCCACCTCTTCCAGCAGCGGCAAGTCTGTGTAGCTGTCTGCGTAGGCAAAGCTTTCGGGCCAGCTGATCGAGTCATCGCCCAGATATGCCTTCGACCGCGAGACCTTGCCCAGTCCCTGGCAGGCAGGGAGTTCACATGCCCCGGTGTAGCGTCCGGCACGGAGTATCAGTGGTGTGCCTACCGTCTCCTCAATCCCAAGATGCCGCCCGATCTCGGCCAATAGAGGGGCAGGAGTGCCGGAAACCAGGATGACGCGGTGGCCCGCAGCCTGATGATCCCGCACATGTTTCATTATTTCAGGGCGCACCAGGGGTTGTACGTACTGCTCAGCAATCCAGGTGAACGCGGCAGCCGCTTCCTGACGTGTCCACCCACGGATAGTCCAGCCCAGATGGCTGACCCATAGCTCACGAGAAACCAACTCAGACAGTAGCCCCAACCGCCACAGTGGCCACAAGGCCATATGGGTGGCCATGTAGAAGGTGAGGGGTAGTCGTTTCACCTGGTGGACCCGGTGATGGCGGGCAATGCCTTTCACGATGTGCCCAGTGTAGAGTGTTCCGTCAAGATCAAAAATGGCTGCAATCATTGGCTATCTCGTCTCATCCATCAGCTCTCCTTGAGCCGCCCAGCATTCGGTGGGATTGAGAGATGTTATCCGCCGAATAGGTGAGCGCGCTGACATAGTTACATTTACAGAGTTCCCCTGCATGAATCAGTCCCTGGGCGATTATGAAGATACGCTCTGCAGGAGTTGCCGAATTCTGCATATTTCAAGGATAACCCCTATGAGGTTTTATGGCAAAAGCTGCCGACAGCGTGTTATGATTTCGCTGCACAAGCAGGTCCAGACTTCCGGAGGGGGACAAGCAGAACGGCGGCGGAGATCTGGTCCTCTCCCCCCATCAGGAACCCGTGAGGGGGGAGAGTTAGAGAGGGGGTCTTGCTTCCCGTGTAGGGCTGCGCGACCGGAGACCCCTTCCCCTGGAACGGGGACTTCGTTTCGTTTTTCCCCGTGGGGGGAAAAGCAGAGGCTACTGCTTCGGCACAGACTCAGGCCCTCAGCGCGGTGCTCTCCCCATGCTAGCCGGCGGCCTCACGCCCCAACCTGAACGCAACCTCGTTCACGTCGCGATACTTCCCCGGCACACGGCGCAAGATCGCGGTCTCCCACACGCCGGGGTCGGTCTCCAGGAGCGACGACAACGCCGCCAACATGACTGTATTCACCGTGCGGGTGTTGCCCGCCTGTTCGGCCAGCGGAAGGGCGTCCACCACCACCAAACGCTCGACACGCTCACTCAGCGCGGCAAGGAGCAAAGCCTCGTCCGGATACACCGCCTCGCCGAGACTCACCGACATCGGGATAAGCTTCTGGCGATTCACCAGCAGCAGGCCGTCCGGTTTCAGCCAGTCCACCCAGCGCGCGGCCTCCAGCAGCTCAAAGGCCACCAGCACATCGACCTGCCCCTTCTCACACGTCGGTGACCCCACCAAGGGCGCCCAACGCACGTGGCTCTCCACCACGCCACCCCGCTGTGCAAACCCGTGCACCTCGGACTTCTTCGCATCCAACCCCAGATCCAACCCCACCTGCGCCGCAATATCCGACGCGGTCAGAATACCCTGACCGCCGACGCCGACGAAGAGAATGTTCAGTTTGTCTAGCATAAGGCCTCCTAAGAGAAGAATCAGAGAATGAAAGAATCAGCGAATAGAGGCGTCAATAGTCGCGCTGGCGACGAAGTTCGGTGACCAGAAGAGCAATGGTTTCGTCAAGCAGCGAGAGTCTGGCTTCCAGATCATCTGAGGAGAGGAGATGTACTGCGCGCCAGTACCACCCTTTGCTCTCCCGCGCCGATGCTAGAGCAATCCGGAAGAACCAGTTACGTTGCTTCCCGTATCCTCGACCGTGACCTTCTTCCAGATTAGCACTGATCGAACCGGCACTCCGAATCAATTGCTGAGCAATCGCCTTACCTCGAATGTCTGAGGACAACAGATCGCAATCGTGCCAGGCTAGCTCATAAACATAGAGAGACTTTCGATAACCATAGAATTGCCAAATGGACTCGCTCTGAATCCGGGCGCTAACATCTTGCTCCCAAGTATCGTAATCCATCGCAACGCTCATCTCTGCCCCCTGCTTGCACCGCCAGACCACCAATCTCTAGCATCCCATCCTCTCTCTCCATTCTTCCATCCATTTCATTCTCCATTCGCTGATTCTGGCCCCACGCAGTGGGGCATTCTGCTATTCTTCCCTCCCTATCGCCCCCACCGGGCAGACCTGCATACAGACCGTGCAGCCGGTGCAGAGCAAAGGGTCGATGGCGGCTTTGAGTTTACCGCTGATGTCGTAGACTTCGTCGCTCTTGATGATGGCCGGGCAGCCGACGCTGAAGCACATATCACAGGTCACGCACTTGTCGGGGTCGACCCGCATCTTGGGCTGCGCATGGTAGTAGGGCGTGAAGACACAGGCTCCGCGGACGATGATGACCGCCGGACCGTCCTCGTGGGACATCGCCTTGCGCACCACGCGGTTGATCCCATCGACGTCCCAAGCCCCGACCTCCTCGACGAAGGTGACTCCTAACGCGGTCGCAACAGCGGCGATATCGATCTCCTTACCCGTCTCGCCCTGTAAGGTAATGCCCGTTCCCGGGTGCTGCTGCTGGCCGGTCATCGCCGTGATGCGGTTATCGAGCACCACCACGGTGATATTGGAGCGGTTGTAGACTGCTGAGGCCAACGGCGGCATCCCTGAGTGGAAGAAGGTGCTGTCCCCAATGACGGCGATGGCAGATTCCTTTCCGCCGGCGCGGTTGAAACCGTGGGCCATCCCTATGCTGGCGCCCATCGAGATGAGCATGTCCACTGCCTCAAACGGTGGGAGGGCACCCATCGAGTAGCAGCCGATGTCGCCGGCGATAACAGCTTTGCGCTTGTAGCGCCGGATGTTGTAGAAGAAGGCGCGGTGCGGGCACCCCGGGCAGAGGGCTGAAGAACGCTGGGGGACGTCCACCGCCAAGGGAGCGGCGTCATCCTGCACCGGACCCGCCGCCAGCAACCCGGCGGCAACGGCACCAGCCCGTACGGTGGCCAGGCCAAGTTCCCCGCAGATCGGGAAGAGATCCTTGCCGTGCGCCACATCGATACCGGCGGCCTTGAGTTGATCTTCGATGAACGGATCCAGCTCCTCGACCACCACAAGCTGATCCACCTTCGCCGCGAACTCACGGATCTTGTCGAGGGGCAAGGGGTAGGTGATGCCCAACTTCAGAATCGACTTGTCGCCCAGAAGCTCACGCACGTATTGGTACACCATGCCGGTCGTGACCACGCCGACGGAGGTATCGCCCCATTCGATACGGTTGATGCCGCGGTCGAAGCCCTCTGCCGCCGACCACGCTGCGACATCGTCCAGCCGCGCCTCGATTTCAGGATGACGCTGCCGGGCGATAGCCGGTAGGATCGCGCGGTGAATCCCAACCTTCCGGTCAAACGGCGGCAGTGGTACGAAGTCACGGGCATCGGGGACAACCGCCTCGACGACAGACTTGGAGTGCGCCAATCGAGTAGTCGATCGCAGCATGACCGGCGTCTGGAATAGCTCACTCAATTCCAGCGCAGAGGCGACGAATCGGCGAGCATCCTGGCTGTCTGAAGGCTCGAAGCATGGGAACTTTCCGAAGCGAGCGTACTGGCGGCTATCCTGTTCATTCTGAGATGACGTTGCACCGGGATCATCCGCACTGACCAGAACCAAGCCGCCAACTACACCAGTGTAGGAAACCGACATCAAACTATCGGCAGCCACATTCACGCCGACGTGCTTCATGGTAACGATGGTTCGTCCACCGCCGAAGGAAGCGCCGATGGCACTGTCGAGCGCGACTTTCTCATTGCTGGCCCACTCAGCTCGAACGCCGGGATACCTTGCGAGATTCTCCATGATTTCAGTCGATGGGGTACCGGGATATCCGGAGGCATATTGGACACCGGCTTCCCAGGCTCCCAGCGCAATCGCTTCATTGCCGGAAAGCAAGACCTTCATCCGTCACCTCCTGGTCAGATTGCACAATGTGAATGAACCGCAAGAAGCCTACTTCATGTTGAGGGCAGAAACAAGGTGAGTATCGCCACGATCTGGCTGTCAAACTGCAGTTTCGGCCCGCACGTACCTGCCATACTGCGCCCCAGCCGCGCCAGAGCTGCCTGCCGGCGGGCTGGAGACGCGTTTCAGAGTGATCTTGGAGTATGTGAGGAGCCAAGAACGCATCCTTCGCGGGCAGTCACCCCATTTCTATAACACACCGATCCGCAGAGGTGCGGTTGCCGGGCCAACCAGGGGGATTATAATGGGGGAGGTACCCATCACACCTATGGCACTGAGAACACTCTATCAGACTCTGCTGGACAGCGACCAAGCGCGCCTCCGTGTGATCGCCCGCCAATGGGACATCGAGCTCAGTACCATGCGGAAAACCGACATGGCTGCTGAGTTGATGGCGACAATGGCGTCCGGCGATGCAGTTGCACAGATGCTGGACCAGCTCAAACCGGATCAACGCGCCGCACTCGACGATCTACTGCGGCGTGGCGGTGCACTGCCGTGGGCCATCTTCGTCCGGCGTGCCGGCGAGGTACGTGCGATCGGGTCAGGCCGCGTCGAGAGAGAGGAGCTCTGGCGTACACCCATCTCGGCCGGAGAAGCGCTCTGGAATCTTGGTCTGGTGCAGCGGGCTTTCGATGACAGTGAAGGGCGCGCAGTAGAAATGGCGTTCGTGCCGGAGGACTTACTGCTCTATATGCCGGAACCGGCCCCGCTTGAGATACCGGACCCTCCCGCTGGGACGCATCCCGGACACATCGCGCCCGGTGACGACACCTTAGCCGACGACCTGGTCAGCGTGTGGGCTTCCTTGCAGCGAGATAGATCCGCCTCCGACGTCACCCCTGAAACGCTTACCCCACCGGAGCAGGAGCGCCGGCAGCTTCTGGAAGCCCTGTCGACGGAGCGAGGCTGGCTCAAAGAGGGTCTCGGTACTCGGCTCCGTCCTGCCGCCAACGCAGTGCTGAGCTGGCTGAAGGCAGACCCCTGGACCCAATGGGCTGCTCTGGCGAATGCGTGGATGGCCAGCCGGACTTGGAACGATCTCGCCCATATGGCCACACTGAAACCCGATGCGGTTCACGGATGGCCCAACGATCCGCTGCGCACACGACAGGCATTCTTGAGTATGTTGACCACGTGCCGTAGT
>CAZEXX010000043.1:0-18242 GCA_964516885.1 uncultured Anaerolineales bacterium | reverse complement strand
AGGGCTGATTCGTCAAGAGACAGGAGGTTGACAATTGGTCCACGTGCGTCCACAATCAAGGTGCCTGGCCACGGCCATTGGGGTCGCGGCTCGGTAAGTGGTTTCCCGACCAGACGAGCGTTGTGCACACCATAGCTACCGCAACCCAATTAGGTGGAGCAGAAAGGAAGTAACCATGGACTTCTTCGAGTTGATTCAATCACGTTACAGCGTAAGAGCCTACAAGTCTGATCCCGTCGAAGAGAACAAGCTCCAGAAAGTCCTGGAGGCGGCGCGGCTCGCGCCGACAGCCGCCAACCGCCAACCCATCCGCGTGATGGTGATCCGGACCGCGGAACAAAAGGATGGCCTTCGTCGCATCTATGGTGGCAGCTGGTTCGTGGATGCCCCGATCGTGCTCTGTGTATGCGGCGTGGCAGCCGAGGGCTGGGTGCGGAACCACGACGGCAAGAGCTACCTGGACGTGGATGCCGCGATCGTCATGGATCACATCATCCTGGCCGCCACGGCCTTGGGCCTGGGCACCTGTTGGATCGCCGCCTTTGATCCCGCCGAAGCGCGGGACGTCCTGCAACTTCCGGAGGGTGTCGAGCCCATCATCTTCACCCCGCTGGGCTATGCCGATGCCCGCCCGGGGACCAAGCGCCGCAAGCCCGTCGCGGATATTCTGAAATATGGAAAATGGTGAGAAAACTCTAGGTCCAGAGCAGACGACACAGGAGGCAGTCCAGGCGCTCTACCGGCGCGACGCTGGCCACGAGTGGGAGCGCATGGAACGCCATCGCACCGAGTTCGCCGTGAGCCTGCGGGCGCTGGAAGAGCATCTGCCAACCCCCCCGGCCACCATCCTGGACTGCGGCGGCGGCCCCGGCCGCTACGCAATCACGCTCGCGCAGCGGGGATACGATGTGACGCTCTTTGATCTCTCCCCCGAGCTCCTGGCGATGGCCCAGAAAAAAGCAATCGAGGCCGGTGTCACGCTGACCGGCTTTGAGCAGGGCACGGCCACAGATCTCTCCCGCTATGCGGACGGGCAGTTCGACGCGGTGCTGCTGATGGGCCCGCTCTACCATCTGCTGGGTGAGGCAGATCGTGAACAGGCGCTGGCCGAAGCCGCTCGGGTCGCCAAACCGGGCGGTCCCGTCTTCGCCGCGTTCATCGCCAGGTACGCCTGCTATATTGACACAGCGACCAAGTACCCACAGGATGCCGTCGACCACCCGGAGAGCTATGAGTTGATCGAGGAGACAGGGCTTCTGCCGCCCCGCGCAGATGGCCGCGTGGCTTTTGTGGCCTATTTCTCCCATCCCAACGAGGTCCGACCGCTCTGCGAAACCGCGGGACTGGACGTCGTGACTGTCTTAGGCGTGGAGGGCGTCGTCAGCCTGCGGGACGAAAAAGTCAACGCCCTCACCGGCGATGCGTGGGAACGTTGGGTCGACATCAACTACAGACTCGCACACGATCCTAGCACCCACGGGGGTGTCGAGCACCTGTTGGCCATCTGCCGCCGGCCCAGATGGCGCGCTGTTCTGGGTGATCTCGCCCAGGAGCTGAAAACGCACAGCGCTGACTACCGGCTGGTGGGAGGCGCGGCACTTGCTCTCCGTGGCTTGGACGTCGAGCTGAACGATCTGGACCTCGAAATGCCCAAAGCTGAAGCCTATGCGTTCGAGGAACGCCATGCCCAGAGCGTTATCCTCCCCGTCGCCTGGCGTGAGACCGAGACCATGCGCTCACACTACGGGCGCTTTGAGATCGACGGCGTCCCTGTGGACATCATGGCGGAACTGGAGCGCAAGATTGACGGGCGCTGGGTCCCCACGTTTGGCGCCACACACGAAACCGTCGACCTGGATGGCGTCGCCATATCCGTCCTGTCGCTTGAGGAGGAGACACTCGCCTATTTGCGGCGTGGGAGACTGGACCGCGTCGCCCTGGCCCTGCCCCACTGCGACAAAGACCGCTTCCTTGCCCTCCTCCGCCAAGCACAGGCGAAGGGGTGGTTCTAGACACCTTGCGATGTTAGTCGCGATGGCCGGGCTGCCCGGCACAGGCAAGAGCACGCTGGCGCGCGCGCTGGTCGGAGTTCTTCAAGCCCAGGGCTCAGATGCCCTGATTCTTGACAAGGACCACGTGCGCGCTTCCCTCTTCCAGCCGAAGGACGTGGCCTATTCCCGAGAGCAGGATGATCTCTGTGTCGACATCATGCTCCAGATCGCAGGCTACCTGCTGCACCAGGCACCAGGCCGGACCGTGATCCTGGATGGGCGCACCTTCTCGCGCCGCGATCAAGTCGAGACCGTAATACGTGCCGCCGCTGACCTCGCCGTCCCCTTGGTCTTCATCGAGTGCCGCTGCAACGAAGCCACAGCGATACAGCGGCTGGCCCAGGATCAGGCGCACCAAGCGCATCTGGCAAAGAACCGGGGACCCGACCTCTATCGTCGCGTCAGAGCCCAGGCCGACCCACTCACAATCTCCCACCTCGTTGTGGACACCGAAGAGCCGTTGGCGGACAACACACAGAGCTGCCTGGCATATCTTCTGCAGACAACGACATAGCCCGACCACGTGCGTGCGTTCCTCTTTCCGGCAATAGCAAGATAGCTACCCGCGTGACTAGCTGAGTTGGTGGCGGTTTTGGTGCGCTGGGTGATCTGTGCTACACTCGCACTATGGGGGCCAGACAACGCCAGATACAGATCCGCGGCCTTGTAAGCGTGATGAACCGTGTCCGCGATCAGCTGCGGGCCGGCATCTCTCCAGAGGAGGAGATGGATTTCCGCACGACGGTTCGCGATGCGGTGCGCACCGTGGACAACATCTGCCGAGCCAGCCGGATCACGCCCAAAGACCTGCCGACCCCGTCTCGCAGAGCGTATGCTTACCTCAGTGGGCTCGATCTCGGCGACCTCCCAAGACCCACGCGTGACCCCATCGTCACCGAGAACAGCGTCCGCATCAGCGGGATCCTGACGACCTGCCGGCGATACCACCGCAAGCTGTCGGATGTCGTGACTTCAGAGCCGCCGCCCTACAAGGCGACCTCGCCAACCATCCAACGTCTGACGTGCGCCTTGAAAACAGAGGTCAGCGCGATCGCGGGATTGTGCGAAGATGCCGGGGCGACCCCGGCGGCGCTGCCGGTGCGTTCACGCCGTGGCTACCAGTGGCTGAACTTCCTGGGAGATGCCCACAACCTGACGCGCCACCTGCGCGCATTGGCAATACTAGCAAAGGCAGGAACGCAGGCCCGGGGCGGCCCACCATCTATGAAGATCGAGATCTTCCCCGCATCCGTGCTCTATCGCACCAAGGTCTTGAAACGCACACGCCACATTCTCGTGAATGAGGGTTTCATCGATGCCACGGACCAGGTGCTGAGCGCGCTGATGCGTGTAGCGCTGGGACAAGCAAAGGATGATGGCGCACTTCGATCCATCAAGACCTACGCTATGTCCAAGGACTTCATCAGCGTGCGCGCCGCCGTGGAGCAGACGGCAGACATCCTGTCCGGGGACGGCAAAGGTCACCATCACGACCTGACCGCGGCTTTTCAGCGGGTTAACCTGGGCTACTTCAGCGGCGCCGTCGACGCGCCACGACTGATCTGGAACCGGCGGCCAACCACCAGGAAGATGGGTCACTATGACCTCCCTCAGGATACTGTCATGATCAGCATGAGTCTCGACAGTGCGGACGTGCCGGCCTATGTGGTGGAGTTCGTCGTCTACCACGAACTCCTGCACAAGACGATGGGAACGAAGGTGGTCAACGGCCGCCGGCATTCACATACATCTGCCTTCAGAAAAGCCGAACGCGCATTCAGACAGTATGCCGAGGCCCAAACATTCTTGGCAGCCGGCAACCATACCGCGACCTGACGAGGTATCATGGACACCGTGGACATCCCCGCCGCAGACTCCTGGGACGAACTCGAACGCACGATTGTCACCTGCCGCAAGTGCCCGCGCCTGGTGGCGTGGCGCGAGGAAGTCGCACAGATAAAACGCAAAGCCTATCGAAATGACGACTACTGGGGAAGACCCGTCCCCGGGTTTGGCGATCCTGACGCTCGTGTGCTCATCCTGGGCCTGGCACCCGGTGCACACGGATCCAACCGCACCGGGCGGATGTTCACCGGCGACAGCTCAGGTGAGACCCTATTCGGCGCGTTGTATCGCGCCGGCTTTGCTAACCAGCCCACCGCGCACGACCGCAACGATAGTCTCACGTTGTCGGATGTTTTCATCACCGCGGTGGGACGGTGCGTGCCCCCCGCGAACCGCCCGACGACGCAGGAGCTGGCCAACTGCCGCCCTTTTCTGATGCGTGAGATCGTGCTCCTCTCCCGCCTGCAGGTCGTCGTGGTGCTGGGGAAAGTCGCCTTCGATGGCTATCGGAGGCTTCTGAGAGAGGCCGGCCACGACGTACCCAAGATGAAGTTCGCGCACGGGATGGACACCACTATCCCCGGTCCCATCCCCAGGATGGTCGCCTCCTATCATCCCAGCCGTCAGAATACTCAGACCGGAAGACTGACGATCAAGATGTTCGACAGCATCTTTGCTGATCTCCGGAGCCGTCTGGCATAGGGACAAGCCGTCCCCGGTAGGGCCATCGCATTAGCCCGAAACTGGAAACATATCTGCCATCCCGAACGAATCAAGCGACCAACTGCTGTACAGGTCTCGGTAGTGAGGGATCTAGGGCCCCGCAAGAGTACGTACTTGGGCACAAGATCCCTTGCTCTGGCATATGGCAGAGCTGGTGGCTGAAGTGACCCACTCGGGATGACCGGCAATATGTCATCTCACCACAAATGCGCTAGCCCTGCCGTCACCGGACCTTGTCATCTGAGGCAAACGGATTATACTAGTGCAGTCAGTTTCCGGGAGGTAAGCAGTATGCCACTGTACGAGTACAAGTGTGAAGAGTGTGGATTACGCTTTGAGCGACGCCAACACTTCAGCGACGACCCTGTGAGAATCTGCCCAGACTGCGGCGGGGTCGTGGTGCGGTTGATCCAACCTGCCGGCATTATCTTCAAAGGTTCCGGCTTCTACGTGACGGACAACCGGTCGAAGTCCTCCACAGCAATCCCGGGCAATCGAAAAGACAAAGAAGGCAAAGAAAGCTCCAGCTCCTCTGAGACAAAAGAGAGCTCGACAACGTCGACTGCTTCAGAGTCCAAGAGCAGCGACAAAGGCAAAGAGGACGCTAGCTGACGGCTAACGCTATGCTGCTTCATTGTGAGGGCCGGGCGTCTTGATGACGCCCGGCCCTTTTTCGTACGCACAGAGGTCCAGCACCTTAACGTGCGTTCACCAGGCGAGCAACCGTCGCCCCCTCCCCACCTTCATTGAGCGGGGCAACTTCGTGGGACGACACCAATGGATGCGTGTCCAGGTAACGCCGGACCTCACGACGAAGCTTACCGGTGCCCTTACCGTGGATCACACGCACCCACGGCAGAGAGGCCATCGCGGCCTCATCCAGGTAGCGATCCAGTTCATGCAGGGCATCATCAACGCGTTGTCCGCGCAGGTCAATCTGAACGCCAGGCGAGGCCGCCCGGCGCGGCAGTGACAGTCCCTCAAACGCTGCTTTGGACGTCTCGACGTGCCGGATGATTTCCAGATCGTTCCTCCCAACACGGGTGCGGATAGCACCGGCTTGCACCGCGATCTCATCTCCGTCGATCGCCAGGACCGTTCCCTGGACACCGAAAGAGAGCAACCTCACCGTATCTCCGGTAGCCAAAGGACGCTCAGGGACGTGCTCAGGTTCGGCCAACAGATCCGCCACCAGTGGCTCGGGCAGGGCGATTGCAGGATCGACATCGCCCAACGCGTCCTCGACCTCGTCCAGCGCCGCTTTTGCCCCACTCATAGGAGTTAGCATCATCTTAGTGCGCAGCGCGCGCAACTCCGAGCGCAGCGCCACGATCTGGGCTTCGGCCTGCTCCTGCGCCTCGGTCAGCACAGCACGTCGCTCTTGCTCGATACCGGCCAGCCGCTCACGGAGATCGCGTCTCAGTGTGTTCGCATCGCTCCGCGCCTGCCGCGCCTCATCGCGCGCCGTCACCTCCTGAATGCGCAGCGTGTGAAGGTCATTGAGCATATCCTCGGCCCGCAGCTCCTCACCGGAGATCATCCCCTGGGCCTGCTTGACGATCGACTCGGGCATACCCAGCCGCCGCGCGATGGCGAAGGCGTTGGAGCGCCCCGGAAGCCCGATGTTCAGCCGGAAGGTGGGCGCCAACGTCTCCACATCGAACTCCATTGAAGCATTACGCACGCCAGGTGTGTTGTGGGCATACAGCTTGAGCTCGGGATAGTGCGTTGCCACCATCACCATACAACGCCGTTGGCGCAGGGCCTCCAGCAGCGCGCGCGCCAACGCCGAGCCTTCAGCAGGATCCGTTCCAGCACCTAGCTCATCGACCAGCACCAGAGAGAAGTGATCCACATCATCCAGGAACGATAGGATGTTGGTCAGATGCGACGAGAACGTCGAGAGGCTTTGCTCAATGGACTGCTCATCACCGATGTCCGCGACGACGCGACTGAAGCATGACAACTGTGACCCCTCGTCGACCGGGATATGCATGCCGGCGAACGCCATCAAGGTCAGCAGACCTATGGTCTTCAGCGATACAGTCTTCCCCCCAGTGTTCGGCCCGGTGATCACCAGCACATGGGTGTCTTCGCTGACATCGATGTTGACCGGTACAACCTTCTCCGGGTCTATCAGCGGGTGGCGAGCACCAAGCAGCCGCACGACCGTGCCGGGATGCAGATTGACGTCCTCAGACGCCGGCGGTATCACAGGAATCGGCAGCAACTCCGGCGCCGTGCCGAACACGGCTTCTGCGTAGCGAGCCTTGGCCAGATTCAGGTCCAGCTCAGCCAGCGCATCCAGCGTGTGGGTTATCTCATCAGCAGCCGCGCCGACTTTCGCAGTGAGTTCGCGCAGCAAGCGGATAATCTCCTCTTCCTCAGCCAATCGCAGTTCACGCAGCGCGTTGTTAAGCTCGACGACGGGGGCAGGCTCCATAAACAGCGTGGCCCCGCTCGACGAGCGATCGTGAACGATGCCGTTGATATGGGCCTTGAAGTTAGCCTGGACCGGGATCACGTAGCGCCCATCACGCCGCGTGATCAGGGCCTCCTGCAAGTAGGGCGCCACCCGCGACGAACTGATAATCCGGTGAAGTCTCTCCTGCACCCGGTCCTGGGCCGAGCGCAGTTCACGACGTATCTTCGCCAGCTCGGCCGAGGCATGGTCACGGACCTCGCCGCCATCATCCAGAACCTTGGCGATAGCGTCGGACAGGCTGGGCAGGGACTCCATGCGCCAGGCGATATCAGCCAAACTAGGAAACTGTGTTTCCAGCCTGGTCAGCGTGCGGCGAATGCGCTCTGCGCCCAGCAGCGTGCTCCGTATCTCCAGAAACCCACTTGGCTGCAGCGTCACACCGCGCTTGGCGCGTTCGGCCAGCAGACGGATATCCATCACACCGCCCAACGCGAAGTCAGGATGCGCCTTTAGAAGGGCGCGCGCCTCCGAGGTAAGTGACAGCAGCTCCGTAGCTTCTCGAATATCGAATACCGGCTCAAGCTCCAGCGCAAGCGCTTGGCCACCCGAGAAATCCGCATAGCGTGCCAGACGCTTCAGAATCTGAGGATACTCCAACGTCACCCAGTGACGCGCAGTCGAATAGCGATTCATCACACTCCCAGCCCAGACAAATGCAAGCCTACTGGGGGAACAGCACCGGCGGCAGACCGCGGAAAAACAGTGCAAATAACCACCCATAAGCACTCAAGACAGATGACGTATACGGACGCAGACCTGAGCCAAAGTACTGAGCCCGAAGTGAGACCCATCCGGTCTCATTGGTCACCCAGCGCTCCGCCACCATTGCCCCCATGCTGTTCAGCAACAGGGACACCAGGATCACAGCGATCACGACCCCCACAACCATACCCAAAAGATTATCCAGAAGGCCCAGCTTCGGCAGTTTCGTATCCGGAAAGGCGATGTGCACCAGAATGTAGCCCACCACCAGCAAGACCACCAGCATGGTGTCGAAGACGATGCCGCGGAACAGAGAGAGATTCGCCCCGCCAATGGCCTGCACGCGGAACGCCACGCCTGAATACGTCGCCGCACTAAGGAGCGTCACCGCCCAAAGGGCGATCGCCGCGAAAAGGGCACGCATCAGGCCCACCACAGCGAAGAAGACGACCACACCAACTCCGAGGAAGATCAGCAGCCAATCAATCGATGTCATGGATACAGCCTCCTGTCTACGCAAAGCGACGGGAAACCCGAGTCACGGCCTACCTGAACCACAGCAATTATACCACGCCCGTGATTTTCACCCGCATATGGACTTCAGAGTGCTTGTCTCAGGGTACCTGATAATAGATCCGGTAGATGCGCCCTGCACCATCGTCCGACACCAAGAGGCTGCCATCCACAGAGGTCACGACATCCACAGGTCGCCCCCACTGCGAACCGTCGTCGCGCAGCCAACCGGCGGCAAAGTCCATCACCGGTCCCGGCACTCCATCCTCTATCGGGATGTGCAGCACCTTGTAGCCAACGGGATCGCTGCGGTTCCACGAGCCGTGCAAGGCCACAAACAGATCCCCATGGTAGGCCTCGGGGAACGCAGCACCGGTGTAGAACCCCAGCCCAAGAGGCGCCGTGTGGGCCTGCATCTCGACAGCAGGGGCCACCACACCTTCACACGCACCGGCGAACCCGAAATCCGGGTCGACAATCCTCCCACTATGACAGCGCGGCCAGCCGGCGTCATCGCCCTCACCCACGATGTAGACCGTCTCCGGCGGCTGGTCATCGCCCAACCAGTCACGGCCGTTATTCGTCGCCCACAACTCCGCGGTGCCGGGCCGGAACGTGATGCCGACCGCGTTCCGGAGCCCTGTCGCGTAGATAGCCTCATCACTGCCGTCAGGACGGTAGCGCACGATAGTCGCCCGCCGCGGATCGCTCTCCTCGCAGACATTGCAGGACGATCCCACCGACACATAGAGCCACGCCCCATCCGGACTGAACAACACGGTTCGCGTGCTGTGACCATCGGTCGGTATCCCATCCACAATCACGTCCACCCGTTCAGCCCCCAAGGGCGTGCCGCTCAACGTCAAACGCAGTACGCGCGAAGGCTCACCTACGTAGAGGAAGCCATCCACCGAGAACGCGATACTGCTCGGCGAGCCTAGCCCCGCGGCAACCACCTCCACAGCATCCGCGACCCCATCGCTCTCGCGATCGGGCAGCCGAATGATGCGGTTGGCGTCACGCTCAACCACATAGAGATCCCCATCCGGCCCGACCGCCATCATCCGCGGGCCGGACAGACCCTCGGCGAAGATCGAGACGCCAAACCCATCGGGGACCTGCAGTGGCTCCGGAGGCGCCACAACACGCGTCGGCAACGCCGCGGGCGCCGCCGGTGTCATCACTGAAGGGGTGGCCGCCGGCAGCGCCGTGGTCTCGGTAGGAAGCGGTGTTGCTAACGGTGTAACCGTAGCCGATGACACAGCTTCCGGTCTCCTTGGCAGCGGAACGGCTGTGGGTGCGAGGCCAGCCGTCACAGAAACCGGCTTGGGCAAATAGCCACCACGATTCAGCCGCACAGCCACAGTGAGACCCACGGCCATCAATACCACAATCAACAGCCCGGCAACCAGCAAGAGTCGCTTACGCATAGACCCTCCCTATCCGTATTCCATTCTAGCGTGACCAGGAGCGCGAAACAAGGTGGAATGAAAAGAGCCACTCGCAAGAAGAAACGAGTGGCTCTTGATAGTCAAGCCTGGATACGAAGCGCGGCCCTGAGGCCAATTCCGAGGTAGGTTCCCGGTCCGCACGGGAACGCCGGAGCGTCCCGGGTCACCGGTACCCTACGAACCTGTAGCCACGGTCGCTGCCTCGGTCTCCGGCACGTGCACACCATCATCGCTCCCACGCTGCTTTCCGTTGCCGTTCCCACCGTTGGTGTCATCGTCGATCTCATCCTGACCCACCTCATCCAGCGGGAAGACCGTCTCACAGGCCGTACATGTTGCCGTGTTCTTCTTGGCCACCACGAGGAGCCCGCCGCAGACGGGGCAGGGCGTCGGCAAGGGCCTCTTCCACGATGTGAACTCACACTCCGGCCAGGTGGAGCATCCGTAGAACGGTCGTCCGCGTTTGGTACGGCGCAGGACAATCTCGCCATCCTCGCAGTCCGGGCACCCCACCCCGATCTTCTCAAGCCAGGGCTCTGTGTACCTGCACGTAGGAAAGCCGTTACAGCCAATGAATTTCCCGTACCGACCCCAGCGTATGATGAGCTGCCCGTCATCACATGCGGGACACTCACGTCCCACATACTCTATCTGCTCGATCTTGGGAATCACCTGATCGGCTTTCTCCAAGGTCTTCTCAAACGGCCTGTAGAACTCCTGCATTAAGGCCACCCAATCACGCTCACCGGTGGCGACCTTGTCGAGCTCAGACTCCATGCTGGCGGAGAAATCCACATTGATCAAGTCCGGGAAGTTCTCCACCAGAAGATCATTCACCAGAATTCCCGTCTCGGTCGGCTCCAGCCGGCGCCTGCGACGATGCACGTAGTCACGCTGTCTTAGCGTGGTCAGGATGCTGGCATAGGTCGAGGGACGACCGATGCCATATTCTTCCAGCACCCGGATAAGCGTTGCATCGTTGTACCTCGGCGGCGGTTGAGTGAAGTGCTGCTCCGGAAGAAGCCTAATCAGATCCAGCAGTTGGGCCACCTTGAGCGATGGGATCTGCTGGGCCTTCTCCTCCGCATGATGATCAGATTTTGTCTCTTCGTAGACCACCAGGTATCCAGGGAACCGGAGGGTGGAGCCGGAAGTCCTGAAGAGATAAGGCTTCTCTGCCTCATCGCCGGCGGAGACCTCGACACTTATGGTGTCGTATATCGCAGGATTCATCTGGCTGGCCAGGAAACGCCGCCAGATCAGATTGTACAATCGGTACTGGTCCCGGCTCAAGTGAGCCTTGATCGTCTCGGGAACCCGGAAAACACCCGTGGGCCGGATCGCCTCGTGGGCCTCCTGAGCAGCCTTCGACCGGGTCTTGTAGATAGGCGGCTTCTCCGGCAAGAACTCCGGACCGTAGCG
This sequence comes from uncultured Anaerolineales bacterium, assembly GCA_964516885.1. Lineage (GTDB taxonomy): Bacteria > Chloroflexota > Anaerolineae > B4-G1 > SLSP01 > PWVB01. Next base: position 7,050 of record CAZEXX010000043.1, on the reverse strand, counting down.
CCTAGTAACGTAGGCTCGTGATTCGGCTTGCGCCTGCTCTGAAACATTGGTACTGTCAGTACGCATATAGGTGATCAAGCCCTCAGAGTTACCGTTGCCCAGGTCAATACCCTCATAGAGCTGCTGTGCAATCCGCATCGTCTTGCGTGCTGAGAAGCGCAGCTTGCTCGAGGCCTCCTGCTGCATCGCGCTGGTCGTGTAAGGAGCAGAAGGACGGCGCGTGCGCTTGGCCTTCTTGACCTTCGACACGGCGTAGATCGCGTGCTCAAGCTCACCCAAAATCGGCGCGACGTCACTCTCACACGTGAGAGTGACGTCCACGCCGGCGATCTTTACCAGACGAGCTGTGAATGTCGCAGGGCGCTTACCAGCCTGAGCTTCTTGAACCGACAGCTGTGCATCCAGCGTCCAATACTCGTCACGTACGAAGTTCTCGATCTCACGCTCACGCTCAACCACCAGCCGCAGGGCGACAGACTGCACACGCCCAGCGGACAGACGGCTGCGGATCTTGCGCCACAGTAGTGGGCTCAACTTATACCCAACCAGGCGATCCAGGATACGTCGCGCCTGCTGCGCATCCACCAGATCCATGTTGATGGATCGTGAATGCGAGAAAGCCTCGTCGATCGCGGGTTTGGTGATCTCGTGGAAGACCACACGCCGCGTCTGTTCGGGGGTCAAACCCAATACCTCATAGAGGTGCCAGGCGATCGCCTCTCCCTCACGGTCGAGGTCCGTGGCCAAGTACACCTCAGCAGATTTCTTGACCGCTGCCTGTAGCTCTTTGACGACCGCACGTTTCTCGTTCGGTACCCGGTAGCTGGGTTCAAAGTTGTTGTCGACATCAACGGATAGCCTTGAGCGCAGCAGGTCCCGGACATGGCCTACGGAAGCCTTCACCGTATACCCCTTGCCCAGAAAACCGCCCACCGTGCGGGCCTTGGTCGGAGACTCGACAATTACTAGTCTGCCGGTGGGCTTGGGCGGCTCAGGTTTGGGTGGACGCTCCATATTCGCATGCATGGGCGTCTCGCCCATACGGAACATATTGGTTCCACAGACATCACAGCGACCTCGAGTCGCAGGCTGCCCCTTCTTCGTGAAAACGGGCGTCGGTTCCACCATCTCCCGTTTCTCGCGGCACTTTACGCAATAAGCTACAATGCTTGGTTGTTCAGTCATACACCCTTCCATCCGAGGACCACAGGGGCGCGTCCAGCTGCCGCCAGTATCCCTCCCGAGACAATCACACCCGGAAGTGACATTATCACTTCCGGGCAGCACCCTACCTTTACACTTTCACAATCGTGGATCATAGCGGATATTGCCTTTGCTGTCAAGGCGGCGTGCAAAACGGAAAGACTTCAACTTCGACGCCGTCACGTAAACGTGGATTGTGCGTGCAGAAAGTCCGGGCACGAACACATCGCGTCAATCAGACACGTGCTCGACCACACCTTCATCGACTACGTAGGCCGTGCTGGGCTCATAGGCACGTACATACTGGAGGCCACCAGCCTGCCGCACCATCCCTTTGAGTTCCATCATCACCAGAGTGCTGCTCACCAGCGCCACCGAGATCCCGCAGGCTCTAGCGAGATCGTCCAGATGGCGCGGATCAGCGGACAGCTTCTCGAAGAGCGTGGCCTCTGTTGGGTTCGCCGGCAAGGAGAGCCTGGCTGCCTGCTTCGCCGGCACCTGCTCGAGGCGCAGGACCTCCAAGACATCCCGGATCTCAGTCACGACGTGCGCACCATCGCGCAGCAGCCGGTTACATCCGGCAGAACCTGGGTTGAGGATGTTCCCCGGCACGGCAAACACGTCGCGACCTTGATCCAGGGCAAAGTCAGCCGTGATCAGCGCACCACTCCGCACGCCGGCCTCGACCACAACCGTGCCTAGGCTAAGACCGCTGATGATGCGATTACGGGGCGGGAAATTGGTACCTTCGGGCTTCGTGCCCAGCGGGTAGTCGCTGACGATGGCGCCGTTCTCGGCGATGGCGTGGGCCAGGCTGCGATGTTCCGGTGGATAGATGTGGTCGATGCCCGATCCCAACACGGCGATCGTACGTCCGCCGGCGTCAAGTACCGCTTTGTGGACGATGCCGTCGATGCCGCGCGCCATACCACTCACTACCGTCACCCCGTTGCGGGCAAATCCCTCGCCCAACCGGCGCGCCACCTCACGCCCGTACGCAGATACCTTGCGCGTCCCAACCGCGGCTACGGCCCACTCGTCAGCCGGCGTGATCTCACCCAACACAAAGAGCACCGGCGGTGGATCAGGGATCTGTGAAAGGAGGGCAGGGTAGTCTGGGGAGTCCCAGGTCAGCACATGCACACCGTCACGTTCAAGTCGAGCCAGGAGTCCCACGAAGTCCGCCTTCCGGCGGACCTCAAGCAAGTTGGACAACGCCCGGCGGTCCAGATTCAGCGATCGCAGATCGGACTCAGACGCGTGCCAGGCCGATTGGACATCGCCGAACCTGCGAATAAGAGCGCGCAGGCGTACCGGGCCGATGCCCCGGACGAGGTTGAACCCCAGCCAGTAACGTAGGTTGTCGTCCATAGCCCAACGCCCCCAGTATGCAATACGCCTGATACAGACAAGGAAACGGGATCTGCAGGTACCCCATCCAACGTCTGAGACCAAGAAAAGAGGGAATGACGACGTTAGGCTAACCTAACAGATCCCAGTTCAATACGCTTCTGCACGCACTATCGCGGCACAGCGATCGGCGGACATGTTCCGCCAGCCCCGGGAGATGCGAGCTATGGATGATTCGGAAGCAACCCCGGCAGCAGATGAACTACTATGCGGCCAGCATCCGGGTTGAGTTCGATGATAACATCTTCGATCACAGGGATCAAGAGCTCTCCCAGTGGTCCATGCACGATAAACACGTCATTAGCACCAGGCGCGGTAAAGACTTCCACGATCTCACCCAGTGGCTCCCCCTCATCCGTGACAACGGCGAGCCCCTCAAGCTGAAACTCGTAGTACTCGTCTTCGTCCAGCGACACAGCATCCTCAACGGCGACATAGAGCAGAGAACCACGGAGCTTCTCGGCCGCTGTGCGGTCCTCGTACCCCTCAAGCCTGATGAGCGCGGCATCCTGATGTCGCCGGAGTCCCATCACCTTGTGAGGGCGCAGCTCTTCACCAACATAGAGAGTCTTAACCGACGCCAAGCGCTCCGGGTAATCGGTCAGGATCTTCGCGCGCAGCTCACCGCGCACGCCGTGCGGGCGCACGACCCTTCCTACTACCAAATAGCGGAGCTCAGGTTGCCGACTACGCATGCCTGAGCTCCAGCAGATGACTTATTGTGGCCATCAAGGCCATAGCTACACGATCTCCAACGTGACCTTCTTCCCCATCTTCGCGCCCACTACACGGGATAGGGAACGCATCGCATTAATAGTCCGACCTTGGCGGCCGATCATCCGTCCCATATCCTCCGGAGCCACACGGAGCTCCAGCACGATGGATGCTTCACCTTCAATCTCGGACAGGCTTACGGCATCTGGCTTATCGGCCAACGCTTTGACGACGTATTCAACTAGATCTCTGACCTTAGTCATTGCGCCACCTCCTTCGGTTAGTGATAGAAACAGGTATAGATGGAAGAGTAACTGAAAATGGCACCCTTGCGCTCGGCCTGTGAAGCCCCGAGATCCAGCCTGTCCAACCTGAGGACTGGCGGTGCAGTCACCTTTGTCGTCTCTGCGTCTCTAGCCCGAGATACCCACGAAGGAGAGCTGGCGTGTGGCCAGCAGATCATCTTCCCGAAATGCGATCTCGGCTGACTAAGATTCCTGCTCCTCAACCACGTCTTCGACCTCAGCCTCAGCCTCAGCCTCAGCTTCAACCTCGGCCTCAGCCTCAACCTCGGCCTCAACCTCGGCCTCAGCAACCACGGGCTCAGGTTCAGACACCACTACCGTCTTGAGTGCCGCCAGAACAGCACTCTCTGCTTCAGCAACCAACACCGACAGCGACTCACCGGCGCGCAGCCGCTCAAAGCGCCCCATCGTACCGTGCGTCTTGAAGATACGAGCAACGGCATCACTCGGTTGAGCACCGACCGACAGCCAGTGCATAACGCGCTCTTCTTTGATTGTCACCGTCTCAGGCTCAGTTCGCGGATTGTAGAAACCGACCACTTCCACGAACTTGCCATCACGTGGGGCCGTCTTCTCAGCAACAACTATCCGATAGCTCGGCTGCTTCTTAGCCCCCACTCGACGTAACCTTATTCTAAGCATATGCCTCCTAAATTCAGTATGAATCTCTTTGTGCGTAATTACGTGGCCAGGCCGTACCGGCACCGCCACCTTATGGCAACCACGCGTGCCCCACTCCGGTGCACATGCGTGAATCTGCTTCTACCCAAACAACCCCGACAACCCGCGAAGTTTGCCCTGATTCAGGCGCTTCATCATCCGCTGCATCTGCCGGTGCTGAGACAGCAGTTGGTTAACCTGCTGCACCGATGTACCACTGCCGGCAGCCACGCGCCGCTTGCGACTGGCGTTCAAGACCTTGGGATTCCGACGCTCACCTGGCGTCATAGAGAGGATGATCGCCTCTACAGCATTCAGGCTCTCCTCTGTCTGACCCTGGTCGATCTCCACACCGCGCAGCGCCTTACCCATACCTGGAACCATATTCAGGATTTCCTGAATCGGCCCCATCTTGCGTACCTGACGCAACTGGCCAAGGAAGTCCTCAAGATCGAAGTCTCCCTTGCGCAGCTTCTTTTCCATCTTCGCGGCCTGGTCGGCACTGAAGCTCGTCTCCGCACGTTCGATCAGCGAGAGAACGTCGCCCATGCCCAGAATCCGCGACGCCAGCCGGTCCGGATGGAAGAGTTCCAAGCCGCTCAGCTTTTCACCGACGCCCAGGAACTTGATCGGCACACCAGTCACCGCGCGCATACTGATGGCGGCGCCCCCGCGCGCATCGCCATCTACCTTGGTCAGGACTAATCCGGTCAGCCCAACGCGCTCGTGAAAGCCGGAGGCGATATTCACCGCTTCCTGGCCTGTCATCGCGTCGGCTACGAGCAAGACTTCGATCGGGTGAACCCGATCCCGGATGGCCTCCAGCTCAGCCATCATCGTATCGTCAATCTGCAGCCTGCCGGCGGTGTCCAGGATAATCAGATCACAACCACGTTCCCGCGCTGCATTCAAGCCGCGCGCACAGATCTCGGGCGGATCATCGCACCCCGGTTCACTGTACACCGGGAGATCGAGCTGTCGCCCCAACACCTCCAACTGGGTGATGGCTGCCGGACGATAGATATCCGCAGCCACCATCATCGGAAAGTGTCCCTGCGACCGCAGATGAAGCGCAAGCTTCGCCGCAGTCGTCGTCTTACCGGAGCCCTGCAGACCTACGAGCATGAGTATGTATGGGGCGCGCCCTTTCAACTCCAGTCGTCCGGGTTCACCCAGCGTCTCCACCAGCTCCTCATGGACGATCTTGATGACCTGCTGAGCCGGATTCAGCGCTTTAGAGACCGCTTCCCCAACAGCCTTCTCGCGCACCCGCGCCGTGAAGTCTTTCACGACCCGGTAGTTGACGTCTGCCTCTAGGAGTGCAAGCCGAATCTCTCGCAGAACTGCCTTGATGTCTTCTTCACGTAAGATGCCTCGCTTACCTAGCCGATCAAAGACGTTCTGAAGCTTCTCACTGAGTGATTCAAACATAGGCTCTCGTAGTAGGCATTATCACCATGACGTACATTCTAATGGATAACGCAAATTCGTCAAGCATTGAGACCGTCGCTGCATTTAAGGAAGCAAGCTTCGTTTCCGAGTGTCTCAGCACCGTTACAGAGACGCCTTCCTTGCCATTCGCCTGGACCAAGGCATAATACGCCAGTCGCGGAGCAGGTGACCGCCGGTACCTCGGCCCCGTGCCCGGGCTCGCCGGTTCGGCGCACAGGGCCGTAACTCTACCATAGGATCGAACTAGAGGTAACCCAAACTATGACCCGACAACGCACGCCCGTCTCCTTGATTCGGGTGCTGATCGTCATTGATCGTGAGCGCAAACGAAAACAGAGCCAAACCGGTCTTCAGCTGGTGTTGCGCGTCCTGGGGGGGCTCGTGTTGATCTCCATCCTGGCCTCACTGCTCTTTGTCGGCATGAGCGTCGGCACAGCGGCAGGCGCCTACACGGTCATCACCGAGAACCTTCCTGCGCCGGGCGACGTCGCCCAAGCAAGCATTGAGACCTTTGAGACAACCAAGATCTACGCCTGGGGGCCCGATACAGACGGGGACGGGCAGAAGGATCCGGCACTTATCTATGAGGTCATCGATGCGAACGCCGGCGACCGCAACTGGCTGCCCTTCGCTGAGTTACCCGAGTACGCCATCTGCGGTACCGTAGCGCTGGAGGACCAGACATTCTGGACCAACCCAGGCTTCAACTTCGCCGGAATCGTGCGCGCCTTTCTCGACAACCTCCAGGGCTATGAGATCCAGGGTGGGTCATCTATTACACAACAGGTAGTCAAGAACTCGGTCATCCCGCTGGAGGAGCGCATCGAGAAGAGCTACGCCCGCAAGGTCAAAGAGGTCCTGATCTCGCTGGAGCTCACCCGGCTCTATGATAAGAGCACCATTCTGGAATGGTACATCAACACCAACTTCTACGGCAATCTCGCCTACGGGATTGATGCTGCGGCGCGCGTTTACTTCGACAAGACTGCACGCGAACTTACGCTCTCCGAAACTGCGACGCTGATTGCCATCCCCCAATTTCCGCGACTCAACCCGTTTGATACCCCTGACGAAGCACTCAGCCGCAAGGAGATCGTCCTGAGGCGCATGGTCGAGGAAGGATGCGTCACCACAGCCGAAGCGGAGGCCGCTAAGAACGAACCCTGGGATCTCGCCGTATCCACCCAGCGCTTCAACATTCAGGCCCCCCATTTCTCTATGTACGTGCGTCATGAGCTTGAGGAGATGTTCGGCGCCGCGCTGGTGGCCGGTGGCGGTCTGCAGGTCTACACGACGCTCGACCTGG
>CAZEXX010000042.1:0-18658 GCA_964516885.1 uncultured Anaerolineales bacterium | reverse complement strand
GCTCCCAAGTACGCAGCGGCTGCTAAGAGCCTACTGGTGACAACTTGCGCGAAGATGCGGGCAAGATGCCCGCGGTCCCAGATGGCAGAGAGCACTACCGCTTCGAAAGCAGCGCCGTATCCGCTGAGGGGGGTTCCCAACCCACCCTAGTTGCTAATGAGTCACCCGCGGTCAGTCCGCGGCAGAAGATGCCGCAGCAGCTTCGCGCTCCCCCGCCAGCACCGACTGCAGTGCCTGGATGGCGACCTCAAGCATGTCGTCCTCAGGCTCGCGTGTGGTCAGGTTCTGTAGCGCCAGGTTGGGCGCGATCATCCAGCGAATCAACGGGTTGTTCAGATTCCGCCCCGTGAACCGCAGGATCTCGTAGGAGATGCCCGCGATAACCGGCAGCAGCGCCAGGCGTGTCGCGATGCGCACCAAGAACGAGGGTCGTCCCAGGGGCGCAAGGACCAACACAGAGATCAATGCAACCGTCAGGAGAAAAGCCGTGCCACAGCGCGGATGCTGCCGCGAGTAGGGTCGCACGCCGTCCACAGTCAACGGAGCGCCGTCCTCGTACGCATTGATCGTCTTATGCTCCGCACCGTGGTAGGAGAAGACCCGCCGGATTTCCTCAGCCTGGGAGATTGCCACCATATAGCCGATCAGGAGCACCAGGCGAATCAGGCCCTCGACCACATTGAAGAGGAGAGCCTCCTCCTGCACGATCAAGCCGGCCATAAACGAGGGCAGCACCATAAACAACCCGACGCCCAAGAGCATCGAGAATGCCCCGGTCGCGATGCCCAGCCCACCTGACATGGTGAAGTCCGGGTCCTCTTCCTGCCCCGCGACCTCAGCCGAGTAGAAGAGCGCCCGCATTCCCAAGCCCAGGGAATCCCACAGAAGCGGCATCCCGCGCAAGAAGGGGATCTTGCTGATAGGGCCGCGGTAGAGACCGCTCAGAGACTCCTGCTTAACCACGATTTCGCCATCGAGGCGGCGCACTGCGATCGCGGCATTGTACTTGCCGCGCATCATCACACCCTCAATAACAGCCTGTCCGCCATAGGTCTCACCCAATGGCTTGCGATCAGTTTGGCCTTCAGCCACAAGATCCTCCAACTCTATTCACCAACCCCAGGGCACCACCGATCACAGTGCAGTCGTGTGCGCCGACCGCGGATCGGTCTGTTCTTAATCCACCCTATGACAGTCTGCGCGCGGCCTGCCAGGCTCCCACGATCGCACGGCGAGCCAGAACGCCGGCCATCGCCAGACGGTACTCAGCACTTCCCCGGAAATCCGGAACCGGCGATAGGTCAGCGAGCGCCGGTGCCAGAGCCTGCATCACCTTGTCTGACGTCAGGAACTGCCCACTCAATATGTGTTCGGTCTTGTGCAACCGGACGGGCTGGCCGTGCGCGCCCCCCACAGCCACGCGGATCACATTCGGCAAGCCCTCATCCACCTCAACGTAGGCAGCGGCGCACACGATCGGCTTGTCCTTGGGCGACCGGCCCACGACCTCAAAGCCGGCCGCGCTCTTGGCGGGCGGGCGCTGCACACGGAGCTCCGTAATCAGCGCCCGAGTCTTGATCAGACGATCCCGGTAGGCCACAAAGCTCATGAAAGGCGCCTTGTGCACCACCGGATCCGCATAGCGGATTTCGGCATCCAGCACCAATAGAGCCGTCGTCAGTGGCTCGGCAGCATCTGCAACAATCAGGGTGCCGCCCACAGAGCCCTGCTCGCGCAGGTTTCGCGACTGCACATAGCCCGCAGCGCGCGCCAGAAGGCCACTGGCCAGAACGGCGGCATCAGGATGATCGATCAGGGCCTGCAGCGATGCCGTCGCCCCAATTTTGATTTCCGCCAGGGTCGCCTCGACATAGTCAAGACCCAAGTCCTGAAGGTCAACCACAAACTCAAGAGAGGGATCTCCCTGTGCCACGGTCCACGCGCCACCGCCAAGATAGACGGCGTTAGCAGTGGACTGCACCAACGCGACAGCATCCTCAATCTTGGTGGGCCGCTTGTAGTGCTTAAGATTGCGCAGCATATTGTCCTCCACTCACAAAGCTCAGTCGCCCTCACCCTCAACCCGCCACCCCTCACGCTCCTCATCCCATTGGTGGAGCGTGTCTTTCGGCGGGAGCACCACAACAGCGGTCGCCTCGACCGTCACCGTGCCATCGGCCAGGCGGATCTCTCCGGCTACCTCGGCAATGCGACGGCGCTTGCTGACCACCCACCCGACTGCCGTCAGTTCGGTCTCCGTCGGTGTTGGTTTGCGATAGCGGACCTCCAACTTTGCCGTCACCCAGAAGACGTCATCCTCCGCCCCCATCATCAAAGCACGACCAGAGAGCTCGTCCAGGACCGTCGCCAGGATGCCGCCATGAGCAATGCCGGGGTATCCCTGATAGGTCTCAGGGATCATCAGCGGCACGACCACACGAGCATTGGCAAGATCCTCATAGAATCGGATATGCAGTCCCACAGGGTTCTCGCGTCCACACACAAAGCAGTTTCGCGATGTTGCCTGCGGCTTCCACTCAACCGGAATCTCCCGACCATTATCAGACATAGACTCCCTCAGATCAGCAAATCACAAATGGCAAATCTCAAATCAACAAATCACAACAGACGAATCGGCAGACGGACCCAGCTACTCGCCTTCTCGCTTATTCGCTTGCTCGCCCTACCGCTTCCTCGCCTACTTCTCCTCACGCATATACGGCTGCCCCAATGCCGCGGGGGCGCCAACGAGGTGACTGAGCGTCTCCCACCAGGTCATCGCGACGAGCACCAAGATGGTCATCACGTACGGCAGCATGTTCAGGTAAGCGGAGGGAATGGTGGTGCCGCCGGCCTGGAGGCGGAATTGGACGGCGTTGATGCCGCCGAACAACATGGCGCCCAACACGGCGCGTGCCGGATTCCACATCGCAAAGATGACCAGCGCAATCACGATCCAGCCACGTCCTCCCGTGATGTTCTCAGTCCAGCCCGGCGCGTAGGCGAGCGACAGATGTGCGCCTCCCAAGCCCACCAAAGCACCGCCCAGGATCGTGTAGATGTAGCGGGTGCGGATCACGTCAATGCCCATCGCGTCCGCCGTCTGCGGGTTCTCGCCCACGGCGCGCAGGTTCAGACCACTTCGGGTCTTGTAGAGATAATACCACGCCGCCGGAACGAGAATGAAGAGGAAATAGGTCAGGATATCCTGCCTGAAGAACGCGCCCAGGATGGGGATATCGTTCAGCAGTGGAATCTCAATGGACGAGAACCTCGGGCCCACCATCCCCACCAGGTTGTAGTTGTTGGACTCCGGCCCCAGACGCTCCCCCAGGAAACTTGCCAATCCAGTCCCAAAGATCGTGATGCTCAATCCGCTGACGACCTGTTGGGCGCGCATGGTTACCGTCAGGAAAGCATGGATGGAAGCCAACAGCGCCCCCATCACCGCTGCCGCCAGGAGCCCCAACCATACGCTATCGCTGTAATAGGCCGTGGCAAATGCCGCGACGGCACCGGACAACATCATCCCCTCGACGCCGAGGTTCAGAATCCCTGAACGCTCGGTACACGTCTCGCCGATCGTACCGTAGATCAGCGACGTCCCGGCCCGAAGCGTAATAGTGATGATCGACGTGAGAAGTGCAAGAAACCCTATCACGCCACCTCCTCGGACCTGACTTGAGTCACTTCTTCCGCGGGACGACGCAGATCCAAAGCATATTCCCGGAACAGACTTCCAGCCAGCATCGGAATCAACAGCATTCCCTGGAGCACCACCCCCACCGATGCGGGGAGCCGCATCTTCATCTGAATTTGGTCCCCACCGACCAGCAGCGCCGCCATCAAGAAGGCGACGAAAACCACGCCCAGGGGGTTAAGTTGCGCCATCCACGCAATGATAATCGCGGTATACCCGTACCCCACCGAGATGCCCTGCTGCAGGCGATGGGAGAGTCCCAAGACCTCCACAGCACCGGCCAATCCGCTGATAGCGCCGGAGATCAGGAGCGTGACGACGATATTCCGCGCGATGCTGATCCCCAGATAGCGGGCAGCCGTAGGATTGGAGCCGATGATCTTGAGCTCGAAACCCCACCGCGCATAGCGGAAGACGGCCCACAGCGCGACTGCGAGGATCAGGCCGAAAAACAAGCCGGTATGCGCACGTCCGGCAAAGCGAGTCAGCCACGCAACCTCAGTGATTTGCTCGGTACCGGAATTGTATCCCTCTGCCCGCCACGCAATGTAGTAGAGATGCTCCGAGTAGAGAATCGCCACGTAGTTCATCATCAACGTGGTCAACGTCTCGTCCACCTTGAGGGCAGCCTTCAGCACAGCCGGAATCCCGGCCCATAGTGCCCCCGCCACACAGCCCGCCACGATCGAAAGTGGCAGAATGGTCCAGTCCGGAAGGCCCTGCGACCAGAAAAGCGCCATCCCGGCAGCCGCAACCGCCCCCATCGTCAACTGACCTTCGGCCCCGATATTCCAGAAGCGCATGCGGAAGGCCAGGGAGACCGCCAGACCGGTCAGGATCAGGGGAATCGTCTTGACCAGCACCTCGCTCAGGCCATACGCCGAGCCTAACGCACCCTGCAGCATCGCAGCATAGGTAACGAAGGGGTTCGCCCCCGACACAGCCAACAGAAGCGCGCCGAAGAGCAATGAGACGGCGAACGAAATCAGCGGCACCAAAACCGCCGCTCGCCTCGAGACGGATTCACGCTTTCTCAATATCAAGTTCATCTTCGGGCGCTCCTCGCGGTCAGCTTGGTCGGACCGAGGCGGCGGGATGAACAGTGCCGGGGTCTTCTCGCCCAACAGTGGTCAGTGCTTCGTCCTGAGCCCCGGACATCATCAAGCCCAGCGTCTCCACTTCAGCTTCGGCAGCGGGGAAGAACCCCATCGACCGGCCTTCGTATAGCACAGTAATGCGGTCGGCAACGGAGATCAACTCCTCAAGATCCTCGGAAATCAACAGCACAGCTCGGTCGGCATCTCGCTGCTCGATCAGCCGCCGACGCACAGCCTCTGTCGCACCGACGTCCAATCCACGCGAGGGGTAGACCGCGACCAGCAGGCTCGCGCACGCGTCGATTTCCCGCGCCAAAATGGTCTTTTGGATGTTGCCACCGGACAGGAACTTCACATGCGTCTGTGGGGTAGGCGTGACAATCTGGAAGACATCGATCATAGCACGGGCAAAGTCTAGGATCCGCTGCCGGTTGAGCAGTCCACGCTTGGCCATTGGAGACTTTCGGTAGCCTTTCATAGCAATATTGTCAGCTACCGGCATATCCCCTACGATTCCCACGCCCATGCGGTCAGCCGGGATATGGCTGACGCCGGCTCCAATGACCTCAAGTGGAGAACAGTTGGTGAGATCGCGATTGTTAATGACGACACTGCCCTCTTTGATCTGACGCAGCCCTGTGGTCACTTCGGCGAGTTCGCGCTGCCCGTTACCGGCAACGCCGGCGATGCCCAGGATCTCGCCCTGCCGGACGGTGAGAGAAAGCCCACGGAGAGCTGGGAGGCCCTTATCATTCAAGGCATGCACATCACGAAGCTCCAGGACGGCATGTCCCGGTGTCATCGGCTTCTTGTCAAGCCGGAAGAGCACGTCGCGACCCACCATAAGGCGCGCCAGTTCCCGAGGGTTCGTCTCAACAGTACGTTTGGTGGCGGCCAACTGCCCTTGCCGCAATATGCAGACCCGATCCGAGAAGGCCATCACCTCACCCATCTTGTGCGTGATGAAGATCACGGACTTTCCCTCAGACTGCATCACCTTCAATACCCGGCCAAGCTCTTCCGCCTCCTGCGGCGTCAGAACCGCCGTTGGCTCATCCAGGATCAGAATACCGGCACCGCGATAGATGAGCTTGAGAATCTCGACGCGCTGTTGCTCACCCACGCTGAGCTGCCAAATATAGGCCTGCGGATCGACCTCCATGTTGTAGCGATCGGAGAGCTCACTGATCCGTGCCGCGACCTCAGTCATGTTTGGAACAAAGGGGAGCTCCTGGAGACCCAGAATCACGTTCTGGGCAACCGTCATAGTGGACACCAGCTTGAAGTTCTGGTGCACCATGCCGATACCTAGGCTGGACGCATCGCGGGGAGAGTGAATCTCAACGGGGCGACCCTGAACACTGATCTCGCCGGCGTCCGGACGGTAGAGACCGACCAGGACGTTCATCAAAGTGCTCTTGCCGGCGCCATTCTCGCCCAACAACGCCAGGACCTCGCCCTCGTACAGGTCGAGGTCAACACGATCATTGGCCAAGACGCCCGGGAAGCGCTTTGTGATGCCGCGCATGCGAAGCGCCGGCACGTCAGATCCTGTCCCTATGTCGTGATTCACCATGGTTCCGCCATCTTCTCTCATACTCTGAAACCCAAGAAGTGGAGAACTCCGCTTCTTGGGTTACGGATGCATCGGAAACCCAAAAAAGAGGAGCGGAACATACGTTCCGCTCCTCCAATGTCACACGTCTACTACTCCGGAATCGTACCCACTACGCCTTCGACGAAGACGCCCATACCCAGCATATCGCCATCGCCCATGCACTCACCCGCGGCAACCAGCGTGCTGCCGTCCTGGGCCGTGATCGGGCCACAGAAGACGTCATTGCCATCGATGATCTCTTTCTGAGCTGCCTCAACGAGATCGCGCACATCCTGCGGAACCTTCTGGCTGTAGTCAGCCAACTCCACACCATCATCCGCCAGACCGCCCCAGTACTGGTGCGTTTCCCAGTTGCCTTCCATCGCTGCCGTGACGGTATCAACGTAGTAGGCGCCCCAGTTCCACATCGGGCTGGTCAAAACGGTGTCGCCTACGAAGGCGCGCATATCGGAGTCATAGCCAACGCTGAGCACACCGCGCTCCTGAGCAGCCTTCTGCGGCTCAGTGGTATCCTGGTGCTGCGTGACGATGTCGACACCCTCATCCAGCAACGCAATAGCGGCCTCGCGCTCCTTGACGGGATCATACCAAGTGTTCGTCCAAACCACGCGCACCTCGGCATCGGGGTTGACCGCACGAACGCCCAGGGTGAAAGCATTGATACCGCGAACCACCTCGGGGATAGGGAATGCCGCGACATAGCCGATGCTGTCCACTTCGGTCATACTGCCCGCCACGAGACCGGCCAGATAACGCGGCTGGTAGATGCGACCGAAGTAGGTCGACATGTTATCCAGGGTCTTGAAGCCCGAGCAGTGCTCAAAGATAACATCGGGGAACTCCTCCGCGACCTCGTACATATAGTCCATGTAGCCGAACGAGGTGGCGAAGATCATATCGTAGCCCTCTTGGGCATACTGGCGAATGACCCGCGAAGCATCAGGGCCTTCCTCAACATTCTCGATATAGGTCGTCTCAACATTGTCGCCGAACTCGGCCTCAACCGCCTTGCGACCGCGATCGTGCTCATAAGACCAACCCAGGTCTCCTGGCGGCCCAATGTAGACAAAGGCTACCTTAAAGGGACCCTCGGACTCGCCGGCGCCGGCGCCGCACGCCGTCAAGGCCATCGACGCCACGAGGATAAACACCACCAAAACAAGCACACGTCGTTTCATCATAACTCCTCCTCCATCACATTGAGCCGATTTTGAGATCAGTCCCCTGACCATAAGGGAGATCAAGGGGGTTGCTTTTTATTGTAGCAGACGTTATAGGGATGTCCACTTCACAGCCGTTTAGCTACATATCCACGGTTTCATGAAGTCGTTCTGACAATAGACTGACATCCTTACTCAGGTGATGATTGGACAACGTGATCTTGTCACGGGTTACAGTGAAGTGATCGAAGTCTCGCGCCACAGTAACCGGCTCGAAGATCTTCCTCACTTCATCCAAGATCTCGCGCACCCGATACCGTTGGGAGAGATGGTTCAGAACCAGCATTCGGGCGCCGGCCTCACGCGCCAGCCAGGCAGCCTCCGAGGCCGTGATATGGCCGAAGCGGCGCGCCATATCCACATCCCGTACCAGATAGGTGGCCTCACAGACCAATAGATCCACACCACGGACAGCTTCCACAAGGTTCTCCACCTGGCCGGTATCCCCGGTCATGGCGATCGAGAGCCCGGGGCGTGCCGGCCCCATAACGTCCTCAGGGTTAATCACCCGCCCGTCGGCCAGGGTCGCGGGTTGACCATTGACAAGGTCACGGCGAACCGGTCCCGCGGGAACGCCCAAGGCCTCTGCCCGAGCTACCAAGAAGGGGCGCCGGGGCTTCTCAGAGAATCGATAGCCCAGACATCCCGGCCCTCTATGCCGCACAGGGAAGGCTTGGATCTCAAACTCGTTGTTATCCAGAAGAATGCCGGGCTGCACATCGATGAGCTCTATGTTGACCGGAGAACGTGCTCCCCGCAGCACAACCCCGAAGATCAAGTCTCTGACCCGATCAAGGGCCCGCCGCCCGCCGTAGATCTCCATGTTCTCAACGGCTTCCCATCGAGAGAAGGTAGAAATCAGCCCGCCCAGCCCCAGGATATGGTCCAGATGCCCATGAGTCAAGAGCACCCTGTTCAGCCGGCGAAACCCTAACCCGCTGCGCAGGATCTGGCGCTGTGTCCCCTCACCGCAGTCAACAACAAACCGCTCATCTTGATAGAGCACGACCTGTGACGGCAACCCACGTTGAATCGAGGGTGCAGAAGCGGCAGTACCAAGGAATACCAACTCAAGCATGAAAACTCCCTCTAGCCAGATTAGCCCTCGTGAAGCGTAAGCATCAGTGCGACCTAGCGCACGGGTGCGTCCGAGAATGGGGGCAAGCTACGAAGCCAACAGCTTCCACTCGGCCCACGAGCATTGCATAGCCCATTCTCGAACGCACCTTGGCAGTTTTGGCCACGATCAACATAGGTATCGTAGGCATTACGAGCCAAAACTGCTGTGCCGACTCAGGGTGCGAAGATTTCCATCTGGCTTTTGCTCCAGAAATCGAACGCGACCTAGCGCGCCACAGATCTCAAGATACCGGGCTCGCCTTCTTGCCCCTCCACCGTCACGCCATCAAACCCGAACTGCTGAGCCACCCATACGTTGGTCAACAGATGTCGCGTCACCCGCGACACGGTCACGTAGGATGGATCTTCAGCCAACGCTACCGGCAACACCAGTTGGTCACCGAGGTGAGAGTCGGCAGCAGCTCCTGTACGGTGATGCGCACCCAAAGCTCGACATGCAATCTCCGCGACCGCCTCCGAGGGCAGCCGGATACGCCCCAGAGAGAGAAAGCCGGCCTGGGCATGCTCATAGCGCGCGCATAGGAACAACCCGGTGCCTAACCCCGGTGAGGGTACGTGCTGCGGCACGATGCGGGCCTCAATGCCCATATCCTTCAATACAGAGCGGGCCCGGTTGGCCATGCGCTGTGGTATGTGAGACGGCAACTTGGCGACAAACGCCACCCCCTCAACCCGGAGCAAAGGCCCGGGATCGGCCAGGCGAATACCGCACAATCGCGCGCCGCCACGGACCGTCAACGACAGCTGCCCATCACCCGTCGGGTTGAATCCCCATACCCGGTGATCCACTGTGGCGCGCACGCCCATATTGAAGAGCGTCGGCAGATAGACCTTCTCAAGATAAAGCGCCGGGGGGCTCATTGGTACTGTCGTCCCCCCCATCAGAGTCACCGCTGAGCGTCCCTCTGCCAAGGCCAAGGGCAGGAGCAGTGTTTGCGTAACCAACGTGACAGAGCCCGCAGACCCACCCGCCACCGCATCTGACACGTTGAAATGGAAGTTGCCTGATGTGGGGTCACATTGCGGCTCAAAGATGACGTCGCTGCTGTTCAGCGCATCCCCCGCAACAGAAGCACGGCAAACTTGGCCCGCCGCGCGTACTGCCAATAGATGCTGCGGCCGTAACCCCGGCTTGGAACGGTTGGCGCGAATATGGAACAAGCGCACCGCCTTGCCGGTTATCGCGGACAGCGTTAAGGCAGACCGCAGGATCTGCCCCCCACCTTCACCGTAGCTCGCGTCAATCTCCAGCATCGTCTGTTTTACCCCAGGCCAACGACCGAATCTCCGCCCCTCGCCCGGATCGTCCAACAACACAACGCCCCTTCCTGTGGTGGAAGAGGCCCCGGAGTTCACATTTGCTTGACCAACACTCCTGATTATACGGATCTTGCCCGGTTGACAACCCAGTATTCATTTCCGCGGCACCGTCTCGAAGTATCGGTCGATCAGCGGCTGCAGATCCTCATCCGTGGACACGAAGAGCAGGTCGAAGAAATCCTCACCGGTCATCAGCTTACCCTCCCCCTGCCGGCGATAGGCTCTCACAAATTTGAAGAAGGCCTCGTCTCCCATCTGCCCCCGTAGGTCACCCAGAAAGCGCGCCGCCTGCCTGTAGAGCTGGTTGAGGTACTCCGGCGTGGAGCCGAAATCGTAGATCGTGCGGTCCACGGTTCCCTCAGGATCGTATTGATAAACGTGCGTCTCCCACCACCAGTCCACCAGCTCCGGCTCATAACGTTCATAGAAGAGTTGCTCGCTGTACTTGGCAAACGCTTCATCCAACCAGGGCTCGTGCACCTGATCGTTCCCCACAGCGCCATACCACCACTGATGCGCGACCTCGTGCACGGTCAGGGAGACCAATGGCGCCCTGGGGCTATCCACATAGGCCTCATATGCCCGATCGCTGAGGCTTACCAACCCGGAGTACTCCATTGATCCGATATAGGCATTCTGCGCGATGACCAGCCCCTGCGTCGGATAGGGACCGTACAGATCATCATAGAGCGTGATCGCTTGCGCGGCCGTGTCCAGCGTCGCTTGCGCGGCGCGGGCGCATCCGGGCAGATAGTATGTGCGGAGCGGGATGCCGTCCACAGAGCTCTCGGCGACCAGGTAGTCCGGACTGGCAAGAAAGGCAAAACTCCGCGCGTTGGTGATCCGGTACCGGCGCACGTGCCCATCCTCAGACTCAAGGCCTGGAGCTGCGATGATGATGTCCGGATCGGCAAAGATCTGGACATCGTAATCAGCTGTCGGATAGACGACCGGATCTCCCACGGGGTGATAAACCCACGTTTTCCAGCCCTCGCCGCCGTGATAGGGCACCAACGTGGGATGCCAATCCCCAACCTGGGTCACCCGCTCACCCGCCCCCAGGTTCCCCTCAGGCAGCCACCGGGTCGGGTCCACTTCGGGGATTTTGATCGCGTAGATCAGCGAGATCGCCAACGGTTCACCCGGCTGCACCGGCTCCGGCATAGGAACGTGCAGCATGATGCCGTCCATCACACACACCACGACCTCGCGGCGCCACACCGTCGTCACCTCAACCTGATCCAGTACAAAGACGCCGGTCTGATGGGCAGGCAAGACGGAGAGGACCACCTCATCCCATGTCACCGCGGTATCGTTGGCAAAGAGAATGTCCTGGGTGACCTGCAGTCGCCGGTCCAGGTAGTTGAAGACGATATCCATCGTCACCTGGGGCACCACGCGATCGGTGCCCGGAGGAAGTGGGGCAAGCAGCCGTCGGCGCGGGGTAGGCTCCGGCGGGAGAGCCGTGGGCGCGACCACGACCGTGGGTGTGGGGGGCATTTCGACCTGTGGCATATATGAACACGAGGTCAGTATGAGCCCAATCAGACTCAGCGCTATGGACCACAACCGGCTCTTGAGATATCTGATCACGGTTCCCGCACAAGGTAGTTGATACGAGGAAGTGCTATGCCTCACACGTTGTACAGTCTACCGGAAACCGCGGGATTATTCAACCGGATCTGTGGGGTTTCAAACAATAAGCAACCAGCGGGGTATGCCTCCCCCGCCGGTTGAGCGATTGCACCTACATCGCCGGGCCTAGTAGTGACTCACCACCTTGGTGCCGACTGGGGCCCAGTTGAAGAACCACCTGGCGTCGGGTAGCGAGAGGTTCACACAGCCGTGACTCATTGGCGTCCCGAAGTTGTTGTGCCAATAGGCGCCGTGAATCGCATACCCGCCGTAGAAGTACATCGTGTGCGGCACATTGGGCAGGTAGTAGCCAGGGCCGCTCATTGGAGCGGAGACATACTTCACGTAGACGGAGAAGGTCCCCACAACTGTGGGTGTGCCCGGCAACCCAGTTGATACAATCGCCGAATAGACCGGGTTCTGTCCCGCATAAGCCGTGATCCGCTGCTGGGACAGATTGATATCGATCCACTTCGCCCCGCCCGTGCCCGGACTCGGTGCCGGCGGGGGTGCCGGTGCCGGCGGCTGGGTTGGGGTGCTGGTTGCGCCGGGCATCTTCAGTCGCTGGCCGACATAGATCGTCGCGGAGGAGAGCCCATTGGCGGCCTGAATGGCCCTTACGGTCGTGCCGTGCCACCTCGCGATGCTAAACAGGGTATTCCCGGCCCGCACCACATAGACACTGCTGCTGCCGGAGGGCGTACTGGGAGCCGGACTCGGCGCCGGGGCCGATTGTCCGCCGGGGATTGCCAACCGCTGCCCAACGTAGACCCAGGAATTCCAGTAGAGACCGTTGAAGGTCGCCAACTGGCTCACACTGACCCCGTGGCGCGCAGCGACGCGCATCATGGTGTCGCCGGCCCGCACTACGTAGGTACTGCCGCTGGGGAGAGGTGCGGGGTTGAGCGGCGCACTCGTCGGTATCGTCAGGCGTTGTCCGGCATAGATCCAGGAGTTCCAGCTCAGGCCGTTGGCGGCAGCGAGTTGGCTGATCGTGATGCCATACCTTGAGGCGATCCGCGTGAGCGAATCCCCGGGCTGTACGATCACGACGGTTGACTGAGAGGGCGCAGCGGAGATAGGCTGCGACATCAGAGCAGCTACGCCCAAACACAAGAGGCTTAGGAACAACAGGCGCCATCGCTTCATAGAGTAGACTCCTTTCGAGCAGCCCCGGAAGGGCTTGGGTCCTCTATGATAATACTAGCAGCAATTGCACCGCGTGTGCGTTACTCTGTGTTGCAGATGAGTTAAGAAAATGGGCGAACCGGAGAGGATAGTCTATATCTGCAGCCAACGCAGATGAACCACAGAGGACTGCCTTAGTGCCGCTTCAGGAAAGCAGCTGCGCCCAATAGCAGTGCCGCGCCCTGCAAAAGGATGACCAAGAGCAAAGGCCAATCCGTGCGCTCTTCTTCGGCAGCGAGAGGGAGCTCAGTCGGCAGCGGCGTCCAGGTGGGATACGGCGTGAACGTTCCGCCCGCCGGCCCCGGCGCGGTCGGCGTGGGCGCACCCTCACCCTCTGGCGACGCCGTCGTGGGGGGCAGCGAGGGAGTAGGTACAACCGTAGGCTGAACGGCTCCCGGCGTCTGTTCAGCCGGTGCCGACGGAAGATTCAGGAATGGTGTAGGTGTGGGCGGCGACTCACCAGGGGGAACCAGGCGGATGGTGGCTTCAGCGATCGCGGTGCGGTCGGCCCCATCACGGAACTCTACGTAGACAGCATAGTTGCCGGGTTCCTCCGAAGACAACACCCAGGGAACGAGCGGCTCCCAGGGTTGCCACGACTGGGCATCGAAGTCCGGCGTGTTGCTGATGCGTATCTCGATCGCCTTGCCGATCCAGGCCACGTCGCCCAGGGGCACGGCCTCTTCATTTGTCAGCCGTAGGGCGACCACCGGCGATTCCGTGCTGCCAAATCCATCGTTGATGAAAACCGGAAGAACGCCAGGACGCGCCCCCAGGGTGACCACGAAGTAACGTACACCGTTGTCGTCTGCATACCCGATTCCGACCTCGCGAAACTTGGGATCCGTGAGCACCGCCCAATCCGGGTTGGTGCGGAACCAGATCAGAGCATCTTCCGCCGACCCCAGTCCCGTCCAGATGACCTCGTTGACGGTCAAACCATCATCCCAAGCCTGATAACGCGCTTCTTCGATGCGCTGCTGGTACGTCGAGCCATCGCTTCCCTCGTGCGTCAGGTGTCCCAGCGTGACCAAATCGTCGGCATGGTGTTGCGCGGCCTGAGTCAACAACGTAGAGTGTCCCAGCGGCGCCAGGCCTTCGTTCAGCCGCACCTGGTTGAGTAGATCTTGCAGATGTCGGACAGGGTCCTCCTGTGCGCGCACCTCCGCCGGACGGACGGCGAAGATCGCCAACAGCAGAAGCCAAAAGAGCACGCTCAGAGGCTGGGGGGCCGGCATCTTACTGATCCGTCGTCGCCCGCCATCTCTGCGCATCACGGCGTCGCTTCCTCAGTGGGAGTCGGCGTCGGTTGCAGCCGGAACTCTACGCCGGTGTTGCACGCGGTCACTGCCGTATCGATATACGCATCGGTGTCCGCCTCCCCCAACTGGAAGGCCAGCAGCGCCCGCAGGAGTGAG
Organism: uncultured Anaerolineales bacterium; assembly: GCA_964516885.1. Classification (GTDB taxonomy): domain Bacteria; phylum Chloroflexota; class Anaerolineae; order B4-G1; family SLSP01; genus PWVB01. The sequence continues at coordinate 4,322 of CAZEXX010000042.1, read as the reverse complement.
GCGCGGCACGCCATACGATCTGTCGCCGGTGGCCAGACGATCCAGGACTCGGAGTCGGCAGCCGCCAATGTCAACTGCAACAAGCTTGTCTCCGTTGCCGTTGCCCCCGTCAGCTCGGCCTCCGCCAAAGCACTCTCGATCACGGAGCGCCGCACCGGCAGGTAATCCGTCTTCTCACCCCAGTAGGTCTGCGCCTCAGACGAGAAGAACCACGAGAGCACCCGCAGCGCATCAGTCTGCCGCGAGCCCTCCGGCGTCGACACCATCAGGCCGGGGCCGTACCACAGGGTCGTTCCAGGCCCTGCCAACCCCGGTAATGGGCTGATCCCCAATGGAAAATTGCGTCCTGCCAGGATCGCGCGTTCCACATCGGCCAACCGTTCACTGGACTCGACAACCACCGCCATCGAGCTCTTGCTCAATTGCGCGAGCCCTTTGTCCCAATCCTGGTACACAGCACCGCAGTCACCGGCCATCACAGCCTGCAGCAGCGCTGCTGCAGCGCGGCCTTCTTCGTCGGAGAACTGATAGTAGCCATCCTCGCCCACGACGGCCGAACCACTGGCGGCGAGGAACGCCAATAGAATACTGGCGCGCGCCGGCACACCAACACCTATCCGGCCACGCAGTGGATCCGTCGCCGCACACACTGTCCGCAGGAACTCCTCCCAGCTTGCTGTGGACGCATCATAGCCCAAATCCCCCAACCACTCCATGTTGTAGTAGGCCAGATAGGTCGCCAGTCCCAAGGGGAGGGCCTGAGGCACACCTTCCGATACATAGAACGACCGAGCCATCGGCAAGAGATCGTCCCACGCGGCCCGTATCTCCGGGGAGAGCGTGGGTGCGGCGCCTACCATATCCAGGGCCACGTACGTCTGCAGATCTTCGGGCCACACTGTCACAAGATCAGGCCGACCCTCAGGTGCTTCGCGCAGCTTGCGCAACAGCTGCTCTTGATACTCCGTGATCAACAGAATCTGCCACGGATTCTCCGCGTTGAAACGGTCCGTCAGGGTCTCGAGCGCCTGGGCTTCGGAGCCCGTAAACGTGTGCCACAGAACCACAATCTGCCGATCCGGTGCGGACGACGGCAAGAGCGGTGCACAACCACTCAACAGCAAAGCCACAGCCACAAGAGTGCGGATGGCTATAGTGGTCACCCTGTACCGGGGCCGTTCGCATCTACCGGCTGGGACCACGCTTGGGATCGCCCAATCGATCGTCTGTCTCATACGTTTTGCACTCATTGCTAAAGGATTCAGCTTCAGGGCAAAGATTCCCTGAGAGATTGGCGATGCAGCGCACGCCGGATCAGCGCAATCTCCTCAACACCGAAGAGACGCAGCAGTAGTAGATAGATCACGCCGCCACAGCCGGTTGCCGCAACAATACGGAGAAGATAGCCCAGTGACCCAACGGGGACAAAAGGCTGCAGCCACTGCAACAGAGCAGACATCGGCAGAACCATCGCGGCGGAGGCCACCAACGAGATCGCCGTGGTACGTCCCACACGATATGGCTTCAGGCTGCCAACTCTGCGTGTGAACAGGTACAACATCAGCAAGGCATGCGCCATCAGCTTCAGTGAATTGGCCAGTACAAGTTCCCACAAGCGTGGCTCATGCAGCTGCGTCGGCAGCAAGGCCATTACAATGTAGAGACCCACAGTGGCAATACCGACGAGCGCCGGCGTCCAGGTGTCCTTGCGGGCATAGAACGAAAAGATCAACGGTTGGTCGAGCGCCGCAAAGACCAGGCCCAGAATGGAGAACCGCAGCACCTGCGCCGTTGCCATTGTATCAGAGGGCTGGAACTCCCCACGCTGCAGCAGAACTGCCACCAGCGGCTCTGCCATCACGAACAAGCCCACGGCAGCCGGTAGCACCAGGATCAGAACCAGACGCAGACCTTGTGCCAAGGTTGACCGGAAGGCAGTCTCGTCCGCGTCTGCAGCATACCGGGAGAGCGTTGGCAAGATCGCCAATGAAATGGCTGTGACAACCAGACCCAATGGGAACTGAATCAACGTCGCCGCATACTTCATCCACGCGATGCCACTGGGCCCAGTTCGCGATGCCAGGTTGAAGCTGAGCGCGACCGCCCCTTGGTCCACGAGCAGCCCCACACCGATGGGCAGATAGAGCAACCCGACCTGAATCAGGGCCGGGTGCAACGGGAATGGGGAACGGATGCGAAGCCGAATGTCTCGCAGCCCAAGCAGCTGAAATGCAGCCTGGCCTATGGTAGCAGCCAACAAGCCCACCGCCAACGTCCGTGCCCCCAATGAGCTACGGCCCAGGGCGATGATGACCACAACCATGGTCGCGTTGTAGATGGCCCCTGCAAAGGCCGGCAGACGAAATCGCTGCAGGGATTGGAGAGCTGCGGAGAGCAGTCCAGCCACATTGAGGAAAAAGACCGCCGGCGCTGTGATGCGGATCATCGCAGTGGCCATCGACAGATAGTACGGAGAGAGCCCGTTGCCAAGAATTCGAGCCACGGTGGGGGCACATATCTCCAACAGCAGCACCACGCCGCCGAGTAGCAGCGTGAGGATGGAGTAGACGTGTCCGATGACATCCCACAGCTCTTCGGGATCGTCACGTCGGGCGTAGTCAGAGAAGACCGGAACCAGCGCGGCGCTGAGCATACCGCCGACGAGCTGATCGTAGAGCATTGTAGGCACTTGAGAGGCCACATCAAACGCACTTACCGCGCCGCCGGCGCCAAAGAAGTACGACTTGGCCATCTCGCGGACGAGGCCCAGCGCTCTGCTGACCACATTCCCTATAGATATTAAGACGGCAGCACGGGTTACCCGTCGCGCCTCGCTTGAGAGTCCCCCTTTTTCAGTCATCGCAATGTGTGATTTTACTTTCTTTTAGGCCTGTGGCAAGCAGGTCTACAAGAGCGACTGCCCGGGGAGGGATTTTTCCTCCCCGGGCAGTCGAGTGATCAGGCCTAGCTGGATCCTGCCTAAGTGATCAACCCAGCAAGGGCATCCTCTTCGCGAGCTACACGTACGCCCTCCTCGATGTTCACGGAGCGCAGCAATAGGATGCCGACGATGAAGAAGACGATAAGGCTGAGAATCGCCGGACGGCTGCTGCCAAAGAGGGCCACAGCTGCGGCAAAGAGCAGTGGTCCCAAGATCGCTGAGAACTTCTCCATCACGCCGAAGAGGCCGAAGAACTCGCCACTCTTTGCTGCCGGAGATAGGCTGGCGTAGAGGCTGCGGCTCAGCGCCTGGCTGCCGCCTTGTACGACGGCCACCATCCACGCCAGGAGCCAGAACTCTACGACCGAGTTCAGGAAGTATCCCCACACAGCAATGACGGCGTAGACAACCAGCGACAGGATGATGCTGCGCCGTGTATCGAGCGTATCCGCAAGCCTGGAGAACAAGGGACGGCCCAGCAGCAATGCCAGAACCACTCCAACAGCCTCCACCGCGGCGATCACACCCAGGATGGTCCCGATGTTCGGGTCAGCCAGAAGTCTCCCGCCGAGCATTCCCGTCAAGGGTAGAGCCACTAGATTGTAGAGAATAAAGGCCAGATATTGCGGGCGGCGCGACTCGGATTTGCTGGGCAGCCGACCGAAGATCAAGCTGAAGGGAATCCCCACGAACTGCACCAGCAGGAGAGCCAACACCAACTGGACAGTGTCAAACCCCAATTCGGCGCCATAGATAGCGGCAACGCCAATGATCGTACCGATGGCGTCATTATAGATGAGATAAGCCACGAGGTACTTGAACAGCTCTTTGTAGCGCCGGATGTCAACCAGCAGTTCCTTCAACCGCTGGAAGCTGACGGAGATGACACTCTCGCCAGGTGCCAACTGCACCGACGCCGAAGGCGGCTCGACGACCCGTCTCAGGATCGGGATGGAGAAAACCGCCCACCAGACAGCCACGCTGAGAAACGAAAGGCGGGAACCCCAGTTGCCCGGAAGCATGAAGATCATCGCCGCGTTGACGGTCAACAACAGCCCGCCACCCAGGTAGCCCAGAGCATATCCCTTAGCCGAGACACGGTCCAGCTCCTCACCTCTCGAGGCCACGTGCGGCAGCAGCGCGTCATAGAAGACATTCGCGGAGCTAAACCCGATGCGTGCTATGACAAAGAGGATCGACGCAAGGAGCCAATCTCCCTCACCCACCAATACAAGCATCCCGCTACCAACAATGCCCGCGGTGGCAAAGATAGTCAGGAACTTCTTCTTGCTCCGAGCAACATCAGAGACAGTGCCCAGAATCGGCGAGATTATCGCCACAACTAACAGCGACAAGCTCAGGCCCAAACTCCAATACGCAG
>CAZEXX010000041.1:17225-18791 GCA_964516885.1 uncultured Anaerolineales bacterium | reverse complement strand
GTGGCCACCTTGTCGATGAAGAAGCGGTCGTGGCTGACAACAATAACAGCACCTGGAAAATGCGCCAGGGCGCGCTCCATCACTTGCGTGCTCGTCATATCCAGATGATTCGTCGGCTCGTCAAGAATCACCAGCGCTGCGCCGGAGAGCAAAGTCTTGGCCAGGGCTACACGGGCCCGCTGTCCCCCGGACAGGGTGCCGATCCGCTGGCTCAGATCCATCTCCGAGAACTGCATCAGTGAGAGGAAGCGATGGACACGCTTCCTGGGCGCGTGATAGGCCAGGCCGACAACGTTCACCGCGTGGGAAACAGTATCATTGAGATCCAGTTCATCGAAGATCTGGTTGTAGTAGGCGTAGCCTACGCCCTTACCCCACACGATACGGCCTGCATCGGCTGGCTCGCCCTCTGTCAGCGTCCGGATCAGGGTCGTTTTTCCGCACCCATTCGCACCCAAAATGGCCACACGGTCTCCCCGCTGTACGTCGAACGTGAGATCATTGAAGAGCATCTCCCCGTCATAGGCCTTGGCCAGATGCTCCACCAAGCAGATGTTGGTAGGAACGTGTAACCGTTCGTAGATTCCGGTGATGATCTTATCCACCGGCCGCGGCGTCACCTGTTTCTTGATGTTCGCCATCTTGCGCTGCAGCGCCCGGGTGGGATTCCTTGCAGCCTCTCTGCGATCGGCGATCGCCTGCGCCTCATAGACCAGCAGCGTCTCCTCATACTCAAACTGCCGCGTCAGCGACTTGATCCGCAGGGGCTTCTCCTGCACATAGTACGTGTAATCACCAACGTACTCCTGGAAATGGTAGTTCTCAATCTCGACAATCCGGTTGACCACACGATTCAGAAAGTCGCGATCGTGAGAGATGACGATCAGCGCTCCCGAGAAGTCATTGAACCAAGCCTCCAGCCAGGCCAGTCCGTCGAGATCGAGGAAGTTGGTAGGCTCGTCCATCAGCAGCACGTCGGGTTTCTCCAACAGAATCTTGGCCAAGGCGGCGCGGTTGCGCCATCCTCCCGAGAGTTCGTCGATGGGACAGGTGCTGTGCCTCTCGTTGAACCCCAGCCGGCTGAGCGCCTCGTCGATCTTATACTCGTACGACCATCCCCCACGGCGCTCCATCGTCTCAAGCAACTCGGCTTGGCGCGCCACCAGACGATCCAGCTCCTTGCCCGAAGGATTCTCCTCAAAAGCAGTCTCGACCTCGAGCATCTCCTCTTCCAGTGCGTGAATGTCGGCAAAGAGCCCATCCAATACCTCGACAACACTCAGTTCACCGTCAAGTTGGGAGAACTGCGAGAAGTAGCCGATGCGCACGCCGTCATCCACATCAACCGTGCCCTCAGAGGGGCTCTCCAGCCCCAGGATCAACCTGAGCAACGTAGTTTTGCCGGCGCCATTCTTGCCGATCAAGCCAACCCGGTCTCCCTCCGTCAGCCGGAAGTAGACCGCCCGGAGCACGGGGACGTCCTCGTAGGACTTATGCACGTTATTCAGACGGATCAAACTCATCGTGGGTGACTCCCTATCGCGAACCTGGCACCATCATAGCACA
>CAZEXX010000041.1:0-17125 GCA_964516885.1 uncultured Anaerolineales bacterium | reverse complement strand
CGCCGGCGGCCACAGGACGTGCAACGTCACATCGGGATCCAGCTCCAGCAGGATAGAACCAGCGACAGGAGCCCACGACTCTGTTGGGCGCGCCGCCAGGGCTTCCGCCCACGCCTCATATGTCTCCCCCTGACCGGGCTCAGAGCTGGTCGCCACGGTAGTAACCTCATAACGTGACAACACGGGCACAAGCCCGTTCAGTCGATCCTTGTCAGGTGAGGTGAGCACGACCAGATCCAGAGTGCGGTCCCAGAAGGGCATCTGCTTCCCCAATGCTGCCAGGGTACGGCGAGCGTCGCTCCCTCCATCGATCAGCGCTTGCCGCCCGGTGGGCGTGCGGATGAAGACCGCATCACCATTCCCCACATCCAGAAAGACTACGTGAAGCCGGCCATCAGGCTGCGCCACAATCGCAACGCCGATAAGCACCACGACAGCCGCACCCGCGACTACAACCGTGCGGTTCAATCCCATGATGAAGGCGACCGCCCGTTCTCGCACGAGCACCGGTCGCGTCATCCACCAGGTGATCAGACCCAAGAGCAAGTAGTACGCCCAGATGAACAGCGGCCCTGCCGTACCTAACTCGACGGCAGCCCACGGAAAACTCGCCGTCCACTCCACGACTAGCGTGGTATAGGCAAGAAAAACCCAGGCCAGCCAGGCAAAGACCACACCCAGTGGCCGAATAGTCAAGCCCAGGACCAAAGCCAGACCACCAAAGAGCATCACAAAGGATTGCGCCGGAAGCACTAACAGATTGGTCAGCACAGCTACCAGAGAGATCTTGCCAAACGTGGCCATGGTGATGCCCAGCGTCATCACCTGCACCGCGACGGTCATAATCAGAACGTCGACTGCGAGCGTGATGATAGCCTCAGCATGAATTCGATCTATGAGCCACTCAAGAGGGCCTTCCAGCCACATGGTTAGAAGCGGGACGTAGAGAATCAGCGCCATCATCGCAGCGAGACTGAGCTGGAAGCCCAGATCCCACAGGATAAAAGGGTTTGCCAGCGACAGAAGCAGAACAGCAGCAGCCAGAGAGGTCGGGCCGTGGACCTTGCGTTGCTCCTGTAGCGCAAGCACCGCCAACGATGCCATGACACCGGCGCGCAGCACCGCGGGCGAGGCCCCTACCAGGAGCACGTAGGTCCAGATGACCAGCCAGGTAACCGGGAGCTGTCCGCGCCGCTTGGCAATGTAGCGTGAGAGACGGCTCACCAGGGCGGCAATCAACGAGAGGTTGAAGCCGGAGATGGCAACAATGTGGCTCGTGCCGGTCAGCTCAAAGGCCTCAACAAGATCCTCCGGAATCCCCTGCTCAATGCCCAGCAAGATCCCGGCCAGCAGGGATCCCTGAGGCTCGGGCAGCAGAGTCTGTGCAACGCTGTGTGCGCGAGTCCTGAACTGCAGAAGCCGGTCGAGCACCGGATTCGCTTGGTGCGACGCGACAACGTCGATGCGGTCGGTGCGAAGCAGAGCATAAATGCCCTGGCGGGCCAGGTAGTCACGGTAAGAGAACGTGTCGAAGACGGGGGGGAGAGCAAGAGAGCCCGAGACGCGAATCCGATCCCCATATCTGACGTCCGTGTAGGCCGGAACGATCAGCAGGATCTGCCCTTCCACCTGACGCAGAATCTGACCCACCATAGCAATCTCGACGGCGTCAATCTGCAGGCGGGTGTCCCACGCACGCCGGTCCGGATCGGCGACCACCACGCCCTCAAGCTCGATGTCGCCGGAGTCGACATAGGTTACCACATGCGCGACCTGCGCAGACGCTGCCTGCGCGGACGCAGGTGGCGCAAGTAGCACCCGGCCCGCTCCCAGGGAGAGCGCAATCAGCATCGCAGCACCACGACGCGCCCAGCGTTGATCCCCCCAGCCCAGCAGAAGGGTCACGGCACACGGTAAGGGCAGCAGCAGCCACACCGGAGGCACAGAAAAGGCCTGGGCGAGCAGAATCCCACTCACCCAGGCCACTGTGACCAACACCAAGGGCGTCATCGTGCCCTCCTCAACGCCAAGACTCAGCCTGCGAGCACCTCGCCAAGGGTGCGAACTGCTTTCTGCAAACCTGCCACAGCTGTCACCGCTTCCACTACCTGCAAACCCTCTGCCTCAAGGCGTTCCCTGATCAGGGTCCGGTTCCCCTGATGATCCTCGATGATAAGCACTCGACATTCCAACATGTCGCCACCGGGAGGTGACACGTGTGCTGTGTTGGTGAATGTATTTACCATTATAGAGAAGAACGAAACGCGGGTCAAACTAGCCAGACCAGTAGGGTAACCCAGCTGCAACGCACCGGTAACCGCGGTTTCTCTAACCTATGATAGCATTAAGGTTGTAAGACGGTATGAACAGGTGAAGCAACCAGATGCCGTCCAACAGACACTCACCGCAACACACTCGCGAAAGGATCTCGGCCATTATGTTGGGGCAGACCATACAAGACATAGCAGAAACCAAGAGGCAGGGGAACGCCGCAGTTATCACCGTGCGAGGAAGAATGGATCTCTTCAATGCACCGCTGCTGATGGCAGAGTTTGATGATTTGCTTGAGGATGGCGTCACGAACTTCATTGTGGATCTGTCGGTCGTACGAGTAGTAGATGCAGACGGGGACTACCCGCTGCTGCACCTCCTCAAGTCAGCACAGAGCGTCGAGGGAAGCGTGACGTTGGTCTGTCCACCCGGCAATCCTGTCCGCATCTTCTATGAGATGATGCGGCTGAACACGCTCTTCGATATGGTTGACACACTGGATGCAGCGTTGGATCCGGTGTGATCAAGGTGCGCACACATAGTTGTGAAACCTGACAGACTGAGTATGAGCACTGGCCCCAATCACAGCCCAGACGCGATGCGAAGTCGACTCGTCGAGCTGCGGCGCGCACTGCATATGCACCCCGAACTCTCCGGCGACGAGCAGGAAACCGCCGGGATCATCGCCGCTCGCCTGAGAGCATTGGGGCTTCGCACCGAGACCGGCATAGGCGGCTACGGTGTAGTTGGCGTTCTCGACAGTAACCGGCCGGGCCCAACCATCGCCTATCGTGCGGACATGGATGCACTCCCGATGCAGGACGCGTTGGTTCAGCCGTACGCATCGATGAGGTCGGGGGTGAGCCATGCGTGCGGTCACGACGTCCACGTCACGATTGCTTTGGGGCTTGCGGAACTGCTCAGCCGGGCCAAGGAGCATCTCCGCGGGCGGGTGGTATTCGTGTTCCAACCCGCGGAGGAATCCCTGGATGGCGCACGCGCCATGCTCGACGCAGGGCTGTTCCAGAGCTACCCGCCCGACATGATGTTAGCCCTGCATGCCTTCCCCATACCGGTGGGCACCGTGGGTGTGGCAACAGCGGCGTGCCTGGCCGGGATGGAGGAGTTCCGGGTCCGCCTGTACACCCCTGCCGGAAATCTTCAGGGCCTGATCGCTCAGGTCATCGAGAATCTTGAAGCACTCAGCACCGACGCAGTCCCCACGGAGACGCAGCGTTTCGCGCATATCATCCAACGCATGCGCGAGGGTGACCCCGAGCTCGGCCGCACGATCTTCGTCAGCAGCTGGCCGCACGCACCGGGAGACACGTCACACACCCACGTGCTGAGCCTGGTCAGTATGGCGGACTTCTCAATCCGTCCGGAGATACACGCCCGCATCGAGCAGGCGCTGGACACATGCACGGCGAGCTTCGGCGCGACCTATGATATCGACTACACTTTCAGCAACCCGCCGCTGCGCAACGATGGCGCCCTTATCGACCAGATCATCCCGGCGATTGAGCAGGCGCTCGGGTCATCCGCAGTGTTGAGGTTCCGGGCGCCCTATCCTTTCGCCCACGAGGATTTTGTATACTACGCGGAGAGGGTACCCGCCGCATTCCTATGGCTGGGAACGCAGAATCTCGAGAAGGGGATCCCGAGCATACCCCACACACCCGACTACGATGTTGATGAGGACGCGCTGGTCACCGGAATGACTGCGATGGCCGCCGTGGTCAGGCGGCTGATGGAGACCCGTTAGCCGACTCAAACGCAGCCACAGCCTTCGGATCATAGTCAATCGCGGTACGGATGCGCTCACGAAGCGCGTCCTTCTCCTCGGGCGGCAGGAAACTCGCCTCCACCGAATGGCGCAATGCCCCGTATATGTGACGCTTGGCCAGGCCGATCTGCCGCACGGACACGACGACCTCATCGGTCAGGGTCGTATCGAAGATACTGGGATCGTCGGTGTTCAAGGTGACCTGTAGCCCCAGATTGACAAGGTCAGCCAGTGGGTGCCGGCTTAGCTCACGTACAACCCCCGTACGCAGGTTGCTGGTGGGACAGACCTCAAGAACGATGTTCTGTTTGCGCAGCATACGAACCACAGTTGAATCCTCAACCACCCGCACACCATGCCCGATACGATGAGGATGCAAGCTGCTGACAGCACTCTGCACACTGTGCGCGCCCATCGCCTCGCCGGCGTGGGCAGTCGCATACAGGCCGGCGCCAATCGCACGGGCAAACGGCGCGGCAAATCGCTGAGGTGGGAAGTCCACCTCGTTGCCGGCCAGATCGATGCCGCGAACAAGCGGGCCGAAGTTCGCAATCGCCAGATCCACGATCTCGCCAGCGACGTCCAGACTCTTGTCCCGCGGAATCTGCAGGATCAGGCAGGTTCGAGTGCCGGTCTCCCGCTGCCCTTCATCCGCGGCAGCCATCACCCATGCAACCACATCCGCCAAGGGAAAATCCCGCAGCCCCGCCAACGCCATCGGATTGAAACGCAGTTCGAGATAGACGACATTGTCCCGGGCGGCGTCGGCGATCGCTTCACGTGTTATGCGCTGAATAGCGTCTTTGGAGGTGAAACAGCGACGCAGCACCTGGAACTTCTCAAGAAAGCGTGGGAAATCCGGGGAGTCCTCAGTCATCTGGACGTAGGGGCGTAACGTGTCGGCATCGTCGCTTGGCAGCTCAATACCATACTCAGAGGCCAGTTCCAGCAGCGTCGTCAGCCGTAGCGTCCCCTCAAGATGACGATGAAGGTCAATCTTGGGCAAGCTATGTGCCCAGAGCCACAGGGGGTCCGGGAAATGCTCTGTCTGGAGGTCGAACACACCTGACTTGCCCATGGCGCCTCTATCTCAGCACTCGTCCCGCGCTGTGAGCGCCGGCTTCGCCCTTCATCGATTCACATACCCGGTGAGGCTCAGCACGCGCCGGGCTGCTTCGTATTTTGGGAGGAGGACATGGAAGACGCTGCCCGTCCCAAGCTCGCTCTCTGCCCACATCTTGCCGTTGTGTGCGACGACTGCGCGATTAGCCACCGCCAAGCCCAAGCCTAATCCCCCAAACCGTCGCGTACTGGAGCCGTCGACCTGGTAGAAGGTCTCAAATATCTGTGTGAGGCGCGGCTGAGGGATGCCGACACCTTCATCCTCAAAGACCAGATGCACATAGGCCTGCTCAGAGGCTGCACGCACACTGATGCGACCACCGTCCGGGCTGAACTTGACCGAGTTGTCCAGAATATTGTAGCAAATCTGCCGGATATTGTCGATATCACCACTGAGATAGAGATCATCTCCGGCAACCTGGAAGTCCCACGTAATGGAGGATCCCGTCGTTCGGCGGGCGAAGACCTCAGCCACCTCTGAGAACAGATCTTTGACCGAAATCCTCTGCTGAATCACGGAGGGGCGGGTGAGAGGACTGAGAGCGACGATCTGCTCGACGATTCTCACAACTTCATCGACCTTGCGCACAACCACCTGGAGGCTCTTCCGCTGATCGGGCAGCAATTCGTCCATCTGCCCCCCCATAACCAGCTCAAGGTGACCCTTGATCAATGTCAGAGGGGTACGCAGCTCGTGGGAGACATTTTGAAGAATATGATCCTTTAGTTCCGTGAGTTCTTGCAGACGATCATAGGCTTCGCGCAACTGCTCAGAGGTATAGTCCTGGTTGTCCCAACGCTCTTGTACGATGAGAATTGCCAGCTGGTGAGAAATCGTCACCAGGATCTCCAGATCCACACGGCCAAGAGCCGCTGGATGCGAGCTGAAGAGGTCGAGAACCCCAATGCGCCGATCTTGATACCGCAGGGGAATCGCGACCTCAGTGCGGGCACCGCTCGGGGCCCAACGCGGAATGGGGTGGTCCTGGCAAGCAGCAAGATCATCAGTCACCATTAGCTGCTGACGCCTCCAGGCCTGCTCCGCGAGCCCTTCGGTAACCGGTGCTCCGGGCTGGGCAGTGCGACCGCCGTGTTGTAGACGCAACGTCAGGGGCCGTCCGGCGTAGACCGCTGCCAACTCCAGATCAAACGCCTCCGCAATGCGCTGGATCGCCTGGCTGAACACCTGCTCCCCACGACCGGACTGCGCCATCATCGCGCTCACCTCGCGGAGCAAAGCCACATGCGCAACGCGCCGACGGCGCTCCTGCTCTGCGAGAATAGCAACCACACGATCGGCCGCACAGCGCACCAATATATCGATAGCGTGCCGGCACGACGAGGAGAGGTCTGGAGCTTCTGCGAAGGCGAGGAGAACGACGCCAAGCGGGACGCCGCCTGGCGTCTCCGGCCCGCTCGGGGCAGGCATAGGTAATGCCAGGACATAGGTGATGCCTGCGTCCGACTCAACACCGGCATCGGACAGCGAGGTGAGCAGAGGCTCTCCCGACGTCAGTACAGCGTCAACAATAGGATTATCGCGTAGGGCCGGGAACAATGGTGTTTGTGCGCCATCGGCATGAAGGGTAATCTCGGCGGAAGAGTGCGGGCGGCACGTCACAAAGAGCACGATCTCAACCGCCGATACCGCTTCCACCCGGAGCAAGGTCTCAGCTACCACCCGCAAGAGCGCATCGAGATCACTCAAGGCAGCCAATCGGCCCAGCACTTGGCTAAGCATAGACAGGCAAGCCGCATCAGTCTTCACAGGGTCAGCTACCATCGAAACATCGATGTCCTTTGGCTTGATCGTTCAGACCGTCAACGGGATGCGCCCGAGTCTTTGTTCCGGTCGGATCGCCAATGACAGTCCTTGTACTTCTTGCCGCTGCCACACCAGCAGGGATCATTGCGACCAGGGCGCTTCGACGTCCTGGCCGGCTGTGGTGCAGCAGCGCTGGACTGGCTGTTTCCCGCCTGGAACGAGAGTTGTCGCTTGCGCGGATGCGCGAACGGTGTCGTTGCAGCCTGAGCACGCCCTTGTGCAACCGCGATCTGCGGAACCAGAAAGAGAGATCGGACAATCTGAGACTGGACCGAAGCCATCATCGCTTGGTACATCTCAAACGCCTCGCGTTGATAGGAAACGAGCGGATTCTGCTGCCCAATAGCCCGTAGGCCGATACCCTCGCGGAGCATGTCCAGACCGGTCAGGTGCCGCACCCAGTGGTCATCAACTTGGCGCAGCATCAGCCGGCGGTCACGGAACACCCGCTGCACGTCAACCACGGCCGCTTGCAGCTGTGCCTCCAGATCGTCAGGCAACCGGCGCAGCGGGTAGTCGTACCACTTAGCATAAGCCTCCGCCTCACCCGATGCGGTGATTCGAGCCTTGACCGCACGATAAAAGGGATCGGTCCCTTCAAAGATCGCCTTCACCGGAGTTTCCCGCTGCCGCAGGGTACGGTACGTATCAGCGCCCAGACGTTGGTTCATCTGCTGATACACGTCTTCGGCCCACGTGACGCACTGCGCAACAAGTTCCTCGGGCTCAAGCGCCTCTAGCTTGCCAGCGCCAAAGCCGCGCGGGATGGGGGCAAAGCGGCGCAGCTCCGCGAACAGGGCCTCAGGCTCCGCGTCATCATCATCCGCGGCGGCGCCATTCATCACCGACTGCACCTCAGCCTCAAACATCTCCATCAGGTCTTGATGAAGAGCATCACGGCCGAGGATCTTCTGCCGTTCCGCGTAGATGACCTCACGCTGCTTGTTAACAACGTTGTCGTACTCCAGAACATGCTTGCGCACGTCGAAGTTATATCCCTCAACACGCTCCTGCACGGATTCAATCACCTTGCCGAGCATTTTCGATTCAAGCGCCTCGGATTCAAGGCCGGCGCGATCCATCCACGGCTGCAGGCGCTCGCCGCCAAACCGGCGCATCAACTCGTCCCCAAGCGAGATGAAGAACCGGCTTGAGCCGGGATCGCCTTGGCGACCCGCGCGACCCCGCAGCTGATTGTCAATACGACGGGACTCGTGCCGCTCAGTGCCGATCACGTGCAGACCGCCGGCAGCATACACATGCTCACGGTCCTCAGCGCACTGCAGCACTCTGTCACGCAGCACCTCGGCCCAGCGCTGTTCATAGGAGACCATCGGGTCCTGACCCGAGCGCGCCATCTTGATCGCATTCTCCCAGGCCGTGGAAGAGATTGTTGTGAGATCCTCACCCTCCCGCCGCAGTTGATCCCGGGCCATGCCTTCGGGATTCCCGCCCAACAGGATGTCGACACCACGGCCGGCCATGTTGGTGGCAATCGTGACGACACCGGGCTGACCGGCCTGCGCAATGATCAACGCTTCTCTCTCGTGATACTTCGCGTTGAGCACGGCATGCGGCACCTTGCGCCGCTTGAGTTGCTTGGACAAGCGCTCCGATGTCGCGATCGCCGTCGTGCCCACCAAGACAGGACGGCCGGCCTTGTGCGTGCGTTCGATCTCATCGATAACGGCCCCAAACTTGGACGCCTCTGTCTTGTAGATCTGGTCAGGCATATCCAGCCGCTGGTAGTAGCGCTGACCGTTCGGACCGTCATAGATCGTGACCCGGTAGTTGTCTTCCTCGCCTGCCACACCGCTGAAGGCCACCCCAGCCTGCGCCAAGCCCACGCGCCCCTCGGTCAAGTCTCCGAACTTCGCGCGGTATTCCACGTTGGTCGGCAACACGACGACTACGAGATCATAGATGCGGCGCAGCTCTTCTTCCTCGGTCGCCGCGGTACCGGTCATGCCGGCAAGCTTGCCGTACATGCGGAAGAAGTTTTGGAAGGTGATGGTCGCGTACGTGAGCGACTCACGGCGCACCTCAACACCCTCTTTGGCTTCGATCGCCTGGTGCAGACCCTCCGAATAGCGCCGGCCGAACATTAGACGACCGGTGAATTGGTCCACTATGATGATCTCACCATCGCGGATAACGTATTCTTTGTCGAGGGCGAAGAACTCTCTGGCGCGGAGCGCATTGTCCAAATAGGGCAACATCGCGGCATGTTCCGAATCGTAGATGCTCTGACCCTCGGGGATGTTGACCATTGACTCGACCTTGACCACACCCTCGTCTGTCATGATGACTATCTGGGTACGAGCATCCACCTCGTAGTCCGTGTCGCGGTGCAGCGAAGGCGCCATTTGAGCAAACCGGCGGTAGAGATCGGACGATTCGTCAGCCGGACCGGAGATGATCAACGGCGTTCGCGCCTCATCGATCAGAATGCTGTCGACCTCATCTACGATGGCATAGACCAGCTCTCGCTGCGTGCATCGGTCCAAGTCCACGACCATATTGTCGCGCAAGTAGTCAAAACCGAATTCATTGTTAGTGCCGTAGGTGATATCCGTCAGGTAGGCATCGTGTCGCGTGATGGGTCGCAGATGCTGGTAGCGATCGTCCTCCGAAGCATAGTCCGGATCGTAGCGGAAAGAGGCCTCGTCCGGCCTGCCCGCGCCGGACTGGATCACACTGACCGAAATCCCCAGTGCGTGGTACACCGGGCCCATCCATTGCACGCCCACCTTCGCCAGATAGTCGTTAGGGGTGACGAGGTGCGCCCCCTGACGCTCCAGGGCATTGAGATAGAGCGGCAGTGTCGCGACCAGCGTCTTGCCCTCACCCGTGCGCATTTCGGCCACCTTGCCTTGATGCAAGATCATACCACCGATCAGCTGCACATCGTACGCACGTAGCCCAATCGTACGGCGGGCTGCCTCACGCACGGCCGCAAAGGCTTCCGGCAGCAGATCGTCTAGCAGGGTATCGGAGGCCAGCCGATCACGAAAAGCCGGGGTCTTGGCACGTAACGCCTCGTCCGAGAGCTCGCGGTACTCCGGCTCCAATTCAGTGATGGCCTGTGCAGTCTTCTGAAGGTGGGCGATCACACGATCATCAGGGTCGCCGAATACTTTCTTTAGCAAACCACCTAGCATACAATTCTCCATGAGGAACAAATCATCAACGAGATTATACCATATGCAAGGTGTCGGACAATTGTGCGAGAGGACTCGGAGCCTGCCACCATGGCTTGGCCCCCCGGCGAGGGGGGATCCGGGGGGCCACCAGCCAAAGAAAGGAGGAGAGGTGCGATGAACTCAAATCATCACGACCTCAACGACCATAATAATAGTACATTTCCAGGACAACACTAGTGACAGATGACTATGACTTCTGTGACTTAACTCAGTTTACAGCAAGGAGCACATAATACGGAGGTCTCGCGACACGATGATGCAATTGGGGGGTGCGTTTCATCTACAGGTGATTTGTGCTACACTAAGATTAGCGTTGAGCGTCAACTGACGCAAAGCGTCAGCCAACGCTCCGCGTTGGCGTGCGCCCGACCCTATGGAAGCCCTTACGAAGAGCAAAAAGCACAAGGAGGTCACACGTGAACCCTATTTCGGATCCGCAAGATGTGGACACCATGGCTCCTGCTGAGGCGGAAGCCACTGCGGCAATTGAGGAGACTGCCGTGGCAGTTGAGGAGGCCACTGATGCTGCAGAGGAAACAGTCGAAGAAGCCGCTGTGGAGATCGAGGCCGAGACCGTCAATATCTCGCAGGGCGGTGTGCAAAGCGTCAAAGCTGACAAAGTCATCGTAGAACAAGGCGGCATTGGCCAGGCGCAAGCCCGGTTCATCGATGTACAGACCGGTGGCATTGGTATCGCGCAAGGGGAAAACATCACCCTGACGGATGGTGGCATTGGCATCGTCGCAGCTAACAACGTGAAGATGACAGATGCCGTCGCCCTCTTCGTTGCCGCCAACGAAATCGAAGGCGAGGACGTCACCGTTATCTTTGATGTTCGCGCAGCCGTTGTGTTCGCCTTGATTCTGGGCGCAATCAGCAGCATTTTCAAACTACTGACCAGGAAGAAGGCCTAATCAATCCCGGCAGCAAGAAAGGGGCAGCGCGTGATGCGCTGCCCCTTTGCCGTTTTGTAAGAAGATCCGCCCTTAGGCCTGGGCAGCCTCCACAATCGAAGCAAAAGCCTGTGGCTCATTGACGGCCAAATCGGCCAGAACCTTGCGGTCCAGAGCGATATTGGCTACCTTCAGGTTGTGAATCAAGCGGCTGTAGGTCGTGCCATTCAGTCGGGCCGCTGCATTGATGCGGATGATCCAAAGGCGTCGCAGATCGCGCTTCTTGTTGCGCCGATCGCGATAGGCATAGACCATGGACTTCATCCACGCTTCATTGGCTCGCCGGAACAACTTATGGCGCGTCCCAAAAAAGCCCTGAGTCTTCTTGAGCAGCTTCTTATGGCGACGGCGTGTTACGGTACCACCTTTTACTCTCACAATTCACCTCAAATAACTAAGAGTTCTTCTTTAGATAAGGAGCCAGTTTGCTGACGCGGCGCTGTATCCCCTTATTCTCAACAACATGCATCTCACTGAGTTGAGCCTTCAACCGCCGCGACTTCTTGCGGCGAAAGTGACTCTTGCCCTGCTTGGTTTTCATCAACTTCCCTTTCCCGCCCTTCGAAATGCGGAAGCGCTTGGAAGTCGCCTTATGGGTCTTGATCTTCGGCACGTTCTAATCCTCCTACTGAGTCTTCTTGGGCGCGAGTATCATCAGCATCGTCCGCCCATCCATTTGGGGAGACTGCTCCACCGACGCTACGTCGGAAAGCTCTTCGGCAATCTCGCGCATGTGTCCCATCGCGAGCTCCGGGTAGGTAATCTCTCGACCGCGGAAGCGCACACGAACCCGCACTTTGTTGCCACCCTCAAGCCAGCGACGCGCATTCTTCACCTTGAACATCGTGTGATGATCAGTAGTCTTCGGGCGGATCCGAATCTCTTTGATCTCGACCTGCTTCTGCGCTTTGCGCGCTTCACGTTCCTTCTTTGCCTGAGCATAGATGAACTTGCCGATATCCATGACACGGGTTACAGGCGGATTGGCATTGGGTGCAACCTCCACCAGATCCAGGCCTGCTTCCTCAGCCATGCGCAACGCCTTGAGCGTCGGCATAACGCCTAGATTGGTGCCCTCCGCGTCAATGACGCGAACGTCCCGAGCTCGAATCTGCGTGTTCGCACGATACTGCTGCTTGTCGATGAAATCCTCCCTGCCTTGAATAGGGCGCAAATGCGACCGATACAGTCACGACGTCATCATAACATGGAAAACAATAGAGTCAAACCTGAATCGCCCACTGACGCTACGATTTCATGGATCGGAACTCGACGAGGGCGTCGCCGTGGGTAACGGTGTAGCGGACTGCGCGGGGGTGGCCTCCGTTGTGGGCGTGGGCGTCGGCGTCGCGTCCCCCACACTCTCTGTGGGTGTGGACGTCGGCGTGGATACCGGAGTATCCGTCGCGACAGGAGTGCCGGTCGGCTTTGGCGTTGGCGTCAGAGTCGGCGTGAGCGTGGGCGTGCCTGTCGACGTAGCCTCCGGCGTCGGCGTCGGCGTTGGGCCGATCACCTGCACCAACTGGCGAGCCTCGAACCGCGCCCCCTGCTTGTTGTATGCCACGACGCGAAGCGTCGCTACACCGGGCGTGAACTCGGCCGGGATCTGCCACACACCCAGAATCCCATCTCGTACCAAAGACAGATGCGGCCCACTGACCCACTCCCAGCCTTGCGGACTGTTACCGACACCGTAGCTAATCTCATAGCGATCGAAATCGGCCATATCCACAGAGCCATAGATCTCGGCATGGTCGTAGACCTCGTCCCCGGAGGCGGGAGATGTAATCTTGACCTCCGGTGGCTGCTCGGCGCTGGTACACTCCGCCGTCGGGGCCTGCGCGATATTCCGCTCGGCGGCCCATTGCGCCAACCACGCTTGTCCCTGGGGATCCTGCACTCGTTCCAAGAAGACCACAGGCTTGGTCACAACGTTGTCACGGCAGTATGCGTTGGCCAACAGCCCGCTGTTAACGTCGATCTCTGCTTCCTGGAGCCAGTCCTGATCCGCTCTCAGCGGTAGGTTGTCGACAGAGAACACCTCAGCCCGCGTCTCAGCACAGGAGGGAGAGGGCTCGGCACCGGACAGCACACAGATCTCGCGTTCGGTCACGCCGGCCGGCCGGGGGAATTCGTGGGCCGGCAGCGCCTCATGGGCACGGGCCATGAAGGCCTGCCAGATAGGAGCAGCACCTAGCGAACCCAAGACATCTGCCATAGGCGTGTTATCATTGTTGCCCACCCAGACACCCGCCGCGATGTCAGGTGTGTACCCGACGGTCCACGCATCGCGCGTGTCGTTGGTGGAGCCGGTCTTCGCTGCAACGGGGCGATCAGCCAGCTCAAGCACACTCGGGCAGGCAAACACCAGACAGCGCGCCTTGGTGTCCGACAGTATGTGCGTCATCAGATACGCCAGCTCGGGATCCACGGCCTGCTCACCTTGCCGCCGGCGATTGTCGATCAAGACATTGCCGCTCTGATCCTCAACCCACAGAATCGGTGTCGGCGGCATGCGCAACCCCCCATTTGCCAGTGTCGCATATGCACTCGTCAATTCCAAGGGCTTCATCTCGCCACCGCCGAGGGTGAGCGCCAGACCATACAGCGGGCGGTTTTCGTAGGGATAGTCCGGGCAGTTATCCTGAGGGGCCACCAATGACTCGGCGCCAAGACGTCCAGCGATCTCAAGCAGCCCATCCACCGTCACATACTCCAGGGTCTTGACCGCCGATACATTCAGCGAATTCGCCAGAGCCGTCCGGACCGAGACCGGGCCGCGAAATCGGCCATCGTAGTTGACCGGCTCATACACGTTACCGGCAGTGTCGGTGTAAGACACGGGCAGATCCCATACGATCGTCGCCGGTGTCCACCCTTCTTCAAAGGCCTTGAGGTACGTGAAGGGTTTGATCGCCGAGCCGGGCTGGCGGCATCGCAGCATGACATTAACCTGCCCGCCCAGATCATGGTCGTAAAAGTCGACGCTGCCGACCATAGCCAGAATATGGCCACTGGAAGGCTCTATTGCAGTGAGCGCGCCATTGGTAGCATTGCGATCAGCCAGCGCCGCAACCCCACGTACCACCTCTTCCTCGGCGATACGCTGCAGGCGTGGATCCAGGGTCGTGTGAATCCGCAGCCCGCTGCCCGTGTAGAGCGCCGCAGTCCCAAGGGCCTCCTCCACCCATTGCGTCACGTAAACAACAAAGTGCGGTGCGGGGATACGGTCGGTGTAGATCGGCTTGAACTCGTAGGCATCCATCTCCGCGGCCGTCGCCACAGCCCGATCAATGGTGATATAACCGTCCTCGACCATAAGCCCGAGAACCACCTTGTGGCGCTTGAGGGCGGCCTCCCGGCCTCCACGGAACGGGTCATAGAGCGCCGGAGACTGCGGCAGCCCCGCGAGGAAGGATGCCTGGGGCAGTGTAAGCTGTGCCGCGTTAGTGCCGAAGTAGGTGCGTGCGGCCGCATCCACGCCGTAGGCAAGGTTGCCGTAGTTGTTGTTGTTGACATAGACCTCAAGGATGTCATCCTTGCTGTAGCGGCGAGTCAGCTCTGCTGCCAGGATGATCTCTTTGATCTTTCGCGACGCCGTCTGTTCGAACATGGCATCTGGCCCCAGGAGGATATTCCGCGCGACCTGCTGGGTGATCGTGCTGGCACCGGAGACGATCTCACGCTCCTGCACTGCGTAGTAGACCGCACGCGCGATCGCGACCGGATCAAAGCCGCCGTGCTGGTAGAAGTTGCGATCCTCAGTCGCCACGGAGGCCAACTTCAGATACGGCGAGATCTGGTCTATCGAGACGTAGGTGCGCTTGCCGGCTGTAGGATCAATGATCTCGTGCAGCAGAAGCCCATTGCGATCATATATCTGGCTGCTGGCGAAGTTGGGCTGCCGCTCGCGCAACTCATCCGGGCTGGGAAGTTGCGCAGCCAAATAAATGTACCCGACAGCTCCCGCCACGAGGCCCAAGAGAAACAGGCCCACACCGGTCAGCGTCACACCCAGCAAGATCGAAGCCCAACGCGGGCCCTTGCCCCGCTTGCGCGGTGCGCGTCTTACCGCCCCCCCCCGGGGTGGTGATGAAGGCGGCGCAGGCGGCTGAACCGGCTTGATCGGCTGCGTGTCGGAGTCATCGGCAGCGATTGTCCCACGCCAGGTCGGCACCGGACGGGTCAGCTCTGCGGCCCGTGCCGGTGCTTGCGCACCGGGCGGCAGAGGAATGCGTTGCGTCGGTATCCACCGGCTTGGGGCGGGGTTATCCTCGTGCAGCGAGACCACGGGAATAGCAACTGTACGATCCTCGGAACCGGTGGTGGGCACATCCGGCAGGACAGACGTGCTTTCGTCCCCGGCGTCCGTAGCATCGTCTCCCTGATCCTGCGGGCGAAGGTGCGCTGCCCGTCGGCGAAGATCCGCTGCCTGCCACGGGTCACTTGGTCGTTCTGCGTCTGCGGCATCGTCCCCAGAGGAGAGTCGACCGTCACGCAGTTGGCGTTCGCCGTCAGCCGGTCTCTTGTTGGATTCTGATGCCATAGATCACTCCGTCGTCAGTCTCTTAGCTCCGCCAAGCGGCGACAAGAGAGACCTCGCTCTCCGGCAAGGACAGGCGAGGGGTGGTTCTTCCCTGCCAGCACGGCTGCATTCTACCGTCAACAGCGCTGAAAGCAACGGGGCAAGAGCACAGGCTGTTGAATGAACAGGAAACCAGTACAATCAGAACACAAGCGACGCAAGACTGTAGGTTTCGTGAGGAATCAGGACGACACGAGGCCCCGTCTTGTTACGGCGTATCCTGCAAGTCGAACATAGAGGGATGAGATGATACGTGAACTGGATACGGTTGTGCTGGCGCGTGATATCGACGAATATGGGCTGAAATGCGGCGACATCGGGGCTGTCGTGCATCGCTATAACGACGGGCCGGCTTTCGAAGTCGAGTTCGTCACCGGTGAGGGCGAGACCATCGCAGTTTTGACGCTGACGCGAGACGACATACGCCCCATAGGCCACAAAGAGATCCTGCACGTTCGAGAACTGGTGCCGGCCTGAGACGCAGCCATAGTCTGCGACACGCCCCGCAGCCGATCAACTGCATAGGACCCTTTCCTCGGTCCCACTCACCACACGGGTAACCTGGTCACAGGTGCGTTCTGCCGGCAAAGACCCACGTGCGCTTGTAGCGCCACTACCCTCACGGTTGATCTGCCTGCAAACATCCCTATCGCTGTGGTTGTACAACTTCCTTGCTCTGTCTCCAGCACGTGTAGCCGGTAAAGGCCAGCTGGATGAGCAGAATGACCGACCATATCGCGACTTGGCGCCAGGTGAAGTGCATTCCTCCCATCAAGGTGCCGATGGACGAGGCGACACTCCAGACCAGAGGCCACACAATCAGCAGGTTGGAGGTCAGGCGGAATACAACGGCGAAGAACACGCCAAACATCAGCAGCGTTCCCAGATCGGCGGGCGGATAGGTGCCGATGTGGTAGGCGGCGAAGCTCAGCCCGGTCAGCAGCACACCCGGCACGATGCCAAAGGCACGGTCGAAGCGCAGTTGCAGCCAGCCAAAGACAAAGAAGGGTTCCCACAGGATGACAGCGTTGAAAAGCACTTGGGGCAGCAAGTCTATACCGGCTGCCATCTGCCGCAATCCGAATGAAGTGAAGGCAGCAAGTCCGACGCTGATGAGTAGACTAGGAAGCCAGCGGCGCTTAGTGATGCCCAACTCGCTCAACGGCTGTTTGCGGTAGTATACGGTCCACCACACCGGGAACAGCACGTTGAGACCCAAATTGGTCAACACCCCAAAGACCAACACACCGTCCCATCCACCGCTTAGCAGTTGGGTCGTGGTCCAGTAAAGCGCAACCATAGCGAGCTCGGTGAGCAGCGCCATCAGTATGTCGCGGCTCGGCGACCAAGTGAACCACTGTGGCTCTCTGCTGCTCATTC
>CAZEXX010000040.1:0-18816 GCA_964516885.1 uncultured Anaerolineales bacterium | reverse complement strand
CCAGGTCTGCGGGCAGCTGCACGCCATAGCGATCCACGACAATCTCGCCGGGTTGCCATATCACCGTGGGGGCAAAGCCTACCCCCGGCTCGGCGTCCGTCTGTGCGACGAGGGTCCCGGCACCATCGATGAGATGCACGAAGACCTTCAGTCGCTCCTCCGGCGTCGCCTCGGTCTCCCAGAAGAGGGTCAGTGGGATGATGTCTCCCGGTGCCCACACGGAATCCGGGAGCTCGCTTCCTGCCAGCTTGATTACCTCCCCAAAATGAGCCTCGAGCGGCTGGTCCGGTTCCGATGCGGCAGGGCCTGTGCCGTACCACGCCAGGCGTACCGTCGTGATCCAGCTCTCACCGGCCTTATAGGCCTGGGTTGAGAGCGCCCGTTCGATGAGCCGTTCGGGATCTGACTCCGTCTCCCCCCAGAGGAGCACAACCAGCCGTCCCCCGGCGTGCCGGGCTATGATATCTGCGATCCAGGCCTCGGCTTCTGTGCGCGTTGGGCGGTAGGGTGCAGGATAGACGGGCAGCGTGTCTGCCGGTTGGCTGCCGTAGTAGTAGGTGAAGACTTCCCACTGGTTGGGTGCGCTCAGCAGGATCGCATCACCAGGCTGTCCCTGCGCACGGATCTGGGCGGCGATTCCGCGATAGTCGTCACGGATGTAGGCTGGATTGGTGTAGAGTTGGGTCAGCGATTGGATCTGATAGGGCAGCAGGCCGCCCAGCAGCAGGGCCGCGGCACCGAGGAGAGGCCATTTGTGGGGGGGGGAGCGGAGGGCACGTCTCAGACGTGCCCGTACAGGAGCTCGTGCAGGGGCTCGTACAGGGCTGGCCGAGGAGCAGGCGGGCACGCCCGGCGGCACGCCCAGCGGCACTGCCAGCGCCACCGCCAGCGGCGTTATGCTCATCATCAGGAATTTCAGATAGGCCGGGCGGTAGAGGCCGGCAGCTGCGATAATGGCAGCCGGCAGGATCGCCATCGACAGCGCCGCCCAGATGGCGAAACGTCGGGGCGATCGGCGCGGGGCCCTCAACGAGTACTGAAGGGTGAGGAGTGCTAGGCCGCCGGCGGCGGGCAGGATCAGGTGGAGTGGGGCGTCCGGGAGGGTGGTGCCGACGAAGAGCGTTTGGATCAGGGCTCGGAAGGCTTCGCCTTGGTTGAGGTCCGGCGGGCGCCACCCTGCGGCACCCAATGCAATGGGGGCCCACGGCATGAAGAGAAGGGTGCCGACCGCGTGCGACAGGATCCACTGTCCCAGGAGCCGCCACGAGTGGGAGCGCTGGGTGATCCACCACAGGCCGAAGGCCGCGTTCAGGGCTACCAGGGCCAGCACATAGGTGTACTGCGTGTAGAGACCCGCCGCAACGCATAGGGCGAGCCCTGTTGCCGGTCGTATCCATCGTGACGGCTTGGCGCGTTCCCCGCCGCGACGGAGGAGTGCCACGGCCATCCACAGGGTTAGGGCGGTAGCTAGCCCCAATTGCGCGTACATGCGCGCTTCCTGGCTGTAATAGACGGACAGCGGATGGAGTGCCACCATCAGGCCTGCGCCGATGGCGCTCCGCCTGCCGCCTGCTTGGCGCCCCAGGGATATGGCGACGGCGACGGTGAGTATGCCGCACAGTGCCGAGGTGCTGCGAAGTGCGAATTCCGATGCACCGGCCGCTGCACGCCACAGGTGCAGCACCAGATAGTACCCTGGTGGGTGGATATCGCCGGCGGCGCCCTCGATAATCAGGGCGACCGACCGTTCCACCAATCGCGCGGTGTTTCCCTCGTCGTTCCAGAAGGACTGGCGATCGAGTGTGGCGTAGCGTAAGCCGGTAGCGAGTAGCAGCACAGTCACCGTGAGGAGTACCGGCCAAAGGCTGTTTTTCCGGTTTCTCATGGGTCTCTGTGCGAAGCGATGCTGTCGAGACCCAGCGCCTGCCGGATTTTCTCGACAGATATCGCGCCCCGGCGCACGATGACGGGCGGATCGGCAATACAGTCCACGATGGTCGAGGGGATGCCGTAGGGGGATGGCCCACCGTCCAAGATGAGGTCGACGTGGTTCTCCAAGAGGCCGACGGCTTCCTGCGCAGTGATGGCCGGCGGATATCCTGAGCGGATGGCGCCGGTGATCAGCAGCTTGCCCCCCACCAGCTTGAGGAGATCAAGCAGTGGCGCACAGTTCGGCACGCGGAGGGCGATCGGATACGAGCGGTATTCAGCCGGCAGGTTCGCTGCCGGGGGTAGGATCAGGGTCAACGGCCCGGGCCAGAAGCGCTGCGCCAGGCGAAGTGCGTGGGCGTTCGTACGGGTCAGGCCGGCCATCTCCTCTGCGCTCGCCAAGAGGAAGGGCAGAGCCGGTTCCTGGGCGCGGCCTCGTGCCGCATGGAGTTGATCGATGATGTTGGCTTGTCCAGGCAGCGCGGCGATGCCGTAGATCGTGTCGGTCGGCACGACCAAGAGCTTGCCGGATTGAAGACAGGCGATCGCACGTCCTAAGGCCCCGGTAGTGCGGATGGAGACGATCGGGGTACCCATGCGGTCTATTGTCTGAGCAAGATTGAGACAACGGCAGCCCAAAGGCCAGCTAGAGCCGCCAGTAGACCGGTCCACAGAAAGTAGGAGAGTGGACGTTGGCGCCGGTAGAAGAATAGCCCGAGCCCACCGTTGATGAGCGTGAAGGCCGTGCCCACCAGCGCGAAGTAGAAGATCCGTGCTCTTTCTCCGATGAGTAGGATGCTGCCAGCGGGCGTGAACTTGAGCGGGATCTCAGCCGATAGGTAGGGGAATCGCCAACACAGAACGCCCACCATCAGGACAAGCAGACCGACGCTGCATCCCAGCATCGCCACACTCCAGCGATCACGCCAGATTTCCCAGTCCAGGAAGGCAGGATGTGTGGAGTGCTCTTCTACCTCCTGGGTTGGCCCCATTTCAAGCCGTTCGCGGAGCGCGACCAGAAATGCCTCGGTGTCCTCGGGCGAAATGGCGTAGGCGATCCCATCGGTGCGCAAGATGACCTGATATCTAAGCGGCGCTGAGGCATAGAAGAGAATGGGATCCAGATCCGCGCTCTTCGTTTCATCGGGCTCGCTATCGCCCTCAGGTGCGGTTGCTTTTCCAAGGGCGACGACGTATCCGGGCCAGCGCAAGCTGGGGCGGATACGTACATTTTCCAGTTTGGCGCCGGAGATCACGTCGCGTATGCTTCCCATTGGAATCTGGTGTTCGATGGGGCCCCAATGGATCACCAGTGCATTGCGGTCGAGCTCGTAACTCGCGTTAATCAGACCCCAGAGTTGGGTGAGCACTCGAATGGCAAGCCCCAGCGTGACGCATGCCCCAAGGCCCAGCAGGAAAACACGGATGGACACTGGGGTGACGACGGCAGCTACGACCAGTCCGACGGTCGCACCGATTAGGATCACTGCCAGTGCGAGCCCGACGATCCATCCCGTGCGGATGTTTAGGCGCCAAGTATTTTCCATAGGTGGTGTCCAGGGTCCAGGACCGGAGTGTCTGGACCCGCTCCTAGAGTTCCTGCTTCGACTCAAGTGCGCGGGTGAGGGTGACGGCGTCGGCATACTCAAGATCCCCACCGACCGGCAGGCCGCGTCCGAGTCGTGTGATCCGCACCCCTAGGGGCTTAAGCCGCTGGACCAGATAGGCCGCAGTGTAATCCCCTTCGCTGGTGGGATTGGTGGCGAGAAGGACCTCCTTGAGCCCGTCTTCTCGGACACGCTTCTCCAGCTCGGCGATTCGCAGGTCTTCGGCGAAAATGCCTTCCAAAGGAGACAATGCCCCATGGAGTACGTGGTAGATCCCTTTGTAGTTGTCGGTGCGTTCCAGTGAGAGGAGATCCATGGGTTCCTCAATGACGCAGACGATGCTTTGATCACGCGTCGGATCAGCACAGATCGGGCACGGGTCATCCTCTGTCACATTGTAGCAGGTAGAACAGAACCGCGTGTTCTCGACCAAATCCTTGAGCGCTTCAGCAAGGCGCATCGCCAGCTCGGACTTGCCACGCAGCAGGAAGAAAGCCAATCTTGAGCCTGTCTTGGGCCCGATGCCTGGCAATTCGGCAAAGGTCTGGATCAGCTCAGTGACCGATGGTGGGATAGCAGCGTTTGCCATAGTCTTAGACTCGAGTCACCCTTCATGGAAGTTGAGCCCTGCACAGCCCGAGGGCGTACGCAGGGTCTATGGGATACAGGGGACGATCTACAGACCTGGAATCCCCAGGCCTCCGGTGAGTGCCGACATGCTCTCAGCCACCATCGCCTGGGCCTTCTGAATAGCCTCATTTGTGGCAGTCAGAACGAGATCCTGGAGCATCTCGACGTCATCCGGATCGGCGACCTCGGGATCGATCTCAATGCTTTGGACCTCAAGAGCGCCATTGATCGAGATTTTGACCATGCCACCGCCGGATGATACCTCGATGACCTCTTTGTTCGCTTCCTCCTGGATGCTTTCCATCTGGCTCTGCATCTGCTGAACCTGGCGCATCAGGTCATTCGGGTTCATCTGCGACTTGCCACGGCCGCCGGGACTGCTTCTTCGACGAGACATGCCTGCTCCTTGTTGGTCAATCCTAGTTTTCTTGGTTGGGTAGAGCGTCGGTCGACGACTGTCTACCAACGACCTTTGGTCAATGGCGCTGGAACTAATCGTTGATCCTGGCGACTGCGCCAAGTTCCTCTTGAGCCCGACGGATCAGTTCATCCTCTTCCAAGGGAATGTCCGGCTGTTTGGCCCGGGGGGCATGGCTAACGGGAGACCGGCGATCTGCCTGTGGTTGGCGACTAGCCTGCGGCCGGCGGCCAGCTTGCGGCTGGCTTGACCCTTGTGCTTTCCACTCATCTCTTGGAAGACAGCGGATGGCGATCGGCTGATGGAAGACCTCAACCAAGACATCTTCAATCCGCCGGAGGTTGGTTGCCTCAGACACCTTCTTGCAGTGGAAGGCGTGCTGGAATGTGAGCACCAAACGGCCCTGGTTGTCCGTCCCACCGACGTCGGCATCCCGCAGCAGGGCCCCAAGGGCAACCGGTTGGATGTTCCGGAGCAACTCTGGCCACCTGTCTCTGATGTTCTCCACGACGACAGAGTCCAGCGATGTTCCCGTGATTCCGTGGGTCTGGTCCGCCGGTGCAGGGTTTTCCTCCACGGTAGGTGAGGTGTCACTCGCTGTAGCTGTGTCCACAGCTGTCGCCGGTTCTTCTGCCCCCGTCTGAGCTACGGATTGTGCCGGTGTCTCGTTGGCTGTGTTGGGTGTTTTGCGCGACGGTGCCGTCGGCGACGGCGTCGTAATCGATGTGGCCGGCTCGGCGACTCGCGTGGTCACAGCCGGTTTGCGTTGGGGAGGTGGCTGTGTGGGCATCGCCCTGGCTGTCGCCGGCGGTGTGCGTGTCGGGCGTGTGCCCGGCGTGGTTGCCCAGGCACCAGTATCTCTGTCAGGCAGAATCTCTCGGTCATTCTGCGCGGATTGGAGCGTAGCCTCGACAAAGGCCAGCTCGAGCGGGAGCTGTGGCTGCCAGCCGGCACGTTGCTTGGACGCCACCTCGCTGAACAAGCGTATGGCCTTGACCAGATGGTCAGGATCGACCTTGCTTGCCATCCCTGCCAACCGTTCGCGCTCATCGTCGGTGGGATCGGACCACGTGTGACCGGCGCCGAGCCGCATCAGCAGCAGTCCCCGCAGGAAATCCGCCGTCTGGCGGGCTAACTGCCGCGGATCGGCACCGCCGTCGATGGCGCCGTTGATGAGCTGTAGCCCTTCCGTCAGGTCTTGGTCGATCCAGGCTCGCAGCAGCTCCTGAACTACTTCGCGGCGTTCTGCCCCCAGCATCGTGCGCACATAGTCCGCGGTGATCGTGCCATTTGCCGCCATCTGGTCGAAGAGGCTGATGGCGTCGCGCATACTACCGGTCGCAGCGCGGGCTATGATCTCCAGTGCCTGTGGTTCGGCATCCACCGATTCTGCTTTTGCGATGGTGTCCAGACGCCCCACCAGAGCTTCAAGTGGGATCCGGCGGAATTGAAATCGCTGGCATCGAGAGAGAATCGTCTCGGGAATCTTGTGGGGCTCTGTTGTGGCGAGGACAAAGATCACGTGTTCTGGAGGTTCCTCAAGCGTTTTGAGGAGTGCGTTGAAGGCTGCCGTCGAGAGCATATGTACCTCGTCGACGACATAGACCTTGTAGGTTGCCTGCGTGGGGAGGAACCCCACTTTCTCCAGAAGGTCGCGGATGTTGTCGACACCTGTGTTGGAGGCCGCGTCGATCTCTATCAGGTCCATCAACCGTCCTGCGCTGATCGCGGTGCAAATCTCACACCGGTTGCAGGGACGTTCGTCTTTCGGCGCGAGGCAGTTGACGGCTTTGGCGATCAGGCGCGCAGTGGTGGTTTTTCCGGTGCCACGGGGGCCGGCCAGCAGGTACGCGTGATGGATATGCCCGGTCTGCAGGGCATAGCGCAGCGTCTGCACAATATGTTCCTGTCCCACCACGTCGTCAAACGTCTGTGGGCGCCATTTGCGGTATAGTGCTTGCCCCATTCGTGCCTCCCAAAGTCACGGGTAGTCTATCACGGATGCCATACCAGGCAAGCTTCGACGCCTCTGCGCGGGTGGGGGAGAGACCTGTCATGTGCCACAAAGCGGAGCCGCTCTCAGACCAGAGAGCGGCTCCGCCTTGTGGCAAGGAAAAACCGGGGGCGTCCCAACAACCCCCGGTTTTTCAGAAGGAGGAGAATCTCTGCACGGTCCCCGATTCCGTACAATGATAATATACCATTTTCATACCTTGCGTACTTGACGTCAACCTGACACTTATCTGACGATCAGGCAGATTGGTGGAGGATTCTGGCGCGTAGCTGACCGCAGCCGGCCTGGATGTCGCCGCCGCGACGCAGCCGCAGCGTATAGGAGATGTGCCGGCGATCCAGAATGTCAGTGAACGCCGTTACGCGTTCCTCGGATGAGGGCTGGCCCGGATAGCCGTCGGTTGGATTCAGCGGTATCAGATTGACGTGAACCAGCATCCCGGCAATGCGGGCCGCGAGCGCCGCTGCCTGCTCCGGCGTGTCATTCACGCCATCAATCAGGGCCCACTCGAACGTCACCTGGCGATTGGTCCGGTTGATGTATTCCTGGACTGCTAGGAAGAGTGCATCCAGATCGTGGCGCCGGTCAACCGGCATCAATTCGCTGCGCAAGTCATCCGTCGCTGCGTGGAGCGACACGGCGAGATTGACCTGGAGTTTCTCCTTGGCAAAACGGCGGATGGCCGTGGATATGCCGACGGTGCTCAACGTCATACGCCGCTGGCCCATCTGCAGGCCGGCCGGATCCATAAGACGCGTGATGGCGGCCAGGGTGTTGTCGTAGTTCAGCAGGGGCTCACCCATTCCCATGAAGACGATGTTGGTCACTCGCCGGCCCTGGGATCGGAGCGCGCGCTCAAAGTGCAGAACCTGCGCGACGATTTCGCCGCTGCTGAGATTGCGCTGGAACCCCATCTGCCCTGTCGCACAGAATTGGCATCCAATGGCGCAGCCAACCTGGGTCGATACACAGACCGTGCGCCGCTCGATGTACCGCATCAGGACAACCTCGACCTGCTCGCCGTCGCGCATCTCCAACAGGTCCTTGCGTGTCTCGCCGGTCAGGGACTCCTGCGTGGCGAGTACACTCGGCGTGTGGAGGACGGCCACCTCCTCGAGTCTGGCCCGCAGTGCTTTGGGGAGCGAGGTCATATCCTGGATTTCGGTGGCCAGCTGCTTGTACAGCCATTGCCAGATCTGGTCGGCGCGATAACGTGGCTGTCCCACACTCTCAAGCAGTGACTCCAGTTCGCCATGATCAAGATCAAGAAGGTTTGGTTTTTTCTGTGGCATAGGTCTCCCTTACTAGTCTCGCACTGTATGCGACCGGCTTGATTGGCGGCAGGTCGTGCGCCACATCTGCACCAACGTGGGAAGATCCTTGATGACGGCGGTGGGGCGGATGGGGGAGTGTTCGAGTTCGTGGGCTTGTGAGATGCCTGTCAACAGCAGCGCGGTCGGCATTCCCAGGCGAACACCTCCGAGGATGTCCGTGTCCAGCCGATCGCCGAGTACCAACGTGGTCTCCGACGTCGTGTGCATGCGCTGCATGGCTTGTTGGTAGAGTGGCCCGGCGGGTTTTCCGGCCATAACAGGTTCGGTGCCTGTTGCCGCGGTCAGAGCCGCGGTTTGTGCGCCGTTACCCGGTGCCAGTGTATGCTCCAGGGGGAATGTTTTGTCGGGGTTGGTGCCGATGAAGGTAGCCCCACTGAGGATCAGACGGGTCGCCGTGGCCAGTTTTTCCCACGTCAGATCCCGATCCCAGCCCACGACGACATAGTCGACTGCTTCTATGTCGGCTTCGTTGTGGAATTCCAGACCGTGTGTTAAGGCAGCCTCCTTCACGCCCGGGCCGCCGATGGCGAAGATGCTCGCGCCCGGCTGCCTATCAGCGACGTGGCGCGCTGCTGCAATGGCAGAATTCAGAACGTGGTCGGTGGTTGTACTGATCCCCATCCCCGCCAGCTTCTGGACGTACTGGGCCGGTGTTCGGCTGGAGTTATTGGTGACCAGCATATACTTGAGGTCCAAGTCGTGGATCAGCCGGAAGAACTCCTTCAGTCCCGGCAAAGCGGTCTGGCCTCGCCACAGCACGCCATCCATGTCGCAGACCAGGCCGCGAATGTGGCTGAAGTCCAGCGTGCCGGAAGCTGCGCCGGTCGAGATCTGGAGCTGTTCATAGGCTGCGCGAGTGTCAATATCGGTCATCCACGCTGAGTCCGAGATAGGCAGATAGGCGATGTCGTCGCCATGTTTGGTGAAGAGCGCGCGCCCTCCGACGTCACCGGAGAGGCCGGACAACTCCTCGAAATAGCGCTTTGCGAAGAGCACCGGAGAGCCATACTGCCCGTCCGTGGTCTGCGGCACAAGAATTCCGGCGCCTGTCTCCTGCCGGCGGTGTATGTACATCTGTAAGAGTTGGGGTGTGATCAAGGGCTGGTCGATGGGCATGAAGATGGCGGCGTCAACGTCCGGGGGGAGTGCTGCGATACCCACGTGGAGACTGCTGCTCATCCCCTCCTGCCAGCGATAGTTGCGGACGATGCGCACCGGTCTCGCCGCCAGCGCGGGGATCACGGTGTCGGCATAGGCGCCAACGACGACGGTGACCGGATCCAGCCCAGCCGACCAGGCTACATCAGCAGCCTGTGCGATCAGAGGTTTGTTATTCCAGGTTAACAGCTGCTTCGGTCGTCCGAAGCGTGTGGAGCCGCCGGCAGCAAGGATGACGGCAGCGATGATGGGTTGGGTCTTGGTCAAGATGATACCTCGAGAATGTGATCTACGTGTTACTCAGATGCAGGCATTGTACTGGGTAATGGGGTGTCGACAAGGGTTGCGGCCCAGGATGGAAGCAGATACCGGACCAGGCTATTCCGCTCGATGGCAACTGCAACAAAGCCATCCTGGATCGCATCCGCCTATGGCAACAAAAAAAGCCCTGTGAGTTATGGTAACTCGCAGGGCAAGGAGGAGAGAAGAACCGGGATGGCTCTATACCTCGGTTCTGTGAGGAACTTGATGCAGATCGTACTGGTCGTTACGATAGACGGCGTCGACAAACTCGATTACCTGTCCCTGGCTGTCGTACGTCTCTCTGTGAAGCTGCAACACAGTGGCTGGGGCCCTTAGGCCGAGCAGCGCGAGGTCATTGTCCTTCCCCAGGGTCGGCCGGATGGTCTGCTTGGCGCGGGCCAGCCGGATGTGCAACTGCATCTCAAGGGAGCGGTAGAGTGACTGCTTCTCCAGATCGATGTCCAGCAAGGATTTGCACATAGGGTACGGTAGATATGCCGTGTCCAGCGCTGCCGGTATGTCGTTACACAGCCGCAGCCGGCGGATGCGGACTGTCTTCTCGCATTTCTCAATTTGCAGGTGGCTTGCCACTTCACTGTTGGCGGGCACGACGCTGCAGCTGAGGATCCGGCTGGTGGGCGTCATGCCACGGCGGATTGTGGCCGCGTTGAATCCCTCGACTGCCGGACCATCGTAGATGTGCGATGCGCTATGGGCCACAAAACAGCCTTTGCCCTGATATGCGCGGACATAGCCTTCCTGTTTCAGAATGTCGAATGCCCTTCGGGCTGTGAGCCTGCTGATGCCGTGGTCAGCAGCTATTTTCCTCTCTGAGGATAATTTCTGTCCCACCTCGAATTCGCCGTCCTCGATCGCCTGACGCAAGTGATGGTAGAGTTGTCTGTAAAGGGGAACTGGACTATTCGCCTGTAACATTGATCTCCTTCCAACGAGTCCGATTGATAAGCATATCCATTAAAGCGCAGCCGATTAACAAACACCTAGGAAACGTTTACCATGTCCTAACAGAAACCTTCCAACCCTGAAAAGCAAGAATACCTGCCGTGGCGACGATTTCAGCGGGTTTGGACCTGCCCACGGTGGTGACGTATTGTGGATACTCACCGTGAGTGTTATACTATTATGTAGGTTGCGGGATGATCATTGCTTGGTGTTGCCGGTTCCCTCCGGCGCAGTTGACGTGCGCCCACAGAACAGAGGTCAGGATGGCGAAGACAGAGACAACAGAGGTGAAGGAGACAACGAAGCAGCAGATCATCCATCATCGGGTCTCCTGGTTGCTCTGGGGAGGGTTGGTAGCTCTGGTGATCTTGATGGTGTCGGCTTTTTCGCACGCCTGGCAAACAAATCAGGCGCTGGAGGCAGAACTCGCGACGCTGGAGCCGATGCTCACTGCGGCGCAGATGGAACAGGATGCCTTGAGGGCGCAGATGGCCTACGTTCAGAGCGACGACTATGTCGAGGATTGGTCCAAGATCCATGCCAAGATGGCGTTGCCGGGCGAGGTCCTGATTGTGTCAGTATCGGTGACTCCCAGTCCGACGGTCCGTGTCCCGGTTGCCGGGACGCCAACGCCCGAGCCCACCGCAGAGCCCTTCTGGTCTGCGCTGTGGCATAGGATTGTGGGGGATTAGGCTTGCCTGAATTGCTCGCCGCCATACCATCCACGACGCTCGAAACCGTCATCGACATCGCGCATGAAGCCGGTGCTCTGATTCGCAAGAACTACGGCATTACGGGGCATGTAGACTATAAGGGAGCTGTGAATCCGGTCACGGAGACCGATCGGGCAGCTGAGGCCATCATCGTATCGCGACTTCGGGTGGCCTTTCCCCAACATCGGATCCATGGGGAAGAGTCCGGCGGCGGCCAGGGCCACGGTGAGAGACTGGCCATTCCTGAGCCGATCTGGCTGGTGGACCCGCTGGATGGCACCAATAATTTCGCTCACGGTTTCCCGCACTTCAGTGTCTCGATTGGGCTGTTGGCCGGCGGTTTGGTCCAGGTCGGCGTGGTCTACGATCCGCTCCGCGATGAGACGTTCTGGGCTCGCCGCGGGGAGGGCGCGTACTGTAACGGCGCTGAGATCCTCGTATCGGCGGTTGATTCCCTGTCGGCTGCATTCCTGGCCACCGGCTTCCCCTATTCGCGGCGCGTGGCCGCTGATAACAACAGCCGTGTGCTGGATAACTTCCTGCGTCGTTCTCAGGGCGTGCGGCGTGCGGGGTCGGCAGCCTTGGATCTGGCCTATGTGGCCTGCGGTCGTTTTGACGGGTATTGGGAACCGGGACTGAGCCCATGGGATGTGATGGCCGGACTGTTGCTGGTGGAGGAGGCCGGTGGCCGGTTCTCCAACTTCACCGGCGGCTACGATCGTGTCATAACGGAGGGCGAGGTGGTGGTCAGCAACGGCAAGATCCACAATGAGATGCTGGTGGTGCTGCGGGAGGGATCGTCGGCGCCACACCCCGATTTCCGCGAGCTGGGGCCCTAGGGGGGGGGCCGGCGGCGCGACTTTGTGACTCGGGGCCGCAGCTATCGCTTATGCGGAGGTGTCAGTCACCTCGCAGCTGCTGGGGAGCCTCAAGCCACGCTTCCAGGGCTCCCGCGATCTTGCGGTCGGTGACCGCCATCGGCAGTGCCTGCACCTCGGCCAGGGATGCCCACTTGAAGTCCTGACACTCGATGCAGCGAGGATCGCCATTCCTGAGTGCGCAGATGAAGGCGTACAGGGTGATTCGGAAATGGGTATAGGCGTGCTTGACGGTCGTCAATGGCTCGCCGACTTCAATCTCGATGCCCATTTCCTCGCGCAATTCGCGGCGCAGGGCCTCGGGTAGCGACTCTGCCGCTTCGCGCTTGCCACCTGGAAATTCCCACAGCCCCCCTAGCATATCGTTCTGGCGCCGTTGTGCGACCAAGACTTCTGTGCCGGCATTGTTGGGCCTATTACGCAGTGTGACGGCGGCTGCCACATCGTAGTGGGGGATGGCTTTGCGGGGCCTGGCTGCCGGGTACGCTTCTTGTTGCCCAAGCTCCTGTGCGCGGCACAGGGCTTGCCACGGGCAGTGCAGACACTTCGGAGATCGCGGCGAGCAGATAGTGGCGCCAAGTTCCATCAGCGCCTCGGTGAAGGGACCCGCAGCATCCTCCGGCATCCATAGGCCAACGGCATCCTCCAAGACTGCCTGGGTTGGTGTCGGCATGGCGAGCACGCGGGCCATCACCCGGCGCACGTTGCCGTCCACAGCTGGGGCCGGTATGCCGAACGCGATGCTGGCGATGGCGCCGGCGGTGTAGGGGCCTATGCCGGGCAGGCGTCGCAGCGCTGTGACGTCGGCCGGCAGTCTGCCGTGGTGTGTATCGAGGACGACCTGAGCTGCCTTGTGAAGTGAGCGTGCCCGGCTGTAGTAGCCCAATCCTTCCCAGAGCTTCAGCACCTCCTCCTGCGAGGCTGCGGCAAGCGCCTGCACCGTGGGAAAGCGATCCAGAAAGCGTCGGTAGTAGCTGCGTACCGTCTCCACCTGCGTCTGTTGCAGCATCACTTCGGAGACCCATACCTGGTATGGTGTGGGGGTGTCGCGCCAGGGAAGCTCTCTGGCATGGCGTTCAAACCACGTGAGGAGACGCGTACGCGCCTCCTCACGATTGTCTGTCAGATATTGCCGTGTCTCGATATCCAGCGTCATTGTGAAGCTACGACATTGGGAGCCGGCGGGGTCATGTGGACATAAACCCAAGTACCCATGTCGCTTTGCTTGCTGTACACGATCTTGTTGTCAATCGGCGCATACGGCGATGTCCACTGGTACAGCCACTTGGCATCCGGAATGGACAGATTGACGCATCCGTGGCTTCGGGTGAAGCCAAAGCTGTTATGCCAGTAGGCGGCGTGGAGCGCGTAGGCGCTGTTGAAGTACTGGGTCCACTCCACATCCTCAAGATAATACCAGAGCGGGCTGTCATTGGTGACATCGCGGTTGATCATAGGTGTTGCAGGGAGCTTTCCCCAGATACGGGTCAGGCCGTTGGGTGTCCAAGTCCCGGTGCGCCCGGTGGAGACCAGGGTGGCAAAGACCATACGACCACCCTCATAGGCGGCCAGGGTCTGCTCAAAGGTGTTGATCTCCAGCCACTTCTCGCCGGCACCTACACCCTCCGGCGGAGCGTCGACGTCCACGCGGGCGGTGGCGGACTGCTCCACCCACTGGTCAGGACCGACCATATACCACAGCTGACCCCCAATCGCTTCCTGCGCGAAGAGCGAGACCCGGTCATAGCGGCGCAGG
Source organism: uncultured Anaerolineales bacterium (assembly GCA_964516885.1). Lineage (GTDB taxonomy): Bacteria > Chloroflexota > Anaerolineae > B4-G1 > SLSP01 > PWVB01. The sequence continues at coordinate 5,113 of CAZEXX010000040.1, read as the reverse complement.
AGCACATCCTCACGTGGCGCGCCCGCCGGTGTCACCGTCGGGTGGACGTTGCGGTTGAGCCAGGCGAAGGCATACTGCGGCTGTTCGCTCAGGACGACGCCGCTGAAGTGAGAGGGCGTGGTGAAGGCAACGTGCTCGGCGCGGATGAACTCGCCGGTGTTGATCTCATACCACGTCTCGCCGTTGTACTCGACGGCGCCTATCACGCTTACCCAGTTGTCACCTGCCAGGAACTCCCGCAGCGGTGGCAGTCCGGCGGCGGCTTCCTCAGGATGCCCATAGGCAGCCGCGGGCAAGGGCCGGATGTAGGCGAAGTTGTACGATGTGATCGCATCATCGGAAGTCTCGATTTCCTCGACGGCTAATTCAGGGAGTGGGTTGGGAAGCCGCGCGCGGAGATAATCCAGCCGCACCAGACGGGTCCCAGGTCCGTAAGGAGGACATTGTGAGGGATCACGCTGCATCATCCGCTTAGGACAGATGTATCTGTCCTCGACCTCGTCTGAAAAGAGCTGTAGCCCGGCATTGTCCAGAGCGGAGGTGCTTGCCTGCGCTGCCGCTGCCGGCGCTGGCTTACTGAGCCCAAGGGCGAGGCCGAGCCAGAGGGCGAGGCTGAGGCCTAGAGAGACTGAGTGGGCCAGGCTTGTTGCGGTTCTGTGTTCGGAAACACGGGTGCGGTGATGGTGCTTCGTGCGTCTGGCCATTTTGAGTCTCACAGTATTGGTGTATCCTATAGTTACGTTCCAGCATGTTCTGCTGCAATCGGAGGTTGCCTAGCTGGAGAAGTAGTTCGCATTATACCATGACTTCCCTATACTGTGGTGTTGTATCCCTATACAGGAAAAGGGGAAGAGGCTTGACGAACCCGTAACGCCCTTGTCATCAGCTTCCTTGTGTTCTATAATCACACATGTAATTCAAGGCGGGCGCATGCGAATCCTCAACGAAGCTATTCAAGTCATTACACAAGCGCCAGGGGATCTCGTCTACTTCCTGGTCGCACTCTTTGCGTTGCAGCAGGCCTTTGTCTCCGCACTGTCAGCACGCTCCGGCACGCCGAAGGCGTCACTGGCCCGGCGTTGGGTGTGGGCCTCCGGCGGTATGCTACTGGCCCGCGCCATTCTGGTGGTCTTGGGACTCGCCGGCGTGGCTGGACTTGTGGTGCCCTCCAATATCCTCCCTCCCTTGGAGCGTTGGTCGCTTTTTGCGACTGTTGTGGGACTCATATGGGTGGGGCTCCTCGATGCTAGATTCGACCACTGGCGCACGCCGGTCGTCCGTGGGCTGCTCTTCGGATTGCTCGCCATAACTCTGTGCTTCTACGGTTACCATGCCGTTGCACCCACGGCCGCGGGGACATTTTTCGGGGTCACCGGGGGTGCGGTGTTGGTTGAGATGGTAGCAATTCTGCTGGTCTTGGCGTTGGCGTTGGGATTGGCTGCCTATATCCGCCCTCTTGAGTGGGAATGGGGGATGGGGGTCGCACTATTCTGGCTTGTGGGCACTTTGGCGCAGATCAGCTGGCCGGACCCCTCGACGGCTATCGACGGCTGGTTGCGGTTGTTTTCCTTGGTATCCCTGCCGCTGCTCTCAATCTGGGTGCACCGGCAGCTGCTGCCCGCCCCGGTCCCTGCGGCACCTCCTGGACAGCTCTTTGAGGCGCGCCCTCTGATCGAACTGCTGCAGAACGTGGGAGCTTCGCGGGATCTGGAATCCTCCCTGGTTGTGGCTTCCTCACGGCTGGCGGACCTGCTGCAGGTTGACATATGCGCTCTGGCTCTGACTGAAAAGGACGCCAAAGGGGCGGCGGTCGAGATCATAGCGATTCATCCCCCGACAGCGGCGCAAGCTGCGCTGCCCCGGCTGCCCTTGGCAGCGTATGCAGGACTGCAGCGGGCTTTCGAGGAACGCCAGATCGTGGTTGCTTCGTCGCCTGACGAGGATAGCTGGCTCATGCCCTTGTACAACGCCCTCGGCTTCGAGACCGTTCTGCCTTTGGCTGTGTTGCCGCTGCATCACGCGGGGCGAATGTTGGGTTTGCTACTGCTGGGCGGGCCGCAAGGGATGTCCGTGTGGCGCAGCAGCGATTTGGCCATGCCGGTGTTTGTCAGCGATCAGTTGGCCGGTGCGATTGCTTCTGCGCGGAGCGTGGCCGTCGCGCTGGCCGGCAGCGGTGGAGGTGAAGCCCGCGCGGCAGTGGCCGCCCCTGTTGTGGTTGCCGCAGGTGAGCCGATCGGTGAGGTCGACAAGGATCGCCAGAGGTTGGTCGAGGCGCTTGAGCAGGCGAGAGTCCAGTTCCAGGCGCTTAACAGCCGAATCCGCAGCTTGATGCAGGAGATCAAGTCGCGTGATGAGGAGATCCTGGCGCTCAACAAAGAACTGGACACGCGAAGTCAGGGTATCTCTGAGACGGAGCTTGGGATTTGGCAGGGCGAGGTCCGTCAGATGGCCCACGAGCACGAGGGGTTGGATCGTACTATCGAGGAGTTGACTGAGGACCGGGACCTGCTTCTCAGTGAGCGCACGCGTCTGAGTGAGGCTTTGTCGGAGAACAAGCAGACCCTTGAGCAGATCGAGGAACACCGGGAGCGCCTTGAGGAGGAGGTTCTCAGCCTCAGGGCCCGCCTCGAGATGGCGGAGACTGAGCCAACGACCTTGGTGCCCGAGCCGATGGATCAGCCGTCCGGCCCGGACAGCGGAGAGTCGTACCTGGGGGCGTTGGGGCTGGTGACCGCCGATGAGGACGGCCAGATCACGATGGTCGATGCGTTGGCCCGCCGGTTGCTGGAGATGCCGGAGGGCGATGTGTCGGGCCTGTCGGTGGACGCTTTCTTCGCCGATCCCCGATGGTCCAGCGCCATCGATGATCTGCTGGCTCGATCGGATGCAGGTGGCCTGGACCGACTCCATCTCACGCTCTCCCCTGATGACGACACTGTGATTGAAGCGGATCTGGTCTCGCTTCGGGGCCGGGATGGCGACGTGGACGGATTGGTGATCATGCTGCGGTCCTCGGAAAGCGAGGCCGAGAGGCATGAGACGATGGTGAGCCTGGCCAGTGACTTCCGCACTCCGATGACGGCCATAACCGGCTACACGGATCTCCTGCTTGGAGAGCAAGGCGGCATTCTCACCGAGATGCAGCAGCAGTTCTTGGAGCGCGTCAAGGCCAACGTCGAGCAGTTGACCTATCTGTTGAATGATCTTATTCGGATCGCTTCACCGGACAGCCGTCTGATGAGGTTCTCGCCGCAGCCGATCAGCCTCATTGAGATCATCGAGGAGGCGATTATGGGTCTGGCGGCGCGTTTCCGGGAGCGCCGGCTTGCGGTGCAGCTGGATCTGCCGCCCGAGCTAGCCCTTGTCAGAGCGGATCGCGACAGCCTCTACCAGATTATGCTGAGACTGCTCTCTAACGCCGTCCTGTGTTCTGAGGAAGGGACTCAGATCGTGGTCAATGCGCACGAGGTGAGCGACTCTGAGGACAGACGCTACTTGCAGATCTCCGTGACCGACACCGGGCACGGCATTCTGCCTGAGGATTACCCGCGCGTCTTCCGCAAACTCCATCGTGCTAACCAGCCGTTAGTACAGGGGCTGGGGGAGAGCGGCGTGGGAATGGCGATCGCCAAGGCGCTGGTCGAGGCCAACGGAGGCCGGATTTGGGTTGAGAGTGAGGAAGGGGTTGGCAGTACCTTGAGCTTTCTCCTTCCCTGTGAAACTGAAGCGCAGGCGCAGGAGGATTAGGTGAGCAGTGGTATGCGGTTGCTCGGGGTGATCCTGGTTGGCTGCCTTGTCCTGGCAGCGGTGGTGGGCAGCTTCTGGCTGGCCCGGGCGGATGCGCTGATGACGGCGCAGACGCCGGAACCACGCTGGAGCTTGCCGACGCCTACGCTCCATCCGACAGAAGCTCCGCCGGATGCGGTCATCGCCAAGCCGACGCCTACGCCCGTCGGGAGTAGATCGACCCCTGTGCCCCCTACAGAGACAGCGCTCCCGACGTCTACGCCCCAGAGCGTGTGTCAGATTCGGCCGGGCTGGGTGGCGTATGTTGTCAGGGAAGGCGATACCTGGGAGAGTCTGGCTCAGAAATCGCAGACCAATGCTCAGGATCTTCTTACGGGCAACTGCCTGAGCACAGCATTGGACCTCAGAGATGTGCCGCTGCTCTACTTGCCCCGCGTTGCGTCAGTGAAGCTCGTGCCAACTGTCGTGGTGATGCCGTGTAGGACGGCGCCCGCCAACTGGTGGACGATCATCATCGCGCGTGGAGAGACCTTGTGGGCGTTGTCGCGGCGTTATGGCACCACCCCTGGGGTTCTGATGGAGTACAATTGTCTGCCCAGCGACAGTATCCAGGCCGGCAGACCACTTCGCGTGCCGCCTACGCTGGTACAACCGCCCACGCCGCTCCCCACTGAGACGTGGCTGCCGACTCTCACCGCAACGCCGACGGCAACGCCGACTCCGACTCCGACTCCGACAGATACGCCAGTGCCGTCGCTGACGCCGTCGCTGACGCCGACTCCGACGGAGACGCCGGTGTTGGTGCCCACGTGGACGCCGGTGCCCTGGCCGTGGCCGTCTGAAGGCACCCCGACCGGTACCACGGTACCCGAGACTCCTCAGCCTACGCCCACCTCACCGCCGACTGCGACCGAGACTCCTCAGCCTGCGCCTACCTCACTGCCGACTGCGACCGCGACGTCGGAGCCCTCTCCGACCGCGACAGCGACGCCGACCACCACGCCGGAGCCGTAGCCGACGTCGACAACGATCCCATCGGATACGGACCGGTTTCGGCATAGACCTTTTGCTCGCCTACGCACACCACGCAGGATGAAGATCGAGGCCGCGTTCTGATTGGGCCGGGGGCGAGCATGGAAGGCCATATGCGGAATAGCGGTGCGATTCGCCCGAAGTGCGCAGCAGGTGCTGGAACGGCGCAGTTCCCACTGGCGCGAAGATGCGGGCGAGACGCCCGCGGTCCGCAGAGCGGATCGAAGAGGTCATCTCCGAAGTAGTTCCCATGGTCTGTCGCCCACCACGCAGGACGAAAATGCAGCGCGAAGAAGGCCCTAAGGCCCGCAGCCAGGCCCTTAGGCCCGGAGAG
>CAZEXX010000039.1:0-19056 GCA_964516885.1 uncultured Anaerolineales bacterium | reverse complement strand
CTGGCCCTGGAGACCCACGACGACTGGACGGATTCGGCGGTCTTTGGCCGCCTGATGAGCGAGGTCGACCACCCTCGCGTCCGCGTGCTATGGGATCTGCATCACCCCTACCGCACCAACGGAGAGGCCGCCGCAGACACCTACCGTAACATCGGCGCCTATACCGTCAGCATCCACGTCAAGGATTCCGTGCCCACCGCAGACGATGGCCACCAGTACGTGTCCCTCGGCGAGGGCGATGTCCCACTGCAGGAGATGCTCGCACTGCTGATCGACGGCGGATACGACGGCTATGCTATACTGGAGTGGGAGAAACGATGGATACCCAGCCTACGCGAACCGGAAGCCGCGTTCCCCCAGTATGTTGAGAAGATGCGTGAGTGGTTAGGGTAGGAGAGAAAGGCCGTCAATGAACGTCATTCTACTTGTCAATGATACATTTCGCCGGGATCACCTGGGCTGCTATGGCAATGACTGGATCAAGACCCCCAACCTGGATGCCTTTGCCCAGCGGGCCGGAGTCTTCGACCAATACTACATCGGTTCCTATCCCACGGTCCCCAACCGGTGGGATGTCGCGGTCGGCCGGTATGGTTTCCCCACCCGCGGTTGGGAGCCGCTGCGACCCGAAGACCGGACGATGGCCCAGATGCTGAGCCGTGCCGGTGTCCATACCCAGATGATCTGGGACACACCGATGCTCGGAGCCCACGACTACAACTACACCCGGGGGTTCAAGGGCGTCTACTTCTCACACGGTCAGAAGGGCGATCCCTGGATCACCAACCCCGATCTCCCGGTCCGGTTCGGCGCACAGCCGCACAAAATCAAGAACGTCAAGAGCCTCGACGGCTATCTGCGCAACCATTTCGATCGTCGCCACGAGCGCGAGTATCCGGTGGCCCGCACAATGTCCGACGCCATCGAATGGCTGGAGACGAACTACAACCACGACAGCTTCTTCCTGTACGTCGACATGTGGGATCCGCACGAACCGTTCGACTGCCCGTGGTACGACTACGAGCTCTACGCGGACCCCGGCTACAAAGGGGACCGGAACACCTACCCGCAATACGGTCGCGCCACCTATATGACCGAGGCCGAGCATCATGATGTGCGCGCGCTCTACGCCGGCACGGCAACGCTGGTCGACCGCTGGATCGGTCGTTTCCTCGACATGGCAGAACGCCTGGGTCTCTTTGAGGATACCTTGATCATCTGGACCACGGATCACGGTCACCTCTTCGGCGAGCACGGGCTACACGGCAAACCCGGGGCCGAGATGGGCAGGCTCTATGAGGAGACCACGCGCATCCCGCTGCTGGTCCACCATCCTGATGGCATCGGAGCCGGCCGGCGCATCCGCGGCATCGTCCAACCGGCCGATATCCTGCCATCCGTGCTGGATTTCATGAATGTGCCGGTTCCTCAGAGCGTTGAAGGCAGGTCATTCTTACCCTTGATGCGGGGCGAGGCCACTGATGGCCCCACCTACGCCTTCTCAAACCGGTACCCGCAAAACGCGGCCACGGTGGGCGGCGCGGCGTTTGACGGCTGGGTCGGCTCCGGGCGCGTCGTCGAGCCTGGCACCGTCACCAGCGACGAGTGGACCTACATCTGTATGCCGGCAGGCTTGCCATCGGAGCTCTACGACCTCAAGACCGACCCGCGCCAGAACCACAACGTCATCGGCGACTACCCTGAGATCGCCGAACGGATGAAACAGGCGTGGCTCACCTTCCTGAGAGCGCACGGGGCCACAGAGGAGCGCATCAGTGCCTTCACGCAGGGCTTGACCGACGTACCGGACATCACCGGGCGCACGGTCTATGCGTTCAGGGACGACCTTGGACAATGGATCGCCTTTGCCTCGGAGGAGAAGGCCAAAGAACTCGCCTATCGCGACGACGCCCCCGGTCCGGAACGTGTGGTTGAGGCGATCACGTTCAGCGATCTCCTGGCCGACAACCCGAAGAACTTGGTTCATCTCTACGATCAATATTACTGGGCAGAAGACCTAACCTAGAAGGGAGTACCCGCATGCCAAGCAAACTCGGCATCCACGGCATTATGCCTGGTGAGACACCGGGCATGATCCAGCAATTGAAGGCTAGAGGCGCGCGCATGACCACGGTGAAGGCCGTGGTGACGATGGGGTGGCTCAAAGACATCAAGGCGCTCGATCCCAACGTCATCACCGTCGGGCGGTATATGAGTGGGACAGACAAGAGTGTCAATGTGGAAGGGCCCGAGCTGTACGGCAACCTGAGGGAAAGCGCCGGAAAGGTGATGCACAGCCTTCTTCCAAGATGGGAGGCACACCGAGCCTACGTCGATTACTGGGAAATCATCAACGAGCAGGACCCCCCCGGCGTTGACGGTCACCAGCGGCTGGCCGAGTTTATGATGCACTGTATGGACATCGCGGACGAGGAGGGATACAGACTGGCGCTCTTCTCGTACAGCCTGGGGGTTCCCGAGTGGGATGAAATGGAGGCCATCGTAGATAGCGGCGCCTTCGGCCAAGCCAAGGCCGGCGGCCATGCGCTGTCGCTCCACGAGTACGCCTATCCTATGAATCGCTGGTTTGGCGAAGCCCTGCCCGGGCGCCCTGAGTACCCGGATCGAGGCCCCCTCGCCTGCCGCTATCGCTGGCTGTACAGGGACTTCCTGATCCCACGCAACGAAGTGATCCCGCTCTTCCTGACCGAGGTCAACATCGCCAAAGAGCTCCCTGAGGTCACGGCAAACGAATGGATCACCCAGATGAAGTGGTATGACGCCGAGCTGCGCAAGGACTACTACGTTGTCGGCGCGCATCTCTTCACGTTGGGCAGCGCGGGATCGTGGGAGGAATTCGAGTTCGGGCGGTTCATTCCGAACCTGGTCAACTATATGGTCACAGTGAAGGATGAGCAGGATCCCGAGTGGCAGGATGCACCGGCAACGCCGACGCCGCCCGCACCGCCGACACCGGCGCCCCCTACCCCCACACCGCCTACGCCACCACCGCCCACGCCTCCCGCGGTGGAAGAGAAACCGCTTGAGCCGCGTGTGATCTACAGCCGGCACTATCTGCTCCTTCCCCAGAACGCGACCTGGAGCTGGATCGCAGCCTGCCGCCGTTACTGGGAAACGTTCAAGGTCACCATCGGGTTCAGCGCCGACGATGCCGCCTACGGGCCGGGACTTGAGGAGCGCGCTGTGACCGTCGTCAACCCAAGTCAGTGGTCAGACAGTCTGCAGGCTTTCTTCGATCAATACTATCCGGGAATGCGCTACGACTCTATAGAGGCCTCCACACCGCAGCAGTTGGAATCACTGCTCGACAGCCGCGTAAGCAGAGGACAGCGCTTCGGCTGAGTGCCCTACCTGCGAGACTCGCTGGCCGCCATCACCACGCGACGGGCTGTCGCGTGGTGATGGCGGCTCCGCATTCGAGGGCCCCTTGCCCGTTCTCAAACACGTCCAGATCCCCGACAACCGGTTGACAAGGAAGCGGATTTGTGTATAATCACGGCTGCATTGGTTGGGACGAGAATCTTGACCCAGTGGTCAGTCGTGCTATAATCGCGAAGCGCCGACGTAGCTCAGCGGCTGAGCATCCGCCTTGTAAGCGGAGGGTCGTGGGTTCGATTCCCACCGTCGGCTTTTGAGGGCAGTTGTTCCGAGCGGCAAAGGAGGTGGACTGTAAATCCACTGGCGTAAGCCTTCGGGGGTTCGAGTCCCTCACTGCCCACTCGGTTGTGCCCATGTAGCTCAGTCGGTAGAGCACTTTCTTGGTAAGAAAGGGGTCATCAGTTCAAATCTGATCATGGGCTCAAGGCGGTATGGCAACGTCTTTAAGCGAGTTAACGTAGGCGAGTAGCTCAATTGGCAGAGCAACGGTCTCCAAAACCGTAGGTTGCGGGTTCAATTCCTGCCTCGCCTGCCTCTAAACAAGACACCGCCTAGATAGGCGGTGTCTTAAGGTGTTAGAACAATAATGAATTGTGAGTCCTGCGGAGGAGTCGGTGGCTAAATCGAAGAAGAACAAAGAGAATCCGATTCTCTCATATTTCCACTCCACGCGTGCGGAGCTGCGAAAAGTCCGGTGGCCCACCCTCGAACAAGGATGGTCCATGACCAAGATCGTGCTTGCCGTAACTGCTGCCATGGCGGTTTTCTTGGGTGTGCTGGACTTTTCCTTCGGTTGGCTGCTCGGCCAAATCATCTCGGGTAGCGTACTCTACTCAGTCTTGGGTGCGATTGTTGCCGCAGCACTGATCGTCTCATTGTACCTGATTGGTCAAGCTGAAGAGGTCTAGAACCCTTGGCAATTGAAGAGTTTTCTATGGAAGAAGAACAAGCTCCTGAAGAGAGCGAGGAAGTCTTGGGCCCACTGCCCGACTTGAACCTCTCTGCAGATGCGATCCTTGAGCGCCTGGGGGCAGAAGTTGTTGCGGAACCTGACGACATTAACCTTGAGGGATTCTTCGAGGAAGATGACGTAGAAGCAGAGGACGAACAGACAGCCGAGCTGTTACCAGAAGTCACCTTCGACACAGAAGCCGAAGATGTCGGCGTCCTGCCCGACCCGTTCGAAGATGAAGAGGAGGAGATCAAGCCTGAAGAGCGCGCTTGGTTCATCATTCACTGCTACTCCGGCTATGAGCACAAAGTGCGCCATAACCTGGAATTGCGGATTGAGTCGATGGCGATGCAGGACTTCATCTTCCAGGTGGTGGTCCCTACGGTTCAAGAGATCGAGCTTAAGGATGGCAAACGGCGCACAGTAGAGCGCTGTCTCTATCCCGGCTATTTGATGGTCCAGATGCTGCTTTCCGACGACTCCTGGTACGTTGTGCGCAACACGCCCGGCGTCACCGGATTTGTCGGTATGGGCAACAGACCCACCCCGTTGCGCTCAGAAGCCGTTCAGCGGATTCTCCGCCGGATGGAGTCAACTGCGCCGGAGGTGCGGGCCACCTTCAAGGAGGGACAAAAGGTCCGCATCGTCGAAGGTCCATTCGCGGATTTCATCGGCGTGGTGGATGATATCGATGAGGAACGGACCAAGGTCCGGATTTTGGTCTCTTTCTTCGGACGTGAGACGCCGGTTGAACTCGACTTCCTGCAAGTCGAGAGATCATAACACGGAACTTTCGAATTAGGCAGTAACTACTGGGATGCAGGCTGACCCAGATTGAGGGAGTATTGAAACCATGGCAAAGAGAAGGGTAAAAGCAGTCGTCAAGTTGCAGATTCCGGCCGGCAAGGCAAATCCAGCGCCCCCAATCGGTCCGGCTCTGGCTCAGCACGGTATTAACCTGATGGGCTTCTGCAAGGAATACAATGCCAGAACAGCGCACCTGGCCGGCAACATCGTTCCCGCAGAGATCACGATCTATGAGAATTCTTCCTTCACCTTTGAGCTCAAGACCTCGCCAACCGCGGATCTTCTGCGCAAGGCTGCTGGTGTCGACAAGGGTTCCTCCGAACCCAATCGGGATAGAGTCGGCGCCATCACGAAGCATCAGCTGCGCGAGATCGCCGAAACCAAGATGCGGGATCTGAACGCGAACGATATCGAAAGTGCTATGCTGCAGATTGCCGGTTCGGCCCGCAGCATGGGCATCGAGATCAGGGACTAACCCCGATCTTTCAGCATGTAGGTGTGGGAGGGGTAACCCGTTAGGACCACAAGGAGTCAGGTATGACAAAAGTGGGTAAGAAGTACGTAGAGGCCGCAGCTAAGGTCGACCGACAGAACGTCTACAACGTAGCCGAAGCCATTTCGCTCGTCAAGCAGGTGAGCTATACCAAGTTTGACGGTACTGTGGAAGTCCACCTCCGCACAAGCCTCGATCCCCGCCGTGCAGATCAAACCATGCGCGGTGTCGTAAGAATGCCCAACGGCCTGGGTAAGTCGGTGCGGGTCGTCGTATTCGCCGCCGGCGAGGCTGCACAGATAGCAAGGGAAGCGGGCGCTGACTACATCATCAGTGATGCTGAGGGCATCAAGCGGATTACCGATGGATGGACAGATTTCGACGTCGCCATCGCCGTTCCGGATATGATGCGCCACGTGGGTCGCTTGGGCCGTGTTCTCGGGCCTCGCGGTTTGATGCCCACACCCAGGACCGGCACGGTGGTGCCCGCTGAGGACCTCCCCCGTGTCATCGATGAGACCAAGTCCGGCCGTGTGGAGTACCGTCTGGATCGCTCCGCTAACATCCACTGCCCGATCGGCAAGGTGAGCTTCACGGACGAGCAATTGCTTGGCAATTTCTCCGCCCTGATGAGCGCCATTCGTCGCGCTCGCCCGTCTGCGGCCAAGGGCAACTTCATTCGTCACGTAACACTGGCCCCCACAATGGGGCCAGGGATCAAGGTTGATCCGACTGAGGCACTCGAACTCGAATCAGCCTAGTTACTTAACACTCAGCTCAGTTTGAACCTGTCCGCCTAAGACAGCCGGCGCATCGGCAATTAGCGGTTTGTTGACCGCTAGATGCTTAATTTGGCCCGCCGAGGTAGGATCTGGGGAAACAATCTGCCTGTAACGCCGGTCACGACCGCACCTAGTGTGGGGTTTGTGACAGCGGCAGCAGCGAGAATCCCCAAAGTCCTTGCGTCGGTAGGCGCAAGGACTTTTTTCTTGTTATCCGACTGAGGCGGTCGGATAGGGCGACAACAAATATCTTACAAGGAGGTGAAAAAGGTTGGCTATCACACGCGCACATAAAGAAGAGCTGGTGGCAGATTATCATCGGCAAATAGACGAGAGCACTGGCTTCGTGATGGCAGAGTATGCCGCACTGAGCGCACCTCAGATGCAGGATCTCCGCCGTCAGACGCGTCAGGCAGAGGGTCAGATGTTCGTCATCAAGAACACGTTGTTCAGACTCGTGCTGGAGGAGAGAGATCTCGCGGTGCCGGAAGATCTTATGACCGGGCCCATGATCGTCGCTTTCAGTCACAAAGACGTTCCCTCACTGACAAAACTGTTCCGCAACGCTGCGAGGAGCTTTGAAGGGGATCGCTTAATGGTCAGGGGCGGACTTCTTGAAGGCCGTATCTTCGGTCAGGATGAAGTCGTGGCAGTGTCCAATCTCCCGACACGCGAGGAACTGCTATCGATGGTGCTGCGGACGATCAATGCCCCCGCTACACAGACGGCCGGCGTGGTTGCGAGCGGAATCCGTCAGGTGCTCAACGTCGTCAAGGCTTATGCCGACAAACTGGAAGAGGCAGGCGGAGCATCCGCCGAGACAGCAGGGGCCGCAGCCTAAGTCTCATTGTGTGAGACAGCAGCTAGGTCAAGGGCTGGTTACCTATTAATCGAACACATAGTGATGAGCGCACCTGAAGAGCTGCGCCCACGAAAACAAATGGAGGTTTCACAACGATGGCAGATCTAGATAAGCTTGTAGAGGAAATTAGCGTCCTAACCCTGGTCGAGGCTTCGGAACTGGTCAAGATGCTCGAGGATAAGCTGGGCGTCAGCGCAGCAGCCCCTGTCGCTATGATGGGTGCTATGCCCGCCGCCGACGTCGAGCCTGAGGAAGAGCAGACCGAATTCAACGTTGTACTCACGGACTTCGGCCCGAAGAAGATCAACGTCATCAAGGTCGTCCGCCAGATGACCAGCCTGGGTCTGAAAGAGGCGAAGGACATGGTCGAGAGCGCGCCCATCAACGTGCTCGAGTCCGTCGGCCAAGAGGTCGCCAATGACGCCAAGGCCAAGCTCGAAGAGGCCGGTGCCAAGGTCGAGATTAAGTAGTTCCTCTCTCTGCAGTGCAAGAGCCCCCTGGGTTTCCAGGGGGCTCTTCTGTATCCAACATCACGAAAACAGGCCCGTGTGGATCACGGTCAAGCAGTTTTGGCCCACAGTCAGTTAGAATGCTTGCCGACACCAGGGCCGGAACTACCAAGGCACGCTACGGAGTTCTGGCATCAGGCCTGTCGCCGCAACTCCGTAGCGTGTCCGTTGTCCCAGCTATTTGGCTGTGCTATACTCCCGGTATGGAAAATACAACTCATGAACCGGCCCAGAACTCGACGGTCATCAAAGAGTTACGAGAGGCCCTGAGCACTATGATGATCGTTGAGGACATCACCGTGCTGGAGAACAAACCTCGCCCGATGGTGCGGTTTGGCGGGCGTCTGATCTCCGAGCAGGACAATGGGGAGTTTGAGACAGTCGTCGAACGGTTCAAGCGTCTGGGGTATACCCCGATGCTGAGGATCGAGGACGATCAGCATGTCATTCGGGCGCTGCCGGCGGTAGCCAGCGAGAAGACCGGCAAACCATGGGTGAATGCGGTGCTCTTCGTCCTGACCGTCCTCTCCGTTCTCTCCCTGGGCGCACTGCACGAAGGGATCGACCTTGTTGCGAACCCGCTGCAGATCTGGCGCGGCTGGCCATTCGCCGTCACCATCCTGGGCATACTGACCGCTCACGAGCTCAGTCACTACTTCGTCGGTCGGCGCTATGGCTCCCCGACCAGCTTGCCCTACTTCATACCCTTGCCCCTGAGTATCATCGGGACAATGGGCGCCGTGATCGTGCAACGTGGGCCAATGCGCAGCCGCAAGGCCCTCTTCGATATCGGCATCGCCGGGCCGATCGGTGGCCTGATCCTTGCTGTGCCACTACTCTTTATCGGACTCGCACTCTCCTATGTCGGCACGCCGCAGGAGTTCATGGATCTCCCGGCCGGCGAGCCGATTCCGGTGATGCAAGAGGGCAACTCGCTTCTCTACATAGCAGCCAAGTACATCACACATGGGCAGATTCTGCCGGATCCCGAGACCGGAAGCGATGTGTGGCTCTCACCGCCGAGCCCGGGCGGTTCCGTGGCATTCGCGGCGTGGGCCGGGCTCTTGGTCACCGCCTTCAACCTTTTCCCCATAGGACAACTGGATGGTGGTCACGTCGCCTATGCACTGTGGGGGCACAAAGCCTGGAAGCTCGCGCGCATCTTCGTGGGCGTGATCTTCGGATGGGGGCTTATGCTGACTATGATGGGCAACCCAGCCGGCTCAACTTGGCTTGTGTGGGGTGGTCTGAGTTCACTGATGGGACCGCGCCATCCACCGCCCCTCAATGACGTGACGCCATTGGACGGCAAACGCAGACTTCTGGGATGGGCAATGATCGCCGTCTTTGTCATCATCATCATCCCGGTTCCCTTGATTCAATCTGTGATCGGCTAGAGCGCCGTCACTGTGCGGCACCCTATGCCCCCCACAAGCTCATCCATCATCGGAATCGACGCCAGCCGTGCGGTCAGCGCAACGCCGACCGGCACCGAAGCCTACTCAGCGCATCTGATTCGAGCGCTGGCGCCGCGGCTTGCATCGACACACACGCTCAGATTGTACTGCCGGGAGACGCCGCCCATCGCCTTGGACACACGCGGATTAAGCCCGCAGACTGCGGCTTCAGAAGCTGCAGTGGAGACGAGAGTCATCCCCTTCCCGCGGCTGTGGACCCATCTGCGGCTCTCCTGGGAGATGGTGTGCCACCCACCGGACCTCCTGTTTGTCCCTGCCCACGTGCTGCCCGTCGTGCGCCCACGGCGCACGCTAGTGACGGTACACGATCTGGGCTACCGGCGCTTCCCCGAGGCCCATCCGGCGAGTCAACGCCGGTACCTGGAGATGAGCACCCGGTGGAACGTCCGCGTGGCCACGCACATTCTCGCAGATTCCGAAACGACCCGCGACGCCATCATCGAGGCATATCACGTCCCGGCACAGAAGCTTACCGTGGTCTACCCGGGCTATGAGCCGGATCTCAAGCCGGTAAGGGATCACGACACGATAGAACACGTCCTCCGGCGCTACGATATCCCCGGGGACTACGTGCTCTTTGTCGGGCGTATCCAACCGCGCAAGAACCTCACACGTCTGATTGAGGCCTTTAGCCGCATTTTGGCGGATCATCCGAGCCTGACGCTGGTCCTGGCAGGGCCGACAGGCTGGCTCGGGGACCCGATCCAGGCCCGGGCCACGGCGTTGGGGGTAGAGGACAAGGTGATCTTCCCCGGCTATGTGGCGCCCGAGGACAAAGCGGCCCTGTTCTCCGGCGCGCGGCTCTTCGCCTATCCCTCGCTCCACGAGGGCTTTGGGTTCCCGGTGCTGGAGGCGCAGGCGTGCGGCACGCCGTTGCTCACGAGTACGACCTCCAGCCTCCCCGAAGTCGCCGGTGAGGGTGGCCTGCTGGTCGATCCTCTCAATGTAGAAGCCATCGCCGATGGACTGCGACGGCTTCTGGATGATCAGGCTCTCAGCACGCGGCTTGTCGCTCGGGGCTTCGAGAATCTAGCGCGTTTCTCCTGGGATATAGCGGCCCGGCAAGTTCAGGTCGTAATCACGGATCTACTTGAACACTAGAGTGTCGACCTCACTCAAAGGGCGTACTCCGTACGTTCCAGGATAGCCTGCTTGAGCGCCGGGGTCAGGCTATTGAAGTAAGCAGAGAAGCCCCCTACGCGCACAATCAGGTCCTCGTGTTGCTCCGGATGCACCAACGCATCCGCCAACACATCCCTATCCACAACCGAAAGCTGTATCTGGAGTCCTCCCAGGCCAAAGTAGGTTGTGATCAGATCACGAATAGCCTTGCGACCGTCCATCGACTCGAACAGAGCCTTGGCAAAGCGGATATTCAGGACCGGCGTCCCCAGCGCAGACGACAATGGGAGACGCGTGACACTGCGAAGCATCGCCGTGGGACCGTGGCGGTCTCGTCCGGTGACCGGCCCGATAGAGTCAGCCAAAGGCTCCCCGGCACGGCGGCCATCCGGCATAGCGCCGACTCTCTCTCCCTCCGCTGCATACGTGGTAAACATAATACAGGACGGCAGGAAGCAGCCCCCACGCCAGGGAGACTGAGCCCGGAACGCATCGAAGACGTGCTGTGCAATCTCTGACGCAAGCAGATCCACGTCACATAGGTCGTTGCCAAAGCGGGGACACGCGCGCAGACGCTGGCGCAGGACCTCGTCACCGGCGAAGTCCCGCTCAAGCGCGCGCAGCAGCGCCACGCCGGTCAACTCCTGCCGGTCGAAGACCACCTCGCGCACCGCAGCCAGAGAGTCGGCGACATTCGCCAGCCCGGCAACGTTGACGACACTCCAGTTATAGCGCGCACCACCGGCATTGAACTCAACACCGTGATCGATGCAGTCGTCGATCAGCAAGCTGCGCATAGGTTGCGGCACGTAGCGGGCCTTTGCCTGCTGAAGGGCGTTCACGCCCGCCACAATCTCCTCTACCACGTCGCTCACATCACGCTGGAACTGCGCCAGCAGCCATTCAAAGGAGAGCGCCTCAGCAAGACAGCGCTGCAAAGTCGCCTCAAGGATCAAGGGCAGGTGGATCCCGGCATCCAGCGATCCGACGTTCGAACAGCCGTGGATCATCGTCTCCGTACAGCCACCGCCGTTCCACCACACCGCATCCTCATCGCGGACGCCCAGGCGGGGATCACGAAGCCCCTCGAGATATGCTGCCTCGTTGTAGAAGGCCGGTTGCCCACACCCGGTGGCAACAGCGTCCAGGGCGGCATCCCAGATGAAGTCGGGCATATCGTCACGAACACCAAGCTCATAGGAGGGCCGGTGCCTGCCGTGAACGGCTTCCAGACATAGCGCCGTCACCTCGTTGTAGGCAGGCGCACCGTCCGCGAGAGATCCGCCAATCGCAGCACTCCATGCGTCGTTGGCAGAGACATTGTCTGTAAAGAGACGCAGGAGATCGAGCGCAGACTCCCGGCTCTCAACGCCGGCACGAACACCGACACCGTAGTAGGGGTCAAGTTCGCGGTCCAGGCGTCCCGGATTGTCGCAGTCGTCAAGATAGAACACGAAGTTGTAGGCCACCACGGCCTCATAGAACGAGCGCGCCGGTCCAAACGGAACTTGCCGGAGGGCAACAACCAAGGCATCACGCTGCCGGGCCTGCACCACAGAGTCAGTGTGCCATCTCTCCAAGGTATCAAGAATACGTCGATGCCACGTGCGAACCCCGGAGAGAACATCCATCAGACCCAGATAGAGATCGATCTTCTCAGCCTCTCCGGCCTGTCGCGCAGAGGCAAGCCCTGTCACGATGCGCTCTTCGTGCGTCTCCAACCCCTCCCGCAGAACACGTCCATAGTTGGGGATGCTGTGCGTATACCCGCGCCCGCCAACAGTGTGCGGCGAATCCCAGACATCGACCAACGATCCCAGACGGGTCATCTCCGCATCCAGCGCGGATAGAGTCTCCGCAACGTCGCCCTCTGCACGTGACTGCGCCACCCGCAGCGCCGCTCGATCGAACGCCCACGTGAACGAATAGGAAGGCGCAATGATACGATTCATCACAGCGCCATCAGGCACCCGCGCTCCGCTGGGATAGAGCGATGTGCCGCCATAGAGCGTCAGCTCCCGGTGCTCGAAACGCCGTCGCACCGCGCGAGACCATCTGCGCACAGGAGACTCATCCGGCAACTCAAAGTAGCCTGCTGCAAACCACTCCCCCAGTTGCCCAAGCAGCTCGGGATCAGGCAGTGACATGTGCCGACTTCCCCCAATGCGTTCGCCAGATCAACATCTCAGCGCCCACTTGCGAGACCAACGCACCAGGCCGTTGCGTTCCCACCAGAGGAGCCGATACAAGAACCGTTCAATGGCAGACCGCCATCGACTGACAGAGCGCACACTAGCGCCGGCTGAGCTCTTCGTAGACCTCGTTGTAATAGAGCACGGCGTCCACCGGCGTGTTGGGCGGAATGTGATTTCCCACCGCCATAAAGAAGCCGGGATACGGTTTGCCGATCGCCATGCAGCGTTCGACCTCGGCGCGAATCTCCTCACGCTTTCCGCGGAGCAGGATGCGCGTATCGGCATTGCCGATGAAGGCGTGCGTCTTGCCGTATTTCTCGGCAATGTAAGCCATGTCCGTCATAGGCTCAAACACGAACCCGTGGACGCCGCAGTCAGCGATGTCGTCGACAAAGCCTGTGTAGTCCCCATCGGAGGTGTAGACGATCTTCTTCCCGGAGTCCAGCAGTGGCGCGAACAGCTTCCTGTAATTCGGGAATACGTACGACCGGTACCAGCGCGGAGAGATCCACGCGCCCGAGCTCCAGACGATGTCGTCGTGGACCATAACCACGGGTACATCGGCTTTCCCCAGCGCGTCGTAGTATTGCTGGATCCACGAGACATACCGGTTGGTCACCTCGCCGAAGCCCTTCTGATCAACACCGGCCGCCAAGAGAAGCATATCCCACCCGAAGACGGCGATCAACCCCGACACCAACGTGATGTACACGCCTGTCATCACCACCTGTTCGGGGGTCTCCTCACGTTGCCGCCGGTAGCTCTCCTCGAAGCGGCGAATCAGTGTCGCCTCGTCGCGCGGTCCGTAGACCTCCCAGGGATCGAAATCCAGCACTTGTTCCGGGGTCTCGAAGGGGCAATGGATCGTATCGCGGCGATCCACGCCACCGGCAGCATACTCCGCGTGGCCCATATCCGTTGAATACTCGGCGATCTCAGCATCGCCGATCAAGGTCGACCAGCGGAAGTCGAAGTTCCAGGCCTCCATCAGAGCAAGAGAACCCTGGCGCTTGAGCTCTGCCGAGCTCGCAACACCGACCTCCAACCCCGGTACAGCCGTGATGACCTCCCCATGCTGCTCCACAGAGTACTCAGTATGTGGTACGCGTGACGGCATCTCCAGGTTAAGCGCAGCCCATCCATCCTTAAATGACATTGCAGTCTCCTCTGATATCCAACAGAAACCCAGGCGTCGTCGCGCCAGGGCTACGCCGGCGCGAGATGCCGGTAGTGATAGGGTTCGACAGCCTCATCACCGCAGCCGGAGACAGGATTCTCCAAGACGAAAGCCGCAGGATCTGCGACGACTGCAGGCGAGCACGCACTGATGTCGTTGCTCGCCAACCACAGACGTTGGGCCGACGGCGCGGCGTAGAGTCCAGGCAGGTCCCGGTGCGGCAGTCCCGATATCACATTGTTCTCAAATGCCAGGTCGTGCGCATCGCCCAGGATCACGATCTGACCGAGCCCACCGGCGTGCGCGTTGCCCTCTATGCGGCACTCTCGGATCCAGCATGACTGCGGTTCGACCGGGCGCCGCGTCCCACGGAACAGGATGCCGGCCCCGCCATTCCCCTGTATCGAGCAGGCCTCGAGCAGATTATAGCTGTCCCGCGTGCCCACGGAGACCCCCACGCCGACATTATCCACGAAGCGGCAGTTGCGCACCGAGATGTGGTTGGCGCGCACGCAGAAGAAGAACCCGGCAGCCCCGTTACCTTCGGCGACACAGTTCTCAAACACAACACGAGTGCTGCCTGCGCCGGGATGGTAGCCGTTGCCGGCGTTGTTGGCGAATGAGCAATCCTGAATGCGCACGTCACGGCTCATCTGGAAGCCGAACCCCTCACCGGCAAAGCCCGTCTCGGTCACGTCCGTCACCGTCACGGACCGGCTGCCGATGAAATAGAGGGCTGCGCCGCGACACGCCCCGATGCCGGCGGGTTGTGCTTCGCGGTTCCCATCCAGTGTCACGCCCTGTACGGCGACATCGGTGACGCCCAAACCGAAGATGAGTGGGAAGGCGGTGACGAGGACCGGGTTCTGCTCGATGGTGTAGTCAGAGTGCAGACCGCGATCGATCCCAACCCACGTATCCTCGACCCAGGTGATCCGTGCCAGCGTTTCGAAGAATCCACCGTGCTGATCATCCCGGATCGCCACCGTCATCCCGGGAACCAGGCCTTGGGTATGCATCAAGGGGACGTCGCACATCCCGTAATTATGGTAACCGGAAAGCGGATAGACCCGACCCTTGGCCTTGCGCAACACCGTATCACGCCCCTGGCCCACCAGCGTAACGTTGGAGCGCAATTCGATCCCACGGTCCAGCTCCAACTCCATAGCAGGCAGTACCAAACGGCCCCCAGGCGGCCCCAAGCCGTCAATCGCTTGCTGGATCGCAGCCGCCGATCTCACCTGCGACCGGGCAAGTCTGATCTCGTTCAAGCCATCCCCCTATCGTTACTCGACACAGCGCCTAACTCCTATGCGTCCGGGACATCCTCGTCGTCAGGACGCTGTGGGGCGGGCGCGGTCAGATCCACCAACTCGGCCCACACAGCCTCGTCCTCCCAATGTATCGCCTCCTCACGCAGTGCGGTCAGCATGAACCGCTTGGTGGACTCCGAATCCGAGAACCCTCGCGCCTCAACAAAGCGAATTAGTTCCTGGATGTTGGCCACACATCGCTTGCGTGCCACGCTCGACAGCCTGCTGAGCTGACTCTCCGACGCGCCGGAGCTTGCCAACCGGGCCGCCCGCAGCCTGTAGGGAGCCAACCAGGACTCGGGGACATCGCGATTGTTTGCTATGCTATTTATCGCATCAAGCCGGTCTTTTATATGCCGTTCCAGATAGGTGCCGGCCCAGCGTGTGCTGAGGTACGCCACCAGGGTGAACACCACGACAAACGCTATGAAGACGACAAACATCGGTCCCATATCTCATCCCCCCATCTGCACTACGTATCGTCACCGCGCCATTGGCTCACCAAAGCCTGCGCGCTACGGACGAGCATTAACGTATCCAACCCTACAGCAACGAACCGGAACCCGGCATCTATACGCTGGGTGATTTCGCCGGGCCGCGGCTCGGCAACCAGCAATCCGGGAGTGATGCCGGCCTCTTGTGCCGCTTCAAAGACTCGGGACATGGCGGCTTCTACGTCAGGATGGTGAATCTGTCCCATCAGCCCCATTGACCCGGACAGATCATAGGGACCGATGAAAGCAACGTCGATGCCCGGCACAGCACAGATCTCCTCAATGTTGTCGACAGCCTCGATGTGCTCGATCTGGAGAATGACCAGGGTCTCGTCGTTGGCCGTCTCGACATAGGGCTGAAAGCGTGCCCCGTAGCCGTGGGCACGGCAGACGCCAACGCCACGTATGCCTTCCGGCGGGTACTTGGCCGCGGCGACAGCCTCTCTGGCATCAGTAGCCGTCCGCACCCAGGGAACCATCACTCCCTCGACCCCCAGGTCCAGCGCCCACTTGAAGTGCTCCGGCGAGTTGATTGGGACCCGGCAGATCGCCGCGCATCCTTGACCCTGCACCGCCTGAACCTGCGGCAGCACGCGAGGCCAATCCATCACGCCATGCTCCACATCCAGGAGCACCCAGTCGAATCCGGCCTGAGCCAGGATCTCCGCAACCGCGGGATGACCAATCATAGTCCATGTGCCGACCGTGGCTTCACCACGGGACAACTTCGCTTTCACTCTGTTCTGCATAGGCTCCATGCCTCCTTACGAAGAAATCATACACCGGATGCGCAACTTGCCCAACTCCAGAGCCAGCTGTAGCTTCTGAGATGCGCCCCCACACTCAGCTGCAATGTTGAACAACGCGAGCGGATTAAGTATAATGAGGTCGAAAGATCCGCACCCGATATCAAGCCGGCTCCCTAACCTGCCGGCACCGTGCGTTGCCCGTACCCACAGTTCAAAGGAGTCCCTATGTCAATCTCAGTCGACACAGCCCCGACCGGCGAGAACACCCCGGACATTCGTGGAATTATCCCAGCGATGGTCACGCCCTTCAACGCGGATGAAACCCTCAACATCGACGCCCTGCGCCAACTTACCGAGTTCCTGATCGCCGGGGGTGTTCACGGTCTCTTCCCCACCGGCAGCCAGGGAGAATTCTGGGCACTCACACCCGGCGAACGCCAGCGCATCTGGGACGTCGTGGTTGAGACAGCCGATGGCCGTGTACCGATCTATGCGGGCACCGGGGGTACTACCACCCGGGAGGTCATCAGCCTCAACGGGCTTGCGGAACGGGTCGGCGTAAGCGCGGTCTCGGTGCTGACCCCCTTCTTCATCACGCCCAACGACGAGGAACTCTACAAGCACTACACCGCAATTGCCGACGCGACATCGCTACCTGTGATCCTCTACACTAACCCCGGTCGCACGGGCGGTGTGAACCTCTCCATCAATCTGGTTACCAGGCTATCCGAGCATCCGAACATCGTCGGCATCAAGGATTCCAGTGGAGACCTGAGCCAGACCATGGCCTACATTGAAAACACCGGCGACGACTTCATCGTCCTCCTGGGCAGAGACACCCTGATCTACGCCGGGCTGCTGCATGGGGCCAAGGGGTCGATCACAGCCACAGCCAACGCAGCACCGGAGCTCGTCGTCTCCATCTACGACGCGTTCATTCAGGGCAACCTGGAAGCAGCGCTGACCGCCCAACAGCGCTTGGCGCCGCTGCGTCAGGCCTTCGGTCTCGGCACCTTCCCCGTGGTCGTGAAGGAAGCGCTCTCGATCCTCGGAATACCCGCCGGCCCGGCGCGTGGTCCGGTCGGCCCTATGGCACCTGAACAGCGGGAGAAACTCGTGGCCGTCCTGACAGCAATACACGGCCCGCTGTAAGCGGCGAAAAACGTAACCGCCAATCAAAGAGCGCGCTCGTGACCGAGCGCGCTCCTCTATTTAGGTCATCAAGCCGGACAGAAAGTCGGCGTGAAACACAACACGTCAACCGGCTATCAACTCCGCAACCCAACCGATGCCCAGTTCGTGCAGTTTAGCCGGCGTGGGGAAGCCCTGTGCGTCCCATCCGACCATCTGATAGTAGAGCGCTTTCGCCGCCTCGAATTCCTCATCGGTCACTGCCACACCATCGCTGGCGCCGCCCGTCAACGGGACCGTCAGCTTCCGTGGTAGTGTATCTGCCTCAGCGCCCACGCCCTCCCGCGCGTTGAAGGCCCGCAGCAAGTTGAGGCGGCGCTCCCCGACTTTCATCATCTCCCACAAATTCACATTCCAGCCGGTGATTGCGCGCAGTGCAGCGACCCATTGGTCCAGATCGTAGAGCTGCCAGGCGGGGCCGTAGACAAACTTACAGACGCAGACCGCATCCACGCAACTGATGAGCCGTTGCGAATAGACCGCATAGCGCACCATCTCGGGGTCCAGCACATTTGGCGGGGTGGGATCCAACAGATCCAGCGCGGCAACGCCATCGGAAAAACGTGTGTACGAGGTCCCGTGTTCCGAGACGGTGTGATCCGCCCCGCCCGGGTTGACCGCGTAAAGCAGCGCCATCTCACGCTTCACCTGCGGCATATGAGCCGGCAGCTCACGTCCCTTTACCGCCACCACCAGATCCTGGCCCACACCGAGGAGCTCAGCCGCGCGTGCCGAGCCTTCGCCCAATATCTCACCGAAACCCTGGCGCTCGCCGATCATCTCGACCATCGCCACCATGGCAGCCGCGTCCCCAAAACGCAACGAGAGTCCCCCGGTGTCGGCCTCAGAGATCAGACCGTGCTCGAAGCAATCCATCGCCCAGGCAATCGTGGCGCCACACGTGATGGTATCCATGCCATAGGCATTGCAGAGTTGATTCGCGTGGGCGATCGCGACCAGATCTGAGACATCACAATAGGATCCCAACGCTGCAAGGGACTCATACTCCGGACCGCCGTAGCGTGGATCGACGGGGAAGGCCCCGCCGGTCACCTCGACCACGCGTTTACAGCGCACGACACAACCGTAACAGGTATCGGTGCCGGTGAGAATCGTCTCGTTCATGCGCTCGCCGCTGATAGCCTCGGCGGCATCAAAGGTCCCGCTATCCCAGTTATGCGTGGGCAGCCCCCCGACCAACGACTGCGAGGTAACCAGAACGGCCGTCCCCAAGCGCTTGAATCCGGCTACACCGGACGCATCCACATTCTGCGCGCCCCACCTCGCCAACTCGCGCAGTCCATCGGCGTCAGCCAACTCCGGACGCGCACGTCCCCGCACGGCAACTGCTTTCAGATTCTTCGAAGCCATCACCGTGCCCATGCCCCCACGTCCGTTAACGCGGTTGGCATTGTTCACCAGGGCACCGTAGCGCGCACCCCGCTCTGCAGCTGGGCCACACTGAAGGACGTGCAACCTGGTGTCTGCCAACTCCTCACGGAGCACATCTTCAACGTCCGCCGTGAATTGGCC
>CAZEXX010000038.1:14517-19384 GCA_964516885.1 uncultured Anaerolineales bacterium | reverse complement strand
CAGGGCTGCAGCGGCTTGAGATGTTATACATATTCTACTCCAGACGGCGTTAGAACGCAAACCAAGCAGCAAGACTTGAGGGAGCTGTCCGGATCGCCTATGTGGATAGCGCAGACAGGAGGTGGCCTAGCTGCTCCGGGGTATCGGCAGACATCGGCAGCACGCGTGCACCCGGGTAGTGGGTATCGAAGAATTCCGTCATGTCCCCACTCCAGCTGTCAGGATTGATCACAATGACACAGCGGTCATCGAGATCCCCTATCCCGGCGTCATCGGCGCTCCCACCAATCGTGAAGCGGTGAGTGTCCCACGTCGCCCGGACCGCAGCCAGCACCCACTGCTTGCCGGCGTCCGGTGGCAACAGCACGTAGGTGCGCCGGTAGGGCTCACGCGGCAACCCTGAAGTCCGACAGAAAAAAGCCGCCGGAGAGGGATTCGGCATCGACGGCAGCTTCACCAGCAGCGCCACCAGCTCTTCCGGGGTCTTCGCGGTCACAGAGACAATGAGTATGTCAGGGTAGTGCGCCTCAAAGAATGCGACCAGATCTGCGCCCCACCGATCGAGGTTAACCGCAACCACACGGCGCAGCTCCAACGCTCCGATACCAGCATCGTCAGCACTGCCCCCAAGTGTAAACCGGTGGTCATCCCAGCACGCCTCCACCACCGCCTCAGCCCAGCAAGTATCGGCGTCAGGCGGCAACAAGACATAGGTCCTTGCATACGGTTCTCTCGGCCACCCCCTCGGCGAGCTATCTAGATAGGGGCGTGCGTTAAGCCCATCGCAGACTTGAGGCAGGACCACACCGCTCACACGCATCCCCAGATGCAGATGAGGTCCCGAGGAAACACCGGTCGAGCCCGCCCAGCCAAGCTGGTCTCCCCGACCGACTAACGTACCGGTGGTGACCTCAATGATCGAGAGATGCGCATACAGCAAGGTGATTTCCTCGCCCCGGGGGCCGTAACTGCGCACGCGCACGTGATGGCCATAGCCCACTTCATCGAAAGCCACCTGGGTGACCGTGCCGGCCATCGCTGCCGTGATCGGTGACGTCTCCGGCGAGGTAACATCAACTGCGAGGTCTACGCCATTATGACCACCGGTCATGCTGGAGGAATCGAAATAACCGCATTGATTGGCACCAAATGCCTGTGTATACCGGTGGACCTCAGTCGGCCAGGCAAGCCAAATCTGCCTGGGATCCGGCAGCCGCGGCCGGTCGGCGAGCGCTGAGAGCACGGCGGTCGGCGTCCCCTCCGGCTTGAGCCACGCCAGTGGACTATACCGGGGATCGCTCGACCGGAGCAGAAAACCTGATGTGCCCAAGATGCGATCATATTGCGCCATCAGAGTCGTGAACTCGGCATATTGACGCCCACGCGCATCGGCAGCAAGCTCTGGGTTGACGTTCGCGAACTCCGTTATGATAAAGTTCTGCGTCTCAAAAGCTTCCAGATACTCGTGAAGGCAGCGCATCGCACCGTCAAATCCCCGCATCTCCTCCAGCGTGCGCCAATAGACGTGCAGCGCGACCCAATCAGCCAGCTCTACTGCGGGTCGGCACTGGTTCAAGAAGGTCGCAGCATCGATCGGCGCCGAGGGGTCAGGTCGAGGCATACCTGTAGGCGCGAGCCCGGGGAACCCCAAGCGCAGGTCTTCGCCAAATCGCGCACGCAGACGCTGCAGGACCTCCTCGAACCAAATTCCGAAGGCGGCCCCATCCCGCCAGGAGACGCCTGCGCCACGGTCTGGCCGATTGGGCTCGTCATGGATTTCGATATCGCGGACCCCGGTCGCCAGGAAGGCTTCCAAATCGGACGAGAAATACTCGACGAAGGCTTCGGGGGAGAATGGACTCTGAGCCACCCGAGGACTCAGCAATTGAAGCACAATGAAAGAGGCACCGACATCGCGCCACTTGGCCACATCCTCGGTGAGGTTGACCAGACTGCGGAGACGGATCAGGCTCAGGCCACAATCAGCGAACGCAGCCAGATCCAACCGGCGCACGGGCCCCACGCCCGCCAACACCCCCGTGACGCTACCCGTGTCACTCAAGGGGCTGAGCCTTCAATGAAGCAGATCAACCCATCCGCAATTCCTCGCGCCACCACGTCTGATCGCTCCGTGAGCAGCTCCCGGTCATCCAACATGAAGCCGGCCTCAATGATCGCCGCTGGGGTGCTGGGATCGATCTCGTAGTAGGCATGGTAGCGCGTCATATCATACGTGATGGTATAGGCGTCGAATTGGAGCCCCGTTGCCTCAGCGTATTTCATACTGACACAATCGACCAGGCGATCTTCCGAACCGGGGATATAGCTGGATTCGGCACGCGCCATCTTGAAACCGGACTTGCCAGGCACGCCACACGAATCAGCGTGAATCGAGAGCAACGCATCAGCCCGGAATTGATTCAGCCGTACATCGAACTCCTCCAGCAACTGGACATCCCAGCCCCGAGCGGAGAGAAGCACGACAACTTGCTGTGCCACATCTAGGTTGATATCAACCTCCATCAGCCCATCTTCACAGATAGCACCGCTGTCACTTCCATAGTGTCCGGCAATGATGCCGATACGGGGGACGTGAGGGGTGGGCGTGGCCAGCGGCTCTGGGGGCAGGGGCGTCGCTGTCGGCACGGGCGTGTTCAAGAAGATGGTGATCGGTCCCTGGACCTGGGTTAGCTCGCCCCCCTCATCAGTGGCAACGGCGACAATAGGAAGAAGTCCGGTAGGTACCGCGAACGCGGCAAGGAATGCGATGACAACCAGAGATCGAACCGCCCATGCAACTGCCCAGGGATCTGAATCTTGTTTCCTTTTCATACGTTCCGGCCCCATTCACGCCAAACAAACAGCCTATCTTATGCGACGCTTCCACTCATCCTCAGGGTAGAACCTGTTTGTCTCATCCAGCATCGGATAGTGTTGCGCGTCCTCAAGTGTGTCTGCAGTGACATTGTAGTCAAGCCCTGCAAGTGCGCCATCGTCAGGGGCCTAGATGAATCGATGTTGTTGCCCACTGACCAGCAATACCGGTAGATCGACCAAGTCCTGATCCACAACAGAGGGAACGCTGCTCACGACCACGCCGCCGAGGCCGTGCCCGACCAGAGGCAACGAACCGAAGCCCAGCTGGTCCACGAACAATGCCACGTGATCCACATAGCCCTGGACATGGTAGCGTGCCGAGACCCTGTCAGAATCCCCAAATCCCCAGAAATCCAGCGCATACGTCCGGCAAGCAGATGACAAGTCCACCATGGTCGGCACCCAGTAGCGTCAAGATCCCAACCAGCCGTGGAGAAACAACAACGGCTTCCCCCGACCGAGGGCCTCGCAGTCTACAAGGCTGCTTCCGAATAGTATCCCGCTCAGAGACTGGAAGCCATCACGGCAGCAACTATGCTTGACCCAATTCTTCAAGAACCTGCTTGACCTGTATTGTCAGATCGTCCGGCGCAAAAGGCTTCAAGATGTACTTGACCGCACCAGCACCCAATCCCTCCTGAATCTCGCTCTCCTGCCCCTTCGCGGACAAGAAGATGACCGGAGTATTCCGGGTTTCGGGTGTCTGTCTGATCGCTTCACACGCCTGGTAGCCAGTCATTAGCGGCATACGCACATCCATAAGAATCAGATCAGGGTGTTCGCGCGCAGCCAACTCCACGGCCTCAGCCCCATTCGACGCTGATACTACCTCAAAGCCTGCAAATTCGAGGGTAAAAGCAATCAACTCGCGGATATCGCGCTCATCTTCAGCGATCAGGATCTTAACCATTTGCAGACTCCCTATCAACGCCCTGCCCACCAGCCAGAGCGGAAATGCCGACCATCAATGCCTCAACAGATGATGACTCGGATGCAAAGCTCACTTTTCAGGCAGCTTCTGTCAGGCCATCCGCGGCGCTTCCTCACTCGAAGCGGCGTTCAGCACATGGAACCCTCCGGATGCCAGCGCCACCAGCAGCATCTTGGCGATCTCCCGGTCATCCTCAACCACCAAGAGCTCCGGCGGTTCACCGACATCCTGCTAAGCGGACTGCTCCTGTGGTTCCTTGCCAATGCGGATCGTACACGCAGGATCCCCGCAAGCAATACAACTGGTCTCCTCAACCGAAAAGCGGTTGCCGCGGCTTACCCAGAAGAGCGTTTCCTCCAGCAGGCCAACCGGGAAGGCACAGATGGGTGCATCCGCCCTCTGCCCCTCACAGAAACCACATCTCTCCAGCACGACAAAGTAGCTATCGCGGCCCTCGCCAATCACAACTCTCTGTCCGGAGTAGCGGTTGGAGATCTCTGCCACAACCTCAATGCCTATCCTCATACGCAGCTTGAGCGGCAGAATCCGAAAAGCAACGTCCGCCAGGCCGACAACAGTGCCAAAGCCCTCAATCCAGTACTTGAAACTGGCCTGCCCTGCCTGTCTTGCGAGACGTCGACCGCCGCTTACGCCGTAGATGTTCTCAATTGCCTCAAACAGCCTACCGACTTCGGCATACGTAAGCCCCGGCTCGAAGTCCGCAGGCGGCAGGGCCTTGATCAGCTCAGGCAACCGTGCGGTGGTGAGAACTGCCTGGCTGCCGTGTTCGCCGATGACATCCTGAACTGCACGTAATAGAATACGCGACATCTTGTTGGGAAACACGTTCCCCTGATGGGCGTGGTAGTCACTCACTGTCGATCAGGCATTGGAGCTTGGTTGAGGAATTCATCAGACCCGGGATCCTATAGAGCCACCCGGCGAACGATTGGCGGCCCGACAAATTGAGCTGCAACGTCAGACCGGAAACCTGGATGGGAGAGCCAACCGCAGCCACCTTGCTCACACGCCCCGGATGCGTGAGCATTAACGAGAGCG
>CAZEXX010000038.1:0-14417 GCA_964516885.1 uncultured Anaerolineales bacterium | reverse complement strand
CCCACGGACTGCGCGACCATCCCCACGTACTCACCCACAGTGGGCCGTTATCCAAAGACCTTACCCTGCATCCATTAGCTCTAGAATAGAGTACAGCAACTCCAACAAGACTTCCTTGACCGATTCCCTGTCGCTGGCCACACATGGTACAACTTTGACCCCGGACTCCACGCGCAGAACGATGCGCAAGTCCTCAGCCGACCAGGCGTCGTCCAGGTCTTGCTTATTAGCCGCCACTATATACGGCACCGGTGAATAGCTACGGAATGTGTCCAGAATCCGTCGCGCCTCCCGGAAAGTCTCAGGGCGCGTGCTGTCCACCATAACCACAAACCCCAGCATTCCCTCCGAGAGCACTTCCCACATGAAATCGAAACGTTTCTGCCCGGGCGTACCAAACAGATAGAGAATCAAATCCTCATCAATCGTGATGCGCCCAAAGTCCATCGCTACGGTGGTCTGATCCTTGATGCGTTCGGATTCACGCGTGATCTTGCGTTCTGTCGAGACGACGTCAATCTCACTAATACACTGAATCAGCTCAGTCTTCCCAGATGAAAAGGGGCCCGTAACGATCATCTTCAATGTTTGCATCAACTACAACTCCCGGATACGACGAATCAGCCTCTGGATGATACCTCGTTTGACGGCTGGACGACGCATCTGGGGTTCTGCCTGCGGATCCGGCTTGGCGACCTGGTCGCTCACCGTTGCCCGCGTAGCCACCGGTGTAGCTAGAGACCGTGGGGGACGCACGATCTCGACCAGGCCGGCCTGCAGCAAGCTGTAGACGATCTTCCGAATCTGCAGCTCATCCATGTTGTTATAGTTAGCGATCTGTCGCACCGTATTGCGGGGATTGATAAAGGAGATCACGCGCCACTCTTCAACACTCAAGTTGATATCGCGCAGGGGCGTGGTAGGGCGTTCCGCGAACTTGAGTGCGATACCCAGATCGGGGAGTTCGTCACTCAGCAGCTCCCACTCTTTCAACCTGCGGCTGCCCTCCATAATGACGTTCTCCAGGGCAATCGAGGTCGTGATGCGTCCCTGAACCGGCAATTCCGAGGGCTCGAACCTGAACGCGCCTTGGTTCCACGAGAACACCTGGAACACAAGGCCGAGGATGTGCTCACGAACGAGCCGCAGAAGGACCTGCTGCTTAAGGTGACCGCTCGTAATCAGAACTTTGGCAATGTCCTGATCGGGCTTCCCGGGCATGTTCTTCTGGATCATGCGGACATGATCTTCCGTGAAAATACCGGCACGCTGGAGAATCACCGGCAGATAGTCGTCGATGCCGGCCATCGACACGTAGATCAGTTTGCCCTCACGGAAACAGAGATAAGCCTCTTTTTCCGATCCCGCCACGTAGAGAGTACCTGTCTTGCGAGCCAGGTTGATGAGGTTCAGCAACTGGGTGATCCCAAAGTCTTCGAGCTTACCTTTAAGCGCCATGTGCGACCGTCCTTACTCTGACCTGACGAAGCATGAAGAGGAGCGGAACCCAATCACGAAGCGAGCGTCTGCTCGGAATAACTCACCCATTCCGGTCAGCAAGCACATTATAATGGTCTCCTAACATTCAGCAAACCCGATAATCTCAGGATTCCTCCCGGCACTTTGTCGATCGAGCTTGTTCCAATATCGCGCGGGCACCGCTTTCAGCAGAAGCGCCGTGCGTGCCCAGCATCTGTGCCAACTCAGCAACCCTATCGTCAGCTGATAACCGCCTCACGTGCGTCACGGTCCGGCTATCGACCACTTCCTTAACCACTTTGAAATGGGCGTCGGCAAAGCCGGCTAACTGCGGCAGGTGGGTGACGCAGAGGACCTGATGGTCGATATGGTCGGGGCCATGGGTCGCCGTCAGATGCCACAGCTTAGCGCCCACCACCGCGCCAATCCGACCGCCGATCCCCTGGTCGATCTCATCGAAAATCAGTGTGGGCATGCGGTCTGCGCGGGAGAGCACCGCCTTGAGCGCCAACATTAACCGGGAGGTTTCGCCCCCCGATGCCGTGCGGATCAGTGATTTCAGGCCCTCACCCACGTTGAGGGCCACAAGGAATTCAATAGTATCTATGCCCGTGGGATCAAACGCCGCACATTGGACCGGCTCAGCCTTCACCACCTTGGCGCCGGTGCTGGTCACGACAACGCCGCCGGGCAGTGCGCCATCAATCGACAACCCCCTATTCGCTTCCTCACGTGCGAAGGCGACCCCGAACCTTGCCCCCACCATCCGCAGATCATTGAGTTCCGCCTCCACGGAAGCGCTCAACTGCACGGCAGCTTCCTGGCGACGCGATGACAGCTCAATCGCGAGTTCCCGACACGCCGACAAGAGCCGGGACTCCTCTTGCTGCAGCTCGGTGATCCGCTCATCACTATGCTCCAGCGTGCCGAGTTCAATGGCGGCGCGTTCGGCGTGGGCCAGAATGCCGGACACTTCACCACCATACTTGCGTGCCAGGTGGCGAATCAGAATCAAACGCTCCTCTACCCACGCTTGGCGTGTGGGATTGAACTCAATCTCAGCAGAATAGTCGCGCAGTACCTGTACCAGATCCTCAATCTGATAACCCACCTCTTCCAGCATCCGTGACCGCGGCTCCAAGCTCCCGTCAATCCGCACGAGAGATGCCATTTCCCGCTGGCTCTTCCCCAACAGGTCCAACACCGCGGGGGTGTCATCCGGTCCCTCTTCCAGACGAGCCACAACACCGGAGGCCAGCATCACCAACTGCTCGGCATTAGCAAGACGCACCAGCTCAGCCTGAAGCTCTTCCTTCTCACCGGGCTTAAGCTCGGCTTGGTCGATCTCGTCAACCTGGAAACGCAGCAGATCGATCCGCTGCATCCTGTCCCGCTCGTTGCTCAGCAGGTCAGCCAGTTCACGCTGAAGTTGCCGGATCTTGTGCACCAGATGGGCGACCCGCTGCCGGAGCGACCCCAGATTGGCAAAGCGGTCCAGAAGATTGACATGTTCACGAACCCGCAGGAGGCTAAGGTGGTCTCCCTGGCCATGCACATCAATGAGGATCTCTGCGATCTCGCGGAGCAGCGAGACGGAGACAGCGCGACCATTGACCCTGGCCACCGTGCGCCCGGAAGCACGCAGTTCGCGAGCCAACCACAGCGTATCGGGCGCGTCCTCTTCCAACCCTTCACGATCGAGGATCGGCGCCACAGCCGCCTGGAGTTCGGGGGAGAGGAGAAACATGCCTTCGACAGACCCGCGATCAGCCCCTCGGCGTATCGCGCCGCTATTGGCACGCTCCCCCAAAATGAGCGTGACAGCATCGATCAGAATCGATTTACCTGCACCCGTCTCACCTGTAAGGATGTTGAATCCCGGCTCCAAGGCAAGATGGAGTTCATCGATAATGGCGAAGTCTTCGATGTGCAGTTCCCTTAGCACCGGTAACGTAAGCCCTTTACTAGTGTTAGTTGATTGCTCATTTCAAAGGAGATGGTCCGTTGCAGAATATCCCAAACTGAAAAGAAAGCAAGGTGAACAGAGCGTCCTCACACCAAAAGCGCCAGGCCTGGTATGAAATCAGTAAGAAAATGCGACCTGATAGCTTTTGAGAGAGCGCCTATGCTATGATGTACTCGTTGAGAAGGAGGTAAGAGGCCCATAATGTCAGCTAACGTCAATTCACGCCTAGCCGGATTCTACAAGCTCCCCCTTGAGACGCGTTTGGACCTCATTCAGCAACAGATAGCACTGTCGGATGAGGAGGCACGCGTTCTGGGTGAAGGCATGGGCCTGAGTTTGGAACAAGCCGGCCACATGACGGAGAACACAGTTGGCCTGTATGCGCTGCCGCTGGGCATAGCGACGAATTTCAGGATCAATGGCAAGGATGTCTTGGTGCCCATGGTCATCGAGGAGCCGTCCGTGATTGCGGGCGCTTCCTTGGCAGCCAAGCTGGTGCGGGCCGGTGGCGGGTTCAAGGCAGAGACCGATGATCCGGTCATGATCGGGCAGATCCAGCTTGTGGGCTTGAGCGATGTCGCCGCGGCCCGCAACCAGGTGCTGGCGCACAAAGACAAGCTCATGCAGCTCGCCAACGACGTCGACCCCGTTCTGGTTCGCCTGGGCGGCGGGGCCCGCGACATCCGGGCACGCGTCCTGGAGACGCCCAAAGGGCCGATGCTCATCGTGCACCTGCACTTCGACGTTCGGGATGCCATGGGCGCCAATGCCGTGAATACGGCATGCGAGCGGCTGGCACCGGCCCTCGCGACCATCACGGACGGACAGGCATACCTGAGAATACTCACCAACCTGGCAGATCAACGTCTGGCACGGGCACGCGCCGTCATACCGGAAGAAGCCCTTGCCTTTGGCGACTTCTCCGGAGAGCAGGTCGCCGAAGGGATTGAGCTCGCCTGGGCCTTCGCGGCCGCCGACCCCTACCGTGCGACGACCCACAACAAGGGAATCATGAACGGCATTGATGCCGTGACCCTGGCGACGGGCAACGACTGGCGCGCCATCGAGGCTGGGGCCCACGCCTACGCCGCGCGCGAGGGACGGTACACGACCCTCAGCACGTGGCGTCGGGATGGCCGAGGTAATCTGGTCGGAACGTTGGAGCTACCGATGGCGCTGGGCACAATCGGGGGTGCCACCCGGGTCCATCCAACCGCCCGCGTCGCGCTCAGACTGCTCAATGTGAGCAGCGCAAGGGAGCTGTCCGAGATTGTCGTCAGCGTCGGCTTGGCCCAGAATCTGGCGGCCATTCGCGCCTTGGCCACCGAAGGCATCCAAAGAGGACATATGAGCCTCCACGCGCGCCAGGTAGCAATGGCTGCCGGGGCGCAGGGGCAGGAGATTGAGCGCATCGCTCGGGCGATGATTGGCCACCAGACGATCCGCATCGACTACGCCGAGTCGTTGCTGACAGAATAGAAAGACTCTTTCGTCTATTATGGGCAAATTAACCAGAAGCCGGCTGCCAACCACGAATCTGCACCAATTCTCACTGATCTTCCCTGATTTCGCGAAGATTGGCGAAGATTCGCGGTTGAAATTCTGCCGGCTATGCCGGATCCCAAGGAAACGAGATTGGAAAACTCTGTGAGTGATAGCCCTATCATGAAACCCGGACGCCCGGTGGGCATCGTGGGGTACGGCACCTACATCCCTATGTATCGCTTGCCCAGCACGGAGATCGCCAGGGTTTGGTCTGGCGGTGGACGTGGCCCGGTTAAGGAAAAGGCTGTCGCGGGCCTTGATGAAGACACCGTGACCATCGCGATTGAAGCTGCGCGGAATGCCGTCAGCCGTGCCGGGATTGAGGCCTGCGAACTACGGGCCATCTGGGTGGGCAGTGAGTCGCACCCCTATGCGGTGAAGCCTTCGTCCACGCTCGTCGCAGAAGCCCTGGGCGCGACGCCCTATCTGCTGGCCGCTGACATCGAGTTCGCCTGCAAGGCCGGCTCCGAGGCGCTCCAATCGGCAATGGGAATCGTGGGCTCCGGCATGGGCGAGTATGCGATGGCCATAGGCGCGGACACGGCACAGGGGCGTCCTGGGGACGTACTGGAGTACACCGCTGCCAGCGGCGGCACGGCCTTTGTCGTCGGGCCGGCAGAGCGGGCAGTGGCCTCCTGTCTGGGCTCGCTTTCGTACGCCACGGACACACCGGATTTCTGGCGCCGCGCCCACCAGCACTATCCCAGCCACGGCGGCCGGTTCACCGGCGAGCCGGCGTACTTCCACCATATCCAGAGCTCGGCCACCACTCTGATGGAGGGCCTGGGAATGGCTGCGAATGATTTCCAGTACGCCGTCTTCCACCAGCCCAACGTCAAATTCCCGGCGCGCGTCGCCAAACGATTGGGGTTCAGCCAGTCTCAGATCGAGGCCGGCATGCTCAGCAATCTGATCGGCAACACGTATGCCGGGGCAGCCCTGACGGGATTCTCTGCCGTGTTGGACATCGCCAAGCCCGGCGACCGAATTCTGCTGGTGAGCTTCGGCTCCGGCGCGGGCTCAGATGCCTTCGCCTGGGAGGTCACCGACCGGATCGACGCCCGGCGCGACAAGGCACCCAAAGTCCGGGATTACATCAACCGCCGCCAAGAGATCGACTACGCCATCTACACGCGGTACCGCGGCAAGCTGATGATGTCATGAGAAAAGGGAGAGGAACCACGAATCTTCACGAATCTCCACAGATCTTTGATTCCCGCCCGCGAGGATTCGCCGTCAGCACGATTTTCGAGAGCGCGGACAAGATCGCTACAGCACACCCGCGAGGCTCACGAGGAGAGCGTCTATGCGCGATGTAGCCATTATCGGCACGGGAGAGATCCCGGTCGACGAGCACTGGACCACAGGCATCCGGCATCTGATGTTAGAGGCCGGTCTAAGTGCGATGAGAGATGCCAATATTGAGGCCGTTGACGCACTCTATGTGGGCAACATGCTCTCGGGCGAGATCGCCGGACAATCACACCTCGGCGCACTCGCCGTGGACTTTATGGGACTCGATAATGCGGAGGCCTTCAAGGTAGAAGCCGCCTGCGCGTCGGGGTCTGCTGCGCTGCGCGTCGGATATATGGCAGTCGCCAGTGGTTTGCTGGACCTAGTGCTCGTGCTGGGCGTCGAAAAGATGACCGACACCTCAGGGCAAGAGACCACGGCTGCACTAGCCGCTGCGGCGGATGCGGAGTATGAGGTCAGCCAGGGCATTTCGTTCGTGGCCCTGAACGCGCTGTTGATGCAGCGCTACATGTACGACTACGGATGGAAGCGGGAAGATTTCGCCAACTTCGCCATCACGGCGCACGCCAACGGTGCCAACAACCCTTTCGCCATGTTCCAGAGGCCCATATCAGCCGAGATGTACGCGCGGTCCCCAATCATTGCCACACCGGTCGGATTGATGGACGCGTCGCCGGTCTGCGATGGCGCCGCTGCTGTTGTGTTGGCACCGGCGGACTTCGCGCGCGCACTGAGCCCGGCCCCGGTCAAGATCAAGGCATCGGCCGTGGGGATGGCGCCCCTGGCCGTGCACGACCGCAAAGACCCCCTGGCCCTGAGTGCCGCCCGCATCTCATCGCAGAAAGCCTATGCGCAGGCCGGGATCAAGCCGGAGGATCTGGACTTCTTCGAGCTTCACGACGCCTTCACCATTATGGCGGCCCTGAGCTTGGAGGCCGCGGGCTTCGCCGAACGCGGCAAGGGCGTGCAGCTGGCATTGGATAATGAGATCAGCCTCAAAGGGCGCGTCCCGATGGCCACGATGGGCGGACTCAAGGCCCGCGGACATCCGGTCGGGGCTACCGGCATCTACCAGGTGGTGGAAGCCGTGATGCAGCTGCGGGGATTAGCCGGGGCGAACCAGATTCCCGGCGCCCGGCTGGGCATGACGCAGAATGTCGGCGGCAGTGGCGCCACGGTCATCACCCATATCTTTGAGACGATGAGTTGAGGGATGCGTTCCAGCACGGCAACCACGTTTGGCTCTAGAAACACAGAGCCGATCTTGATTTCTTTGCGGCTTCGCGCCTTTGCGCGAGCCCTTTCAGATCAGTCATTACGTAAGGAGAAAGACCTATGACCACCAAAGTTGCAGACGATTGGCGACTGCGCGGACAACGTTACCGCCTGGAGGGAGAACGTTGTGACCACTGCGGGGAGATAATCTTCCCGCCGCGGGATATCTGCCCGGCCTGCAAGAAGCCGGCGAAGACGCCCCACGCCCTGAGCGGTCGCGGCGAAGTCTACACCTACAGCACCGTCCGCGCCGCCCCGCAGGGCTTCGAGGTCTACGTGCCCTATACCGTCGCGATCATCAAGCTGGAAGAGGGCCCCATGATCACCGCGCAGCTCACCGACGTCGCCACCGCGGACATCGAGATCGGCATGCCGGTGGAGATGGTCACCCGCCGCATCCGCGCGCAAGGCGATGAGGGCACGATCACGTATGGATATAAGTTCCGACCTATGTTCTTGGGGCAAGGAGCGGAGTAGAACTGAGGATACCGGTCTGATTAGCGAAGCTGAAATCAGCGCCTCAATGCAGGCGCTGAAGGAGTGAGGACCTGTGCCAACAGAAAAACGACAGTCTCCTCCGCCCCCTATTTTCATCGTCTCCGGCGGCGTCGGAACGAGCGGCGAACAGGTGGTCAACACCGTCCTGGCACAGTTTCAGGACATCACGGTCCCTGTCGTAGTTGTCCCAAATGTCCGCCGACCTGCACAGATCGAAGATGCTATCGCTCAGGCCGAAGAAGTGGGCGGCACACTTGTCCATACGCTGGTCGACACCAATCTGCGACATAAGCTGATCGACTTAGCGCAAGAACGTGGCGTACCGACCATTGACCTGATGGGACCGTTACTCGACCGTCTCACAGATGTTCTCGGGCAGGCCCCTCTCGGACAACCCGGCTTCTATCGCCACCTCCAGCATACCTACTTTGAGCGCATCGCGGCCATTGAT
This sequence comes from uncultured Anaerolineales bacterium, assembly GCA_964516885.1. Taxonomy (GTDB): domain Bacteria; phylum Chloroflexota; class Anaerolineae; order B4-G1; family SLSP01; genus PWVB01. The sequence continues at coordinate 5,949 of CAZEXX010000038.1, read as the reverse complement.
TACACACTGGCACATGATGATGGGCGAAACCGTCAAGACTGGCCCGCAGCTGACGTTCTCTTGGTCGGTGTCTCCCGCACGGGGAAGACGCCTCTCAGCGTCTATTTATCGGTACTCGGCTGGAAAGCCGCTAACCTGCCCATCGTCCCGGTAATTCCTACGCCTCCCGAACTCTTTCGACTCGATCGTTCGCGCGTAATCGGCCTGACCATCGACCTGGATCGTCTACTGACATTTCGCCGCCAAAGGTCCAGACTACTTGGGATGCCGGCACGATCTGCCTATGCTCACCCGGCCCAGATCGAGGAAGAGATTCGCCTTGCTCTCAGGGTATGCCGACGTGGTGGGTTCCACATTGTGGATGTCACGGACAAACCGGTGGAAGCAAGTGCCGATGAGGTGATCAGGCGGATCAGCCGGACCACGTGATCTGTCGTCAGATCTGACTGCTTCTGAGCCACCGCCCATCGATGAAGTGCACGATCAGCGGGCAATCGTCGAAGATCAGCAGACACGCCCCATAGATTGCGCGCCGGCAGCGGGATGTTCTAACCACGAATCCTCACGAATCTTCGCGAATCCGGCGTAGGGGCGAGGCATTCCCCGGAACTACGCCGGGTTCGCTATACCCCTCGCATGCGGAGTCACGTTGCGGGACAGATCCGGCTAACAGGAATGCCTCGCCCCTGCTCTCTTCATCGGTCTGAGGCCCGGCATCAGGCAGTCTGATCCGTTCTCTGCGTCTGCCCAGGACCGCGTCCCTTTGTCCCCTCTTGGGTGCCCCCTATGAATACGAAGTTGGGAGCGGGAGAAGGGTGCGACACGCTCGCACAAACCTTTGACGGGTGAGATGGACAGCCATATAATCAGTGCCGGCCAACGGCATCGCGAACATCGGTTCGCCGTACTTCATCCGTAATCGTGGCTTCACTTGTGGCAGCCCCTATCCCTTATTCCGCAGCAAGTGAAGGAGATCGTCGAGACCGCAGAACGGTTCCGTGGGCCACAGTGGCAACAGGTGACCGACTATTCTGAAAGCGAACCGATGGCACCGCCCTTCGATTCCCGCACCACCTTCACCACCATCAAGACCGAGTGAGTCACGAGAGAAGGAGAAGCTCTATGGACGAACGAATCATCAAAGCCAAGCTCGATCACATCCGCCGGAGCGCGACGGTGCGCCGCTGGAGCATCGGCCCATGGGAAGCCCGCACAGCCGACCACCTGGCTCCAGGTGAATACCAGTACGACGCCGACTGGGAGAGGATGGCCGAGAATGCCATCTGGCCCCCCGGAAAGACCCTCTTCCTGCGCACCCGGATGGAGACGCCGCCGGGAAAGACCACTGCAGACCTCTTCCTGGAGTTTGACATTGTCAACCTGGAAGGGGTCCTCAGGATCGACGGGCGGCCTCACGCCGGCATAGACGCCAATCACACGCGATCCCCCATCCCCAAGTCCGGCAAACTCGACCTGGAGATCGAGTTTGCGTGCCTGGGGACGCCGCCCAACCGTCCCACACTGCAGCGGGACAACTCGCGGCTGCGCGAAGTCGCCCTCATACAGGTGGATCCGGACGTCCTGGCCGCCTTCTATGACCTCTCGTTCACCTGGGAGGCTGGCTTGCACGCGCCGGACGAGCGACGCCAGAAGCTACTCCACGCGGCGTTGGAGGAAGCACTGTTGTCTATCGATCTGACGGCCCCCGTCGAGCACTACCGCCGGGACCTGGCCGCCGCGCGTCAAGGATTACAGAGACGGGTGAATGCCATTGCCCCGGATCCGGAGGCTGGGCGCGTCTTTCTCACCGGTCACTCGCACATCGACGTGGCCTGGCTCTGGCCACTCAGGGAGACGGTCCGAAAGTGCGAGCGAACTTTCTCCACCGCCTGCCGGCTGCTCGAACGGTATCCAGACTATCACTTCTCGTGCAGCCAGCCCCAGCTGTACGCCTACACGCGGGAGTACTTTCCGGCCCTCTATCAGGAGATCAAGGGTTGGATCCGGAAAGGGCGCTGGGAGTGCACCGGGGGAATGTGGGTCGAACCGGATTGCAACGTCCCCTCGGGCGAATCCCTGATCCGGCAGATATTATACGGCCTGGCCTTCTTTCGCGACGAGTTCGGCGTCCGTCCCCGCACCTGCTGGCTGCCGGACGTGTTCGGATATCCGGCATCGCTTCCGGGGCTGCTGAAGGGGTGTGGATTGGCGAGTTTCTTCACCTGCAAGCTCCACTGGCAGGCCCGCAACCCCTTTCCTCACCACCTCTTCTGGTGGGAGGGGATAGATGGCACCCGCGTCCTGGCGCACATCCCGCGCCTGATGCACTACTACAACGGCCAACCCACCCCCGAACAGCTGCGCTCAGCCTGGGACAACTTTCAGGAGAAGGATCGATACCCGGAACTCCTGTTACCCTTCGGTTACGGCGACGGCGGCGGTGGACCGACGGAGGAGATGCTCGAGTTCGCAGCTCGAGCCCGAGACTTTCCCGGCGCGCCGGTCTGCCGGCAGGGCGGAGAAGAGGCCTACTTTGACGACGTTCTCTCCACCGCTCCGGACCTGTCCGTCTGGGTGGGAGAGCTCTACCTGGAGACCCATCGGGGCACATACACCACTCACGGCGAGGCCAAGCGTGCCAATCGAAAGAACGAGTTACTCCTCCGCGAGGCCGAGATATTCGGCTCGCTGGCCAACCTGTTGGGAGGGGAGATCGATCTGAACGCCCTGCGGTCGGCGTGGTCCAACCTGCTGCTGCTCCAATTTCACGACATCCTGCCGGGCAGTTCTATCGGCCAGGTGTACCAGGAAGCGGCCGAGGATTATGCCCGCATCGAGCAGATCGGCCGGCGGGTTCGTGATGACGCACTGAACATCCTGGTGGAACAGGTGGACGGCCCGGGTGACCTGGTTGCTTTCAACAGCCTCGCGTGGGCGCGCACAGACGTCGCCCGAGCTGTCATTCCTGATCCAGGCGGCGACGTCGAGATCATCCAGCCGGGCGGTGGGAGTACACCCGCCCAGACCATCGCCCATCGCGATGGCCAGATCGAGATCGCTTTCGCTCTGGATCACGTGCCGTCGATGGGCCACGCGGCGCTCTCAGTACGCCCGGCGACACGGACTCCGAAACACAGCCTGGAGGCCACGGAGCGACGGCTGGAAAATCGCTTCTTTAGTCTCAAACTGACCGCAGAAGGTACGATCGAGCGCCTGTGGGACAAGAGACACGAGCGAGATGTGATCGCGCCGGGTGAGACCGCCAACCGCCTCCAGCTCTTCCAGGATGGCCCTGAGCGAGAGGCGGCGTGGAACGTGCACGCCACGTTTGAGAAGCGGGAATACGCGTGGGATCCCGGGACAGAGATCACGGTCGTCGAGACGGGCCCGGTGCGAGCTGTGGTGCGCGTATCACGCCACTATCGCGAGAGTCACCTGGAACAGGACATCATCCTGTACGACACCCTGCCGCGCATCGACTTTGTCACTCGCGTCGACTGGCAGGAACGACAGGTGATGCTAAAAGCCGCCTTTCCCCTCGCGGTGAGGGCCATGCGGGGGACGTTTGAGATCCAATTCGGCGCGATTGAGCGTCCCACGCATCGAAACTCATCCTGGGACCAGGAGAAATTCGAGGTATGCGGCCATCGCTGGGCCGATCTGTCGGAGGCGGGCTATGGCGTCAGCCTGCTGAATGATTGTAAGTACGGGTACGACGTGAAAGGGAACACCCTCCGGCTGACCTTGCTGCGGGGCCCCGAATCGCCCGACCCGGACGCCGACCGGGGCGCCCACGAGTTCACGTATGCATTATTCCCCCACGCCGGCGACTGGGTCACGGCGGAAACGGTACGGCGGGCATGGGAACTGAACGTACCCATTGTCTGCACGCCTGGTACCGGCCGGCGCACGGATTCACCGGATGAACACGCCACCTTCAAAGTTGAGGGCCCGGCCCTGTTGGAGACTGTCAAGCCGGCAGAGGATGGCGATGGATACATCCTCCGCCTGTACGAGCCCCACGGCGGGCGAGGCCCGGTGCGCGTGCACACGCCCTTACCGTTGGAGCGGGTGATCGCGTGCAACCACGTCGAGGAGAATGGGGACGAATGGCCCACACAAGCTGCCGGGTTCGATTTTCCCATCGGCCCCTTCGAGATCAAAACCTTTCGTGTGAATTTTCAACCCAAGGATGGCTTGGAGTGAGTAACCACGAATCCTCACGAATCTTCACAAATCCGGCGTAGGGGCGAGGCATTCCTGTGAGCCGGATCTGTCCCGCAGCGTGACGCCGCGTGCGAGGGGCATAGCGAATCCGGCGCAGTTTCGGGGAATGCCTCGCCCCTACTCATCCACGCTCCAAAAAAAACGCGAACGCCTGCATGGGTGCGCTGGGTATCCGGATTTGCCCGCATTTGGCTTATGGTATACACTAGCCCTCAGTAAAATAGATTGGCAAACATGGTAGCGTCATTATGACAGGAAGAGGAAACGCGGGACACAGGCGGAGGCTCAGAGAGCGCTTTCTGGCAGGCGGGGCGGCGGCACGCTCTGATGAAGTAGTGCTGGAACTGCTCCTTGCCTTTTCCATCTTGCGCAAGGATGTGAGGCCGCTCGCCGACGAGCTCATTCGGCGTTTTGGCAGCCTGTCTCAAGTCCTCTCTGCCTCTCAAGACGAACTTCGCGCTGTGAAAGGCGTGGGGCCGGCGTCCATCGCTCTGCTCAAAGCGGTCGATCATATCCGGTCAAGGTCCCCATCCCCTGCGCCCCAACAGGTCCCCCCAGTTAGTGTCGGCGCCACCCAGCCATCCTTCTTCGAGAGCCTGCCCGATGGCGAACCCGTGGCGCCATCGGATTCCGATGCCGGGGGCGGGGAACCGCAGGCGCCGGGAGACGCTGCAAGTCCGATCGCAGAGGCGCTCGTCGGGCGTGATACTGCGGTGGATTCTGTAACGGTGGACATGCCTACGGTGCCTCAGCCCTCGTTGGACACTTCAGGTGATCTCCCCACGGCGAAAACGAGCCCGCGACGCAAGCTCCAGGTCAGCCGAAGCCACCTACTGGAATTCAACCACTTCTCGCATATCCTGAGCCTGCTGTACGAGAACCGCGAGAGGGCAAAGATCAGTCGCCGGATGCTGGTCGAGGAGACCGGCCTCCCCAGCAACCATGTAGAGAGTCTGATCAGCGTGGGCGCTGCAGTGGGTCTGATTCGATCGCGTGATCAGACCCTCACACCGGTCGGATTGCTCGTGGCTGAGCATGACATTTTTGTCGAACAACAGGGCACACTTGAATGGTGTCATTACAGGGGCGCGGGGTCATACAGAAACCTGATCTGGTTTGAGGCCTTCAATCATCTTTTGGCAGAGGAATCGGCGATGACGCAGCTTGCATGGCAAGCCCATTTCGAGGAAACGCTCAGGGGACATTACGCCGAAAGAACCATCGGAACGCACGTATCTCAAGAGGTCCAGTTCATTGTCGACGCCTATCTTGAGGGCAACTTCAGCCGACTGGAACTCCTGCAACGATCGTCCGACGAACGGCTTTACCGCCGCCGCTATGCACGGTTCGTCCCTGCTGTTTTCTGCGCGATGATCTATGACTTTTGCTCCGCAGCAGGCAGCAACCTCTCCCAGGTCGGTGAGATGGCAATCGCGCCGGGTTCTCCGGCTGTGGTCTTCGGCCTGGATGCTGCTTCATTCCGCGCGCAGATCGAGGGGCTTCACGACCGCGGGTGGCTGCGATACGAGACCACCCATAATCTCGACCAAATTCGCCTCAAGCCGGGCTTTTCAGCGCTCGGGTTCCTCTCGGCGTATTTTGAGGACCGCGAACCGCAGGCGAACAGTCAATTAGGAATGGTGAATGATGAATATGGGGAGGAGAACGGAAAACAGGGTCGAACTTAGCACCTTCCGCGTTCATCACGCATTGCTCATCATT
>CAZEXX010000037.1:4299-19532 GCA_964516885.1 uncultured Anaerolineales bacterium | reverse complement strand
GCGACAGAAGGATATCTGGCCGGGCCGCTGTCTGCCGGCGAGTGGATCATACAGATCGATACCCACATGATCATGCCGGGTGAACCCCTGCGTTATTCACTGAGTGTTGTCGCCGGATCTGCTGCGGAAGAACCCGCTGTGCACCCCTCTGTTGTAGTGGGAGGGAGGAAGGCGATGGTTGGCCGTGTGGCACGCGAGGCCGCGGGCTGGTATCGTGGCGATCTTCACGCGCACACGTGCCACTCTGATGCCGCGGCGTTCACCGTGCCGGATCTCGTTCGCCTTGCTCGGTCCTACAATCTTGACTTTGTGTTTTTGACCGATCACAATACGGTCTCTGGGCTTGTTGAGATGGACGCCGCCATCTCAGCGGATCTGTTGACGGCTGGTGGAATGGAGCTGACGACTTTCTGGGGGCACGCGTTGTGCCTGGGAACTCGTGAATGGGTGGACTGGCGGCTGCGCCCGCTTACAGGCGAGATGGCGGAGGTTGCTGAAGAGATGTATGCCGGCGGTCAGCTCTTCGTCATTGCGCATCCACAGGCGGATGGCGATCCGGGCTGTACCGGCTGCTCGTGGCGATTCGGCGATATGATGCCTGGGAATGCGAGAGCTGTCGAGATATGGAACGGTCCCTGGAACGGTGACTCCAACAATGAGTTCGCGTTGCTGTTGTTCTATGACTGGCTCAACCAGGGGTTGCGTATGGTGGCCACCGCCGGCACGGACGCGCACGGACCTGCGCCAGAGGGCAGCGACCCACGACCGGGGTTCAACGTGGTCTATGCGGCGTCACTCTCCGAGCGTGCGCTTCTGGACGCAATCCGAGTTGGGCATTTGTACCTGAGCAGCGGACCGGAACTCCTGTTGGAGGCGGTCGGAGTGGATGGCGGGCGTTGGATGGTTGGTGACACCGTGGTGAGGTCTGCGACGTTCTCTGTCCTCTGGGACGCCTGTCCGAGGGATGCGGAGGTCCGGGTCATTGTGGATGGCAGACTGCTGAACGTATGGCCGGCACAGGTACGCGGTGAGGAGCAGTGGAATATGAGTCCGGACGAGGCAACATGGGTAGTCGTGGAGATCAGGGCGGCGGATGGAGAGATGCTGGCTGTGACCAATCCGATTTTCCTGGCGTCACCTGAGTCCGGAGAGTAGATCGATGTCGCCTCCGAATGGCTCTGCTGCTGCAGAGATTTGCCGACCCAATGCCCACCGGAAACGCTCTGGCGACGGTCAACTCTGGTCGTCGCTCATTGGGGCGTTCGGGGCAGTGGACGGCGAATCTTGCCCGGGATGTAGGCTGGATAGGGATTGAGTCTGAGTGAGAAGCGGGACTTGGAGGCGACTTGAAACCTTGCGGCCTGATCTTGTGATCTCCTGCGAGTGCTCGCCACCGTCTTGCGCTCCATGCCTTAGCACGTGTATAATGTAAGCATCGCCTCGGCGGAGCTCTGCGTCGGTAACTGAAGGGCTCCGCGCCGATCATCGACCGGGGTCCATCGCTCTCCCACTGACCTCGGTGTGACGTGGACGACTGTCCTTTGTGTTCCCGGTTTCGCAGCCTGCAGGAGGTAGTGATGGCAAGCAAGAAAGGGCGTTCGTCCAAGTCCCCTGACAAGCAACCACGTGCCAAGCCGTACGCATCAACGCCAGAAGGTGTGATCGTTGACTGCAACGGTGAGCCGGCGGTTCCTATTTTTGCCTCGGAAGCTGTTCGCCAGAGGCGCCCTGATAAGGTGCGGCGTCTGGTCTACGAGCGAGAATTGCGGCGGCTCTCCATTGAGTTGGCCAAGATGCAGGAGTGGATCAGGCTCCAAGGGATGAAGGTTGTGGTCATCTTTGAGGGCCGCGATGCTGCAGGCAAGGGCGGGGCTATCAAGCGCATCATGGCACCCCTCAATCCGCGGTACGCCCGCGTTGTTGCTCTGGGCGTGCCCACAGAGCGTGAGAAGTCCCGGTGGTATTTCCAGCGATATGTGGCCCACTTGCCGGCTGCCGGCGAGATCGTCTGTTTTGATCGCAGCTGGTACAATCGTGCAGGCGTTGAGCGCGTGATGGGATTCTGCACCGAAGAGGAATACTATGAGTTTCTGCGTTCGTGCCCCGAATTCGAACGTATGTTGGTGCGCTCTGGAATCAGGTTGATCAAGTACTGGTTTTCGGTCAGTGACTTGGAGCAGGAGCGTCGTTTCCAGGCCCGCATTGATGACCCGACGAAACGGTGGAAATTGAGCGCGATGGATATGGAAGCGCGAACTCGGTGGATTGACTATTCCAAGGCCAAGGACGAGATGTTCAAGTACACCGACATCCGGCAGGCGCCATGGTACGTCGTCAACGCCGACGTCAAGCGACACGCTCGACTTAACTGCATCGCCCACCTGCTGAGTCTGATACCCTACCAGGAGCTGACGCCGGAGTCTCTGGAACTGCCTCCGCGCCAGCCGGACACAGGTTACATACGTCCGCCGATTACCGATCAGACATGGGTCGCCGAGGTCTATCACGGTGGCTGTACTTGAGTTCTGTGCGTGACGTATCTCGTGCCGGACTGGAAGCGTATTTCCGGTCGTGCTTTTGATCACCAAGGTGTCGATGGCTTCTTGCTTGTAGCGCAGGAGTTAGATATCTCTATGGCCAGGGGATCGCCGTACCGCTTGGTGTGTGTCCTGGCGTCCCATCGTTTGTTCAATGTGATAGCACCTGGCTGTTGTCCGGGCAAGATGGTTGCGTGAACGGGAGATGAGGAGGTCTGATGGAGAAGCAGAAGATCAGCTTCAAGCCGAAGGGCAAGGTCTGGAAGAAGCAACTATCGCAGCCGCTGCCGCAGTGGCACAGGCATCAGGGGAGTTCCAATGACTGTGGCCCCTACTGCGCTATGATTGTCACAAACGGACTCCTGGATCGCGACGCCGTCGACGGTGACGTGTTGGCCCGCGAGATGGAGGGGTCACTGGCACTTAGAGGCTCGCTCATCCCGGCCCGGATCAAGGGATGGGCTACCTTTCCGTGGGGCGTGGCCGGTGTGTTGCGGCGTCAGGGTTTCAAGGTGCGGTGGCGCCCGATGGCAGCGCTGCGTGACCTCTATGCGAATCTGAATCGCGGGCGGCCAACGATTGTGATCGTGGGCGAACCACTGCGCTTTGTCGATGGGAAGTACGCCGGCTGGAGTCACTACAAAGTGCTCTATGCTTGGGACCCTGATGAGGGCTTCGCGTTTGTCGATCCCGCGTCAGCAGATGGTGTAGCCTTCAGCTATCAAGATGAGGCAACTTTTGTCACGCAATGGCGTGCGATGGGACGCCAGATGATTGAGATCTGGGATGCAGGTGCGCGGGCGCAGGCAGGGGGACGCAAACAGCAGCTCGACGAACCAAACGCCGGTTAGTCACTATGCTTGTGCAATGCAACGCTCCCTGTCTGACCACTCAGGTCAGACAGGGAGCGTCGGTATCAGGCTCACTCTGTCAGTCGGGCTGCCAGGAATTTCTCGAATGACGGCAGATCCCGCCACGCCGTGGCGCAGCGGATGGGCTTTGCACTCTGGTCGAGGAGTGTGTACCCGTCATCGGTGACGCGCAGCCCGAGATCCTCCATAACACACCACTCCTCGGAGAAAGCCAGGTAGACGGCGACCGTGTCGAAGAGCGTGGAGCTGGCTGACTCCGCATCTGGTTGTGCCCCTTCTGTGCGAGATGCCCAGACGCGGTAGTTCTCGATCACGGCCTGGACCAGCGGATCGGTGCAGTCACGTACGCGGACATAGGCCTCACCGGTGAGCCGCACAAGGCCGCAGGTATCGAGTGGCGTGATGGTCACGTCCCACGGGGCCGCGAAGGCTGCACGGCAGGCCGCGGCATCGGCTACCACATTCCACTCCGCGCTGATCTCCGGGGCGCCACCGTACCCGAGGCGCACACTGCCGTGCATTCCGACAAACCGAGCGTTGCCGGCAATTCGTGGCTCTTGCTCAAGGGCAGCAGCGATGTTGGGCACCGGCCCGATGGCGATCAGTGTCACCGGCTCAGGTGACGTCATAATCGTGTCGATCAGCGCCTGCACGCCGTCTCTTCTCACAGTGCCGGGGTAGGTATCCAGGTCGTAGCCCTCGACCCAGGGGGCCTGAGGGCCGCACTCATCGCTTTGGTGGATGCCGACCGCGACCGGCACATCGGTGCGTCCCGCGATTTCAAGTAGTTTGGCGGCCACTTGGGCGCGGTATGTTGTATTGCCGGTGTCGGTCAGGACCAACTTAAGATCCAATTCCGGAGACTTCAGCAGCATTGCCAAAGCCCAGGTGTCGTCTATGTCACCGCCGATGTCGGTGTCCAGGATTACAGGTGTCTTGTAGGTCATGGTGCACTTCCTATTCTGGTGAGTGAGGCAGAGCCAAAAGGTGGCGTCGGCTTCGGTCCGGACTGCCAGCGCAACGGGCGCACGCGCCGCTGCCTGTGTTACAGAACCTGTGTTGCGGTATCCGCGGGCTCGGGTGTGACCGTGTAAGTGAAGGCGAATCGGTGTCGAAAGCGGCGCAGGGCGCGCAGTGTGGGGCGTCCAAACGATGCCATCATGATCGCGTTGCCAAGGGCTCGCGCGAGATCCCAGACAAGGGAAGTGGCGAGATAGTAGGCCGTGTAGCGTTGGATCAACGGCCAGATTGAAGCATCGGCCCCCGCAGGTTGCGCTGCAGGGCCGACGACAAAGGGCCAAAACCACAGGTTGATGAAGATGCCGTAGAGGAATCCCCAGAGGACACCGAGAACGGTGAGTATGCTGATCTCAACTGGTTCACTCAGGTTGAGTTTCGCCGTAAGGATGCGAACTGCGCCGGCGCTGAGGCCGACCCAGCTGGCTGTGAGCATCTGCGCCGGCAGCCACGGTCCGATCCCGCCGGTGGTCAGCGCGGAAATCAGGAGCGTCAGGGCTCCCATCAGAAAGCCGAACTGTGTACCGTAGACGTAGCCCGCCAGAATGATGAGGAAGAAGATGGGGCTGAACCCGCCAGGACCAGGAATGGCGACCTCGATGAAGCGCAGCACGCTGTTGATGGCGACGAGCACGCCGAGGAGGGCCATGAACTTGGCAGTGGCGGCCCCGCCTTGTGCTTCGAGCAACAGAGCGATGAAGCACAGGGCAATCATCAGTGCGAGGAAGAGCGGTGAGCCCTGTGTCTGCGACGTTTGCAGTGCAGGAGCGACGAACGGGATAACCAATGCCAGAACGCCAATGGCGTTGGCAAGGACGTAGACGAGTATGCTGAACGGGCGCAGTTTGTTCATTGTAGTTTAGCTACTGGTTCCGGCAGTATAGCACCTAGGGCAAGGAACGCAATCCAGTGCTGTCATGGGTACTGCCTTCACTCTGGAGAAAGGCGATGGAGACTCAGAGCGGCGGATGGCCTGAGCTAGCCCAGGCAGAATCCTCCTCAAACGTGTAGGGCGGACGTGAGTTCGCGCTGGGCCACGCCCGTGGTCTGCTGGGGACGTCCAGTGCGTTTCCTGAGAGAGACTTACGGCACCCGGCAGAGTGCCTTGACCCAGACGCCGTGAATGCTATACTGTGAGCGTCTAAATGAAACTTTGTGTCAATAAGGGGTTGTGATGTCAGAATCGAGCGAGAGCGGTATGGCGAGAGCACTGCGCCGCGCCGGGCATAGGATGACGAAGCCACGTCTTGCCGTGGTGCAGGTGTTGCTCGAGAACGACGAGGGGCTGAGTCCTGACGAGATTCACAGCCAAGGGCGAGAGCTCTACGCTCGTCTTGGTTTGGTGACGGTCTATCGGACGTTGGAGCTGCTGGATGAGTTGGGAGTGGTGCGGCGTGTGCACAGTGAGGAGCGCTGTCACCGGTACGCGAGCGCTGGGCCAGATGGACACTATCTGGTCTGTGAACGGTGCCATCGTGTTCTGGAGTTCCCGTGTGGGGGTCTGGAATCGCTGATCGAGGGGGTAGGTGCTGAGTCCGGCTTCACGATCACTGAGCATCTGCTGGAGTTACGCGGCGTCTGTCCGGACTGCCGGAGAGCAGAGGCCGCGCTCCGCTAGACATAGCCGGGGAGAGTGCGTTTTCTGGCATTCAGTGGGCAGGTGTCCGTCTGGCGTTGCTCTTGAGCTGAGGGTATGCGCTCGTTCGTGGATTGGGGCCGGCTGCGGGCATCAGCGTGCCTGCGAGCCGGCAGGTGGGGCGCAAGTTGGCGGTTCTGACGGGTGACAGCAACTAAGGAGAGGGCATGGCGCGGAGTAGAGTGCATGCAAGTCTGGCGCTGGCATTTGGCGCGATGTCGATGGCTCTGGTCATGACCGGCTGCACTGCTGAGCCGGTGGCGAGCCCGGCGGATGGGAGGCTTGTTGTGACGGTAAGTGTGGTGCCGCAGCAGTACTTTGTCGAGCGGATCGGCGGTGAGCACGTGGCTGTGACGGTGATGGTTGGTCCCGGCGACAACCCGACAACTTATGAACCCAAGCCCGCGCAGCTAAAGGCGCTGAGCCGTTCGGCGGCATACTTCAGTGTCGGGGTGCCCTTTGAGCACGTGTGGTTGGACAGGATTGCCGGGGCCAATCCCGACATGCGGATTGTGGATACCATCGTGGGCATTGAGCGTCACGCGATGGATACGCACAACCATCCTGAAGGCGAAGAAGAGACTGAGACTGTCGGGGCGCCGGACCCTCACGTTTGGGTGTCACCGGAGCTCGTCAAGATCCAGGCCCGCACGATCTACGGAGCACTGGCTGAGCTGGATCCCGACCACGCAGCAACCTACAGGACCAACCTCGATGCTTTCGTCGACGACATCGATGGTTTGATCACGGAGATCCGAGGGACCTTGGCGAGCGTGGAGAAGGGTAAGTTCATGGTTTTCCATCCTTCGTGGGGCTACTTTGCTGAGGACTTCGGCATGGAGCAGATCGCCATTGAGATCGGCGGTCAAGAGCCGAGTGCTCAGGAGATGGCGGGGCTGATTGAGGAGGCGCGGGCGGAAGGTATTCGCGTGATCTTCGCACAACCCGAGTTCAGCACGGCAGACGCGGAAACGATCGCTGAGGAGATTGGTGGTGAAGTGCTCCCGATCAGCCCTCTGGCCTATGACTGGTTGGAGAACCTGCGGATGGTGGCGGATATCTTCGCGGAGGTGTTGGCGGAATAGCGTGCCGGCGTCTTGGCGGCATGGCGTCCTAGCGTCCTGGCGAATGCGGTGTGAGTGTCGTGGACGTGCCAGTTTCCGTGGGGCTCAGGGGCGCCACGTGGCCAAGGTGCTGAGGCGCTGACAGAGGAGAGATTCATGGAACAAGTGCAAGAAGCTCAAGAGGTTATCTCGATCCGGCATCTATGGGCGGGGTATGACCACGAATCGGTGCTGGAAGACGTGAATATGTCGGTGCGCGAGCTGGACTTCATCGGTCTGATCGGCCCCAATGGCGGCGGCAAGACGACGTTGCTCAAAGTGTTGCTGGGACTGCTTCCCCCAATGCGCGGCGAGATCGAAGTGATGGGACTGCCGATCAACGAGGGCCGACGTTACATCGGCTACGTGCCGCAGACTGTGGCGTTCGACCGTGAGTTCCCGATCAGTGTGTGGGATGTGGCGCGGATGGGCCGTCTGGGGAGGCGACATCTGCTGCGTCGTTACTCAGCCGAGGACAACGCGGTCGTCGCCGAAGCGTTGCGGCAGGTGGATATGCTCGATCTACGCAACCGTCCCATCGGTGAGCTGTCTGGTGGGCAGCGGCAGCGCGTCTACATCGCGCGAGCGCTCTCAACGCAGCCTAAGATCCTGCTGTTGGATGAGCCGACTGCCAGCGTTGATCCCAAAGTGAGCACCAACATCTACGAGCTCCTCCACCAGCTGAACGACCACGTCACGATTGTGATGATCTCGCACGACATGGGCGCGATTGCCTCCTATGTGAAGACTGTGGGATGCCTGAACCGCCACCTGTTCTATCACGAGGACAAGGAACTCGACGCTGAGATGCTGGAGCTGGCGTATCAGTGTCCTATCGACCTGTTGGCTCACGGTGTTCCTCACCGGGTCTTTCCGCAGCATGGGGAGGCGGGGCCAATGGCAGTGCATCAACATCATCACGAGGAGGTCGAGGTATGATCGGATCTCTGGTAGAGGCACTCCAGTACACATTCATGCGCAATGCGCTGATGGCAGGGGTGCTGGTCAGTATCGCTTGTGGGGTCATCGGTACCTTCGTGGTGATTAAACGCATCGTCTTTATCAGCGGTGGTATCGCACACACAGCCTACGGGGGCATTGGGTTGGGCTACTATGTGCGCTATATGGTGCTGCCGGTGTTGTTCGCAGGGAGTGCCGCCGTTCAGGATCCCCGTCCGGGTGCATGGCCCTTGGCTGGGGCTATTCTTTTCAGTCTTGGGGCGGCTGTGCTGATGGGGTTGATCCAGCGCCGGACGAGCCAACGGGCTGACACGATCATCGGTGTGTTGTGGGCCCTGGGGATGGCTACCGGCATCATCTTCGTCGACTTGACAGAGGGGTACAAAGTTGATCTGATGAGTTACCTCTTTGGGAGCATCCTGGCTGTTGAGCGTGGTGAACTGTGGCTCATGCTCGCCTTGGATGTGGTGATTCTGGCTCTCGTGGCGCTGTTCTACAAGGAGTTGGTGGCGATTTCCTTTGACGATACCTTTGCTACCGTTGCCAACGTGCCCGTCAACACCATTTACATCGGGCTGTTGTCGATGATCGCGCTGACAGTGGTGATGATGATGCGCGTGGTGGGCCTCATTATGGTGATCGCGATGCTCACGATGCCTGCGGCGGTCGCGGGCCATTTCTTCCGGGACTTGAAGAAGATGATGGCAGGTGCAGTTGTGCTGGGGGTGTGCTTCACGGTTCTGGGGCTGTTTATCTCGTATGCGTGGAACCTTACGTCAGGCGCAAGCATCATCCTTGTCTCAGGCGTCGGGTATCTGCTTAGCCTGGCGGTGCAGCCTTTGATTGGAAAGAGCACGCCATTCAGCCGAAGAGAGCAGTAGAGATTGCGTCAGGAGCTCAATCAGGCCCTTGAAGTTGCCCGGCGACGGGCGGCTTCGTGTAGTCAAGCCCCTCCGCCCGTCCCCGAGCCGAGCTGAAAGCAGAGAAGAGAGCGATGTTGTCCTTAGGATAGGTTGTTCAAATCCCGCCTCTGGAGTGAATGACCTGACCGGTGATCCAGCCTGCCTCCGGCGAGGCGAGAAAGCGGATCAACTTGGCTGCATCGGCCGGGGTTCCCACCCGGCCCATCGGGGAAGTTCTTTCCCACTCGGCCTTGAGATCGGGCGGTATCCATCCGGTATCGGTGATGCCGGGATCAATGGCGTTGACGGTGATGCCCAGTGATGCGACTTCGGCGCTCAAGCTGACGGTGAAGGCCTCAACGGCACCCTTCGTAGCGACGTAGGCCAACTCGCCGGGCATTGCGCCGACGGATTGACCCGAGGAGAGGTTGATGATTCTCCCCGGGGCGATGTCACCGGCGGTCGGCTTGTAGCGACGCACGAATTCGACACACAGGAGTGCCATTCCGCGAAGGTTCACGGCGTAGGTCCTGTCGAGTTGCTCGGCCGTCAGTGTGTCGATGCCGCCGGGCATCGAGTAAGTGGCATTGTTGACAAGCACACTCACCGGTCCCAATGTGGCTTCGACGGCGTCGAAGAGCTTGCGCGGCGCGTCGGGATCCGACAAGTCGATCTCCATACCCTCGGCGCGGCAGCCCTGGTCCCGAAGCTCTGTCAGGAGCCGTTGTGGCTCGTCCGGGCTACCAGCGAGGCCTGTCACCTGATCGTAGGGCCGGTAGTAGGTGATGAAAATGTCAGATCGGGTGCGGGCGAATTCACGCGCGATCCCTGCGCCGATGCCGGCACCCCGGCTCACGCCGGTGATGAGGATGGTGGAATAACCGGCTGTTGACATTGGGTTTTGCGGTTCCTCTCCGGGCAGGTCCCAGGCTGGCCGTCCCCCAGGTCTCACTGAAGACACCGAACTCTGCGCACCGCTAGTATAGATGTCTGTCAGCGGCGTGCAAGGAAGTGTCTGTCGCCGTTGTGGCCACTCGCTAGGCAACCTCACAGCGTCAAGTACAATGAGGCCGTCAGACACCGCAACTGCACAGAGGCATCGCGTGAAGGCACCCATTGTTGTCGCCAGCGTACTGCTTGCTTTGGCGGTTCCAGTCTTGGTGGGTTACGCATCAAATCGAAGTCGCTCCCGCTCTAGCTCGGGCACTCGTCTGACGTGGAGACCGTTCCACATGGAGGTAGTATGGACCACGCATCCGACTGTGTTTTCTGCCGCATCATCGCCGGGGATGGTCCGGCGTACATCATTGATCAGAATGAGGGCGCCATCGCTTTCCTTTCACTGGAAAACCATCCACTTATCGTTCCCAAGGCGCACATCCGCGATCTCTACGGGATGACGGGTGAGGCTGGGGCTGAGGTGATGTCACTGGCCGCAAGAGTTGCTCGGGCGATGAAGATCGGTTTGGGCTGCGATGGGGTCTTCACGACGCAGTCCAGCGATCGCGCGGCGGGGCAGGATGTGTGGCATTTTCACGTGCATCTGTATCCCTGCTGGGAGGGGAGTGAGATCGGGGCGATTGGCCGTTTCTTCCGCACAATCACGGCTGGGGTGTCCTGGTCGGTCGATGCAAAGTCCGAGATGCTGGGTAGGATTCAGGCGGGGTTGGATGTATGAGCGCTGAGTCGCAGGGGTAGCTGACGTAGTCTTGATGGAAGCAGCGGACACTGCCAAACGCAGTGTCCGCTGTGTCATTCCGCTCACCTCCAGGGGATTGACATCTCGGGTCGCGATTCTATGATACGTTGGTGTCGGTACTGAATTAGCTACCAACAGGAGTCGCTATGGGCGATGGTGAGATTGATCTGTACGCGCTGTTTGGGATCGAGGAGCTGTTGATCCAGGCGGTGCAGCTAGTGCCTCGGTTCATTCTGGGCATGGTCATCGTTGTGGTCTTCTGGCGCTTGGGGAAGGGGGCCGAGCGGCTTGTGGGGCGAGTCTTCGAGACCCGCAAGCTGGACCCTGACGTGCAGGAACTGTCAGAGACGGTCGTGAGAATCGGCGTTTTCTCGGTTGGGGTGGTCACCGGGCTGGGGACGATCGGGATCGATGTCATGGGCCTGATTGCCAGCCTCGGTCTGGTCGGTTTTGCCATAGGTTTCGCCCTCAAGGATGCAATCTCGAACACTCTGGCGGGCGTGCTGCTATTGGTCTACGATCCGTTCAAGCGCGGCGATGTGATCGCGGTAGCAGGAAAGCAGGGAACCGTGGTGGAGATCGATATGCGCTACACGACGCTGGACACAGCTGAACAGCGGATCCTTGTCCCGAATTCACAGTTGCTCAACAAGGTGGTGGTGGTGGAGAAGGGTGGCATGGCATCAGAAACCTAGCGCCGAAGATTGCTCAGAATGGAGGACACCGGCGCCCAGGTGCGGTGACGACCACCGTTGAGGGTCTCGACTCGCATCTGGAGCCGGCGAATCTGGTGCGACTGGTTGCCCCAGCAGCCCCTGCATTTCGTCTGTTAACGGCGCTGATCGTCACGAAGGCCGGGGCAACAGGGCCCGGGACACCAACGGGCGTGGCTGCTGCACCCGAGGTGCGGCTTGGAGCGCTGCAGGTGCGTGCTGTGACGGCCGACAACGCTCTGACGCTGACAGTCGGACGGGCAGGCGCGATGGCAACGTACAGGTGCTTGGGCGATCGGTGGGTGGCCTGATCGATTCAGACCCAGGCGCGTGGCAGTTCCCTTTCTGGCCTGTAGCACTGGAGGTAGTGGTGATCCCGAGCGAGATCCAACTGGTTGTTGACGAGGTCCTGGTCGCAGTTCGTCACTTCACGAGGGCGGCGTATGGCATCGCCGTGGGCGGCGCTCACGCGAAGGGCGCTGCGGATGCGGAGTCCGATCTCGATATCTACTTGTTTGCCGAACATGCTCTGCCAAGCTCTGAGCGCGAGTCCTGCGTGCTGGAGCTCTGCCCGGGAGCCCAGCGCATCGTTTCTTGGGGTGGTGATGGTCCGTTGGTGCAGTGTGGCACCGATTTCGACCATCGGGGCCTCAGGGTCGAATGCTGGCTGCGAAGCACGGAGCTGATCGAGCGCACCATCGCCGAATCTCAGGCCGGCATCGTGAGACGCGAGTGGGTGACGTGGACGACAACCGGGTTCTACAATCACTGCACCCTCTCCGATCTGAGCGTGATGATCCCGATCGATGATCGCGATGGCATTCTGGCCCGGTGGAAGACCGTGGTGGCGATCTATCCACCGAAGCTGCGCGAGGCCATTGTGCAGACGCATCTACAGGCTGCCCGCTTCTGGCCGAGCAACTTCCACTACAGCAGCGCCGTGGAACGCCAGGACGTTATCTATACCACGGGCATCGTCCAGCAGGTCGTCCATAACCTGATCCAGGTGCTGTTCGCGGTCAATGAGACGTATTTCCCCGGTGACAAGAAGCTGGCGAGCGCGCTCGCGCACCTTGATAGGGTCCCCGAGAACCTCGCCGCGCGAATTGAGGCGTTGATCTTCCCCGGGGAGCGCCCCAGCGTCGCACTCCTGCAGCGACAGCAGGCCGGCCTACTGTCGCTGCTACGGGATGTGGAGCTGATTGTGACGAATGAGAACCTGCACTGATCCCACAGGCGACGTGCATGATCAGATTGTCGCCTTCCACGGTGACGTTCGACAAGTTCGATGACAACAGCTTCTTACTGACCTTCACGCACCAGCCTGATTCGGGGATATCGGGGGGCAAATATGACGCATAGGAGTCTGCAGATGGATCTACACAACGTGACGATTGGTGTGATTGGGTTGGGACAGATGGGAGGCGGGATCGCCGAGAACCTGGCCAAGGCCGGTTACAGGGTGCTGGGGTTTGATCCCAAGCCATCTGCGCAGGCGAGGCTGAAGGCTGCTGGTGGAGAGGTTGCGGACGGTATCGAAGTGTTGGTCGGTGCAAGCGAGATCGTTCTGCTCTGCGTGCCGGGCGATATAGCGATTCAGGTGACCGAGGGTCTGCTGGTGCCTCTGTGTCGCGAAGGGCAAATTGTGATAGATCACAGCACGGTCCCGGCGCCGCGTACCCGGGCGATGGGCGCCGCCTTCGCCGCGAAGGGCGTTCGCTATATGGATATGCCGGTGAGCGGGGGCGCAGGAGGCGCGAAGGCGGGCGAGCTTCGGATGTTCGCCGGCGGCGACCGGGAGATCTTTGATCTCTGTTGGCCGTTGTTCCAGGCCACCGGGAATCCGGAGAAGGTGCACCACTATGGGGACGTGGGAATGGGCCAGGTCGCCAAGATAGTGCAGCAGCTGACGCAGCGTCTGCCGGATATGGCCCGGCTGGAGGTGATGGCGTTTGGGCTGCGTGGCGGTCTGTCCAAGGAGCAACTGATGGCGGCCCTGGATGTGGACCCGGGTTCCGGGGATCCGTACGCCCGCTTGTATCGTTTGATTGATGAGGACAATAAGCGACCGTTGTCGCTTCTGGCGTCGGAATGGGCATATTACCTGGAGGAAGCCGAATCCATCGGGATGCGCATGCCTATGCTTGAGGGCACCCACGACCTGGTCAAGGATGCCGAGAGGACGGTCACTGATGTCGTCAGTCGCCCTATGCCGTGTCTATGGGATGAGTTGATGAAGGCGGAGTGAGGGAGAAAGCGAGCAAGCGAAAGAGAGAGCCTCCCCCGATTTGGTAGACACTAAGATAAGCGAAGCTCCTGATTGCGAAGATAGACAGTTTCAAAGGCCACGGGACTGAGATAGCCGGGTGAGGAATGCAGTCGATGCCGGTTGTGGAACGACTCGATGTAGGCACGCACACGAATCAGTAGGTGCCTGTCGGACGATGGGTCCGCTGGAGGTGGGAGTGCGACGCGCTGGTGACGGCCTCCGGGATCACGGCGGAGGCCGTCGTGTTTGAGAAGCAGCGGTGGGCTAGCCCGTCAGCAGCACGACCAGCGGGATGAGTATCGAGGATACTCCCAGGATCGCGATGATGGCGATGAACATGATGTAGCGCCGCATGTAGTTGGTGAGCAGGCTGGCGCTATAGTATTGGATGACATCGGCGTCCTCGTACATCTTGAGCAAGCCTTGCGCCAGTGTCTTCCGCGTCGCGCGTCCGGTCAGCAACCCAACGACGGAGACCCCGTTTATCAGGATAGAGACGACGAGGTTGATCGCCAGCACGATGGCACTGGTGGTTTTGGCATCAGTCCGCCCAAGCTCTTCAGCCGCGGCAGCTGCCAACCCTGAACTGACCCCCAACAATATCAAGTTGAGGATGATGGCGGTGACCACGAAGATGGTGTCCGTCCTCGTGTTGATCCGCACCTCCTGGTTGATGTGTTCGTGGATATCGTGCAACATGATTTCTCGTGCTCCTTTCATCCGCCCTTGCGGGATTGACCAATTCGCGCCATTGCCCTGCGGCGATCCATGAGGAAGAGAGCGCCTCCCAGGAGTGCCGTCGAGACCAGAGTGACGCTGCCCATTCCACCCATCTGTACGCGCGTTATCCTCCGTATTTCGGGGGTGACATCCTGGGTGACCTGGAGCAGGGCTTCCAGCCCGCGGCCATCCGTGGGGATCGGGACGAGGCTGGCCACAAGATCGCGATCTAGGAGTTCGCCGTCGAGCGCTTTGAACGTCTCATGGTGGGTCAGTTCCGTTATCGCCGGTGACCCGCGCCTCCAGTACCACTGCCCCGAGACCATTTCCCGAACCACTCCGCTGGTGAGGTATTGCCCAGTCTCTTCTGGTTCTGTCGAGAAGACGAGTGTGCCCTCCTTTGCATAGAGTGTGATTCGGACCACGGGCAGGTCGCCAACTTGAGCCAGGATTGCCCGCCCCAACTTGGCAATCTCCGCGTGCTCCCGCAGTTCCTCGACGCGCATGTCTTGTGCATCATTGACAAATGGACTGAACGCCGGCCACGTGGTATTGGTGAACCGCTGCCCAAAGGCGATGTTCCGGCTCTCTACTGCGGTGGTAACGCGGCTGACCGCGATTGTTCGATATATCAGCCCGATGATCACGGCCATGACGGCAAGAACGACCCAGCCTGCAAGCAGATAGACTCGGGCAAGTTTGTGCGTCTGATCCTCGACCGAGATCCTGCTTCCTTCAGCACCGGGTGACGCATCTCGAACGGCCTTGTCCATTGCTACCTTTCTGGTGCAACATAGACGACCTT
>CAZEXX010000037.1:0-4199 GCA_964516885.1 uncultured Anaerolineales bacterium | reverse complement strand
CGGTTGCTGCTGGGCGCAAACCCCTTTGGGGGATATAGCCATCAGAACCCCGACCGCGACAGAGCGATGCGCGCATACTATACGGTTGAGCGCATCAAGGAGACGTGGCGCCGGGCAGAATTGGCCGGCATCACCACGATGATCGCTAATAATGAGACGCCGCACGTGCTCCAGGCCGTGCGCGAGTATCTCGTTGAGGGTGGGGGGCTGCAGTGGATCGCCCAGGTGAACCTTCGGGAGAAGGCCGACATGGCGGTGTCCATCGACGAGGCCGTTGAGATCGGCTGCCGGGCGCTCTACTTCCACGGGGCGCTGGTAGATGACGCCTATCGCCGGAGTGATGCAGAGACAGTGCGCCGCTGGTGTGACTATGCGCGGTCACGGGGCGTGCCCGCAGGCGTAGCCGGTCACGCGCCGGAGGCGCATCTGTGGGTGGATTCGCTGGGTGTTGCCGACTTCCATGCGGTGTGCTTCTTCAACTGCGGCAGTCTCCACACCGGCGGCGGAGAGACATTCCAGTTAGGTGATATGGCTCCTGCAGTGGCCGCCATCCAACAGATCGAGAAGCCGTGTATCGCATACAAGATCATGGGTGCGGGACGAATCGACGCACGTATGGCATTCGACTATGCGTTTGAGAGCATCAAGCCTGGCGACGTGGTGAACGTTGGGATGTACCGCGGTGACAGCGATGGGATGGTAGAAGAGAATGTGGCGATGGTACGGGAGGTCTTGGGCTGTTGAGGTCGTCCTGATTGCCACGGCGTCCTAGTGATCGCAGGCCCCAACCGATTCAGGGAGGCAGCTGCTCATCGCACGAGGTCGTAGCGTGTGGCCAGCAGTGCGGCCTGCGTGCGGTCCTCGACGTTGAGTTTGGTGAGGATAGCGCTGACGTAGTTGCGGACCGTGCCGTGCGACAGGTAGAGTCGCTTGGCGATGTCTGCGTTGCTCAGCCCCTGTGCCAGCAGGTGCAGCACATCGAGCTCGCGCGCGCTGAGCTTGGCCAGGAGCATAGATCTCTCGGCGGGAAGCTGTGGTCGCGAGAGGCTCTTCAGCAGCTTGCCGGCAACCTTGGGGTCAATGTGAGACTCTCCCGCCGCCGTGCCCTTGACGGCGGCAATCAGGCTCGCACGTGGGGTTCCCTTGAGCAGATAGCCCACCGCGCCACTGCGGAGGGCGTCAAAGACCCACTCATCGGCGCCGTAGGTGGTCAGGACCAGAACTTTCACGTCGGGGTACTTCGCCGTGATCTGGCGTGTCGCCTGGACACCGTTCATCACGGGCATGCTGAGATCCATCAACACGACGTCCGGGTGCAGCTGTTCGACTTTCTGCAGAGCCTGAGCCCCATCATTTGCACAGCCCACGACCTCAAGACCGGGAACATTGTCAAGGATTGCCTCGAGTCCCTCGCAAACGATCCACTGATCGTCGCATATCAGTACCCTAATCATAGTCCTTGTCCTTCACCTCGCAGGATAATCGCACAACGGTGCCGGCGGTGGGCCGCGTTGTGATGTCGAGCGCGCCCCCGATTTGGGCGGCGCGTTCTCGCATACCGCGGAGGCCGAAACGCTCGTCGGTCTCGGTCAGTCCCGTCAGGAATCCGCGACCGTCATCCGCCACAACCAGCGTGAGGTGCGCACCGTCTTGACGCAGGCTGACATTCACCGACTGGGCTTCAGCGTGTTTGACAATGTTCTCGAGCGCCTCCTGAGCCAGGCGATAGAAAGCGTTCTCTACGTCAGGTGGCAGGTTGCCCAGGTCCTCCGGCAGGTCAAGATCCAGCTTCAGCGCTCCCCGTCGCGCGACACTCTCCGCCAGGTTCCGAATTACGAGCACGAGGCCAAGGTCGTCCAGTGGCGCTGCTCTCAGATCCTGCAAGGCTCGACGGGTTTCATCCAGGCCCGTGCGTGCTGTGGAGAGCGCCTGGGCCAGAAAGCGCCGCGCGCGGGGTGTCTCTGGTTGCCAGACCGCGGACAGAGCTTCCAGCTGCACAGTGAGAGCGCTCAGCGTGTGCGCCAGCGTATCATGAAGCTCGCGGGCCAGGCGATTGCGCTCTCGGACCGTGGCAAGCTGCTCCTGCGCGGCGGCGTAGCGGATCAGCTTCCGGTTGGCCTCGGCCAGCTCACGGCGCTGCTGACGTTGCTCCGTCACGAGATAGGAGACGATATAGCCGATGCCGATCATAAAGGTCATACGGACCACGAGCATCCCGCCGTCAAACCATCGATTGGTCTGTCTCGCTGTCGCCATCAGAGCCACCATCGCCGGCTCTAGCAGCGTTGTCCCCACACAATAGAGAAGTACCTCATCGAAGCTGTACTGCCACGCCGTCACGATGAGCGGCACCGTGAGGAAAGGGAAGATGAGCCAGAAGTCCAAGGCTTCGCTGACGTGGTAGACGCTGAAGATATAGCGCATCTCAATGATCGGTGCTGCGGCTGCCACCAAGATGGCGACCGGCAAGTACCAGCGCCCTAGTTTGCGCATTGCCCAGGGCCACGAGAGATAGCCCAGCAGGAATAGCGCCTCTGTCAGGTAGATTGCTGCCGTGATGAGAATGTCGCTGTCCAGCAGCAGCGTGACTTTCGGCAATGTAACCATCGCCACCAGGGCCAGGCCCATGGTTCGTACAACCACATAGGCCCGAAACAGCGGAAGCAATCCAGGTTCCAGACGGGTGCCTCTCATATACTTGACATCATAGCACAGCCCAGGGAATTGCCGTACTGACGCGAGCAATCCGTACGTATGACGCATGTCATATGTGTTTGATTTTGGTTGTGACGCCAAACACTATGGTCTAGGGCTGCGAACGTGTTAACCTCAGTGTAGAGATTGAGTCGAATATTCGCGTGGACCGTATGGGCCGTGAGTGGTTAGCAGCTCTACAGCGGAGCTACGTGTAGGAACGAGATGACAAGAGGAAATGGCCAAGAGTATGCGTAGAAATGAAATGGCGGGGAGAGTGGCAACATCGCAGTCTAAGGCGACCTCGTTGATCCATCTGCGGGATGTTGTCAAGGTCTACGAGACGGCGGCCGGGGGGGGCTCCGCGCTCAAGGGGATCTCGCTGGATGTTCGGCAAGGCGACTTTGTGGCAATTGTGGGGAAGTCCGGGGCGGGCAAATCCACATTGGTGAATATGATCACTGGTGTGGATGACCTTACGTCGGGAGAGGTTTTGGTCGACGGTGTGTCAGTTCACGACCTTGGAGAGAATGACCTAGCCCTGTGGAGAGGACGTACGATCGGCGTTGTCTACCAGACGTTTGAACTGCTGCCTCAGCTGTCGTTGCTTGACAACGTCCTACTACCGATGGACCTCTGTGGTATGTACCGAGGGCGCAAGAGCATCGCGCGCGCGCAGCTGCTGCTTGAGCAAGTCGGGCTGGAGGAGCATATGTACAAACCTCCCACGCGCATCTCGGGAGGGCAGAAGCAGCGTGTGGCTGTTGCTCGCGCACTGGCGAATGATCCGCCCATCATCGTAGCTGATGAGCCAACGGGCAATCTGGACTCGGCGACGGCTGATGAGATCTACGATCTGTTTGCAGAGCTGGTGGCGGACGGCAAGACCATCGTTATGGTCACACATGATAAGACAATGGCCGGCCGAGCTACACGAACCCTAGTGATGCGGGACGGCGGATTGACACCTCGGTCCCGTGCCGTCTCCGCGCGCCCGGCACGCACTGTGCCTGCGGGTATGGGCATGGTGCGCCTCCCTGCGGCTGCGGGTGGCCATGACGACTGAAGCCCTGTTGCGCAGCGCTCCAGCGCACACCTATCAGACTGACGGACGCCGGATGGACGATCTGAGTGCGCCGATGATCCGGATGCGCGGCATCGTCAAGGTGTTCAAGACGCCGGTAGGTGATTTCGCCGCGCTCAATGGTATCGATGTTGACTTCAGGGAAGGCGAGTTCGTGAGTGTTGTGGGTAAATCGGGGAGCGGCAAGTCGACACTCATCAACATGATCACCGGTATCGATCGCCCAACCGCCGGAGAGGTACTGATTGGTGATGTTGCGATCCATAACCTTGACGAAAGCCGGATGTCGAGGTGGCGGGGGCGCAACCTGGGGATCGTCTTCCAGTTCTACCAGCTATTGCCCATGCTCTCGCTGCTTGAGAACGTGATGCTTCCGATGGATTTCAGTGATATGTATGCGCCCCAAGAGCGGGAGGCTCGC
>CAZEXX010000036.1:2808-19860 GCA_964516885.1 uncultured Anaerolineales bacterium | reverse complement strand
CGTGGCGACCTGGTCATCCTGAAGACAGCCGTGGCGCACGCTGCCTGGGAGGAGCGACGCCACGTCACGGACCGCGACATCTTGCTTGCGGCAGAGCTGGCGCTGCCACACAGGCTCAAGCGCCGTCCCTTCGACGAGGTGCAGACCTCGATCGATCAACTAGACAAAATGGTGGCTGCGGCAAGAGAACAGCCGCAAGACGATCGTCCCGAAGAGGATCGCACCAACTACGAAGACGACGCCTCAGGGGAGGGCCGGCAAAAAAAAGCCTAGAGGTTGAGACGAGCGACGAGGAAGCGGACCCCTCGGAAGCGTCTCAGCCACAGCCCTACCAACAGGATGTCCCCCAGTGGCCCACCGATGGAAAATGGTGGGAGGGCGGGAAGTTCATCAAGCCCGGTGAAACCTTCGAGACGCGCCGTCTGGAGACGCCTCAGGACCGAGTGGTGCGCTCCACAGGGGGGAAGCGCAGCCGCACACGCACAAGCCGGAAACGGGGCCGCTATTCTGGGTTCCGGGCCTCCCCGCGAGACGCCTCAGACCTGGCATTCGATGCGACCCTCCGTGCCGCAGCGCCATTTCAGAGAGATCGCGAGACCGATAAGCCGGAGCAGCCGGCCCTGCAACTGCGACCACAGGACTACCAGAAGAAGATCCGCGTACGGAGATCGGCAAACCTGATCATCTTTGCCGTGGATGCGTCCTGGTCTATGGCGGTCTCAGAGCGTATGGAGGCAACGAAGGGGGCTGTCCTGTCCTTGCTGACGGATGCTTACCAGCACCGCGACCGCGTCGGTATGATCGTCTTTCAGAAGGACCGGGCCTCGCTGGTCCTGCCCCCAACCAACAGCGTTGACCTGGCGAAGCGGATGCTCGCGAACCTGCCGATTGGCGGCAAGACGCCGCTGGCTGCCGGGCTGTGGCTCGCGCGAGCCACCATCCAAAAAGAACTGCGCAAATATCCGGAGCTGGTGCCGCTGCTGATCATCCTCACGGATGGTGCCGGCAATGTCTCTATGGGCAACATGCCGCCGCAGGTCGAGGCCTATCGGATCGCCGAGCAGCTCCAAGAGGACAACGTCAACTCCATCGTCATCAATATGGAGAATGCCGAATACGACAAAGGCCTGGCCCAGAGCCTGGCCGATCATCTTGACGGCATGTGCTATAATCTGGCCTCCTTGCAGGCAGAAGCCCTTTTCACCATGGTTCGGAACCAACTATCTAACTAGACACGATACAGCGAGGCGAGGCAGCTGGATGTTAGCAAAGGTCATTGGGAAGCAACTACTCGCACGACAGTGGCGGCTTGCTGTCGCGGAGTCGGCAACGGGCGGATTGCTTGGGCATTGGATCACGGAGGTATCGGGCAGCTCTGCATACTTCTGGGGCGGTGTTATCGCCTACTCCAACGACGTCAAACGCCGCCTGCTGGGTGTGCGTGAAGAAAGCCTGACGCGGTGGGGTGCGGTCAGCGTTCAAGTAGCATTGGAGATGGCACGGGGCGCATGCCAGGCCACCGGTGCCGAGGTAGCACTCAGCATCACCGGCATCGCCGGCCCCAGCGGAGCAACGGTCTACAAGCCGGTTGGTCTGTACTACATCGGCGTGGCCGCGTCGGGTGAGGCCTGGTGCTGGCGTCACCACTTCGACGGCACACGAGCCACAAACAATGAGCGCTGTGCAATCGCTGCGCTCGAACATCTTTCAGCCTATCTCACGCACCGGCTCGCTTAGGACAACACGCAGTAGCTATTGCGCCGCAGCAGCGTTAGCGACAATGTCCCCGATCAAGAGAGGATCTCGATCGGGGACGCACCATCGTGGTCCAACACGGTAGCAACGAACCTGAGACGCTACGCCTCTACGTCTTCTGCCTCTTCCAAGGCCGCAATCTCGGCAACAAGATGCTCCAACCCGGCCCTGATCTGCTTGACGGCCTTCTGGCCCTGGCGATTGAAGAACGTCTGACCAAGTTCCTGCGCGGTCAGTTTGAATCCAAGGTTGTCGGCGCCCTTGTAAGCGATCGTCCGGGCAGCGCGCCGCATCACCCGCATGAACTCACGCTGTGGCTCGATCTCGTCCTTACAAATGGCGGAAGCGCCACGACCGGGGATGATCATCTTGACACTCGCACATCGTGCCAGTGCCGTCATTGTGTTTAACCAGGCTTTCGAGTCAGGCACGTCCGCCATGGGGGGGACGACATCCAAGACAACAGTGTCCCCGGCAATCAGCAATTCCTGGTCAGCCGCCCAGATCCACAGGCTTCCCGGTGCAGCACCCGCCACGGCCTCAATCTGAAGGTCGTGGCCGTCCGTATAAAGCGTAATGGTCTCGCTGAAGGCCAACATAGGCTTCCGCGGCTCAAGATTGTCAAAAGCGCCGACCTCATTGGGATATCGCGCGACAAGCTCGTCCATGAAGTCCCGCCTGGGGCGATCCTCATCGCAAACTTTCATCAACCCCAGCGTAACCTCGGTAGCCACGATCGGCACATCACAGATCGCCGCCCCCATCTGTCGGTCACGCGTGCCGTCGGTCAGGATCACATAGCGCAGCGTTCCGGCAACGCCACGTGCCTGCTCCAGCCAGTTCATGGCGTGCATCGGACTGGGCGGCAGATCAACAACAATGCCGCCCCGATCAGAAGTGATCAGGACCAGGTTATAGGGGGGATAAGAAGACTCCACAAACACACCAGGAGCGACTTCCTTCATAGATACCTCCGTTGTCTCTCAAACCAATATAGAACGTGACGACCAAGAAAAAGACGCGCTCAAATTACTCGCGAATGTCGGCCAGGCTCATCACCCAAGAAGCTCAATTGCGTGCGCCAGCGCAGCCACCACCGCCCCCGGCGGATGAAGCGGCGCTCCGCCCTGCGCTAACGTCGGCTGCCCGCCGCCACGACCACCGAGCGCGCTCGCGACCTCGCGTAGTATGCGGTTCGCGTCGACCCCGGAAAGATCGTCACTGCGCGAGCACACCAAGCGTACGCCTTCTGGTTCCGTCACCGCCAGCAGAACGAGCGTGTTTGGGTGATCACGCATCTGGGCCGCCAGCGCACGAGCTTCGGAAAAGGACCTATCGATCCAATGCTTGACCACTACACGCTTGCCGTCCATCTCAGGCGATTCTCGCCACAACCGTTCCGCCTCGTACCGGGTGAGTTCGCCCTGAGCTTTGCGCAACACTCGCCGGCTTTCCTTGGCTTCTTCTCCAAGCCGCTCAATAGCTTCTACCAGCTCCGCAGGCCCCACAGAGAGAGCCAGACTGGCAGTCTGCAGAATCCGAAGCGTCTGCTGATAGTCGGTCAAGGCGCGCTGCCCACAGAGGAAATGTACGCGAACCCCACCTTTGTGGTTCTCAACACCGGTAACCTTTACCAGTCCAATCTCACCGGCAGCACTAACGTGGGTTCCACCGCAGGCAGAGGCATCGAAGGACTCGACCCAGATGACGCGAACATCGCCCGTCACAGCAGGTGGTTTCCGCAGAGGAAGGTCAGCGACATCTTCCAGCGGCACGATCTCCATCCTAAACGAACGATTCTGCCAGATCACCTCGTTGACCCGCTGTACAACGCGGAAGGCTGCCTCCCAGGCCAGGGTTTCCAGATCCAGATCTATCGTGCTGGACTCTCGACCAAGGTGAAAGCCAATCGTATGCCCCCCCAGGAGATCCTCAAAGGCGGCAGAGAGCAAGTGCTGTCCAGAATGCTGCTGCATATGGTCGAACCGGCGATCCCAATCAATCTCGCCAAACACCTCCGGCACATCTGCAGGAAGAGCTCTTTCAAGAAAATGCCAGATCGTGCCGTCTTCCGCCTCTTGTACGTCAATCACGGGAATACCGTCCAATGTCCCAGTATCGTGAGGCTGTCCGCCCGACGCAGGGTAAAACGCGGTCTGATCCAGGCAGGCAGCGGGCCTACTCGCACCATCCCCGCCATTCATCTGCTGCTGCGCGATCACACGCGCCGTGAAAGTCCGGCAGGTAGCGTCATAGTAGTACAGCCGGTGCGTCATTGTTCTGCCTCTCCGCGATCTTCGACACTCAGCGGCAGCCTCCGCGGGATAGCGAAGGTGAAGGCCGCCCCTTGCTCGACCTCGCTCTGCAGCCAGATACGCCCACCGTGGGCCTCAACCGCCAGCTTACAGAACCGCAGCCCGATGCCGGCCCCCCTGGTATTGGGGGACGCACCGCGAACGAAGAGCTCAAAGACATGATCGCGAAACTCCGCCGCGATGCCATAGCCGTTGTCGATCACAGAGAAGAACATCTGATCATCATCCATGGAGACTTCGATCCTGGCCTCGCCGCCATCCCGGTTGTATTTCACCGCGTTGGAGAGCATGTTCACAATCACGCGTCGCAGCAGGTTTTCATCACCATGTAGCGTCGTGATCTCCGGGGCCAAATGCACAGACAACTCCTGGTTGCGACGCCTCACCGAGGAGATCACCGTGTCGACCGCCTCGTCCACCATTGCCTTCACATCGATCGTCACAATCGCCAGGTCACGTTCGTTGGCATTGAGCCTTGCCGAGTCCAGCATGTCGCCGATAAGCTGCTCCATCCTACGAGTCATCCGCAGACCGATGCCCAGGATCTGCTCAACCGGCATCGTCTCATCGCGCTCGAGCCACGCGGCGAGCACCAACTCCATACTGTTCTGAATACCGCCCAAAGGCGTCAGCAGATCGTGAACCACCATCTGCATCAGTTCCTGCCGCGCACGCGCCTGGTCAACTTGGTAAGAGATGTCGTGGCCCATCCACAGATAACCCCCATCCGGCTGATAGTCCGGCAGATGCAGGAGACGGGCTTCCATAGCCTGATGTTGTCCCGAAGACGAGAATTCCCACGCCACAACACCGGTGTCTCGCGCCTTCCGGCTGAGTTCGCTAAACGCGGACACAGTCATACCTATCCGGGCCAGGTCAAACCCCAAGGGCTCTTCTCCACAGAGCCCCAGCAACGACTGCGCAGCCTGATTGACCTCAAGCCACTGTCCTTCATTGGACAGGACCACGATGGGGTCAAGATTGAGATCAAAGAGGCGCTGGTAGCGCACCTCGACGTTTGCCACACGTTCAGAGAGCTCAACATTGTCTATGATCGGAGCAGCCAGAAGTGCTATCGCCTCGACCATATCACCCACGATTTGCATATCGGTTTCAGGGGCTGGATTGATGAACTCAAGGACCCCACGCACCTCACCACGAACGATCATAGGGACAGCCAGGATCGACCGGGTATTGAAGCCGGTGCGCCGGTCAACGTGCGGGCAGAATCGAGAATCCACGGTGACATCGGGGATCCAGAGTGGCTGAGCATGAGCGGTGACCCACCCCACAATCCCGACGCCGGCGCCCAGGTGCAGCCCCACGACCTGCTCCGCACAGCCGCCACTGGCAGCACAGAATGTCACGGCCCCCCCCGCTTCAACACGGGCAATGGACACCGCCTCCGGGCCCCAATTCACGCGAATAAGGAGCACAAGCTGCTGCAATACCTCGTGTCCGGTGTCGCCCTCGCTGACGCTCCGGATCACCTTGAGTAGGAACTGCAGCTCTGGGCTCCGGTCAACCGTGCTCGCCATCTACCTCTCCAAATCGAAAATCACAACTTCCTTACCGCGCAACCGCTCCAAGATCTTCGCTGTAACGAGATCCAGATGATCGGCATTGGCCACGAAATCGAGGTGATCTGCGGGAATGGTAAGAACCGGACAGAGCGAGAAATGCTCCATCCAATCTTCATACAGATGATTCAGTTGCGTGAGGTAGGCATCGCTGATGCTGCGCTCGAATGCCCGACCTCGCTGCCTGATGCGCGATCTCAGCGTGTCCACCGAAGCACTCAGGTAGATGACCAAGTTCGGTGGCGGCAGAATCGCCGTGACAGCCTTGTAGAGTTCGTTGTACGTCGCATAATCACGCTCTGACATCGAACCCTGAATGTAGAGATTCCGGGCGAAGATCTCAGCGTCCTCATAGACTGTGCGATCCTGGATGACGGAGTCCGGTCGCTCCAGGAGTTGGCGATGATGCCGCAGCCGCCGCGCCATAAAGAAGACCTGCGAGTGGAAGCTCCACTTCTCCATGTCGTCATAGAAATCGACAAGGTAGGGATTATCGCTCACCCCTTCCAGGAACGGCTCCCAGTTAAGCCGCTGGCTCAACAGAGAGGTCAACGTCGACTTCCCGGCACCGATGTTGCCGGCCACTGCAATGAAGTATTTGGTCACAGTTCGCTCCATTCGTTCTGTTGCCCGCCTAGGTCCGCGAACCCTCTTCACTTCGGGCGACCTGCTCCAGCTCTACCCCAGTGCGCTCAGCAAGAATCAGCAGCGCCCGGTTGGCAGCGTGCAGTGCTTCCTGCACTGACACAGGGGCACCCGCCGGTCCTACCGGAGCCTGCTTGGCCAGGGCACCACCGATCTGACCCACAGATTCGACCAGGGCCAAAAAGTCGCCCAGCACTTGCCAATTCGCCTTGGTCCGTGCCTCCGGTAAGGGCTCAGAGACAAGCTGCCACGCGGGTCGTGGCGGCACAGCGAAAGAGATCCGGGGCAATGTCGGCTGACGCACGCCCGCTAACGTGGACCGTATCCGCTGTTCAACCGCATCCAAGTCATCGGGGTTCCGCACGAAGTCCAGAGAATCCGACTCAATGACCAACAGCGGCGCCGCACTGTAGTCAGTAAACAGGTGTTCGTATCCGTGCCGCAGCGCCGCGATGTAGTTCTGATCCATCTGCCGCTCAAACGTGCGGTCGCGCATCGCGATCCGCGCCATCAAGGTATCCACGTGGGCCCGCAAATAGACCACCAAGTCGGGGACGCGCACCTTCTCCTCGAGCGCCTCGTAGAGCCGGTCGTACATTTCGAGCTCATCCGAACTCTCGATATTCAGATGCGCAAACAACCGGTCCTTCTCAAAGAAGTAGTCGGAAATGAGGACGCCGAGGGCCAGTTGTCGTGCGGCAACCTGTTGCTGGCGATACCGGCTCAACAGGAAGAAGAGCTGAGTCTGAAATGCATAGCGCGCGCGATCGCCGTAGAAGTCGGACAGAAACGGGTTTTCATCAAATGCTTCAAGAATAGTCTCCGCTCGGAATCTCGATTGCAGCAGTCGCGCAAGAGTGGTCTTGCCGACGCCGATGACGCCCTCAATCGCGACATAGGGATGTTTGGTCAATGCAGTCAAGATAAGCTCCCCAAGTGTGTGACTCCAGCATACTATCAGCCGACCGGATGTCAACAGAGACACTTTATGTCAACCAAGACGAGCGAAATCCGCTATGTATTTTGCTGGCCGCCTACTGAGGCGACTGGGGATCGCCGCACCCAAGTGCGGCTCGCTCCGGGACCTGAAATGCGCGAAAACTATCCGCGAATGTCGACCGTGCCTAGGGCCTGCCAGCGCGCGCAAGCGCAGCGTCGCTCCCGGCCAGATATCCGCTGCTGAAGGCGGCCTGGAGGTTGAATCCGCCGGTGTCAGCGGCCAGATCGAGCACCTCCCCCACAAGGTACAGACCGTCCACCCTCTTGGAGGCGAAGGAGACCGGATCGACCTCGTTGAGCGCCACCCCTCCCGCCGTCACCATCCCGGCCGCCAGGGGAAGCGATCCGGAAATGGTCCACCGGAAGTTCTTGATCAAAGCCACGATCTTCTCCCGCTCTTCGACGCGGATGCGGTGGACGTGCCGATCATCTTCCAGCCCGCTGAGGCCCGCCAGGACATCGGCGAGTGATGCGGGCACCCAGCCCTGCAGCAGTGTTCGCAGCCGCTGGTGCGAATGGGCCTCAAACTCGCGCTGGAGGCGACTGTGGACAGCCTCCTCGCTCATGCCGGGTTTGAGGTCGATCGAGAGCGTTACCGGCTGCCCCTTGCGCAGAGTTTCTACGACCGCGCCGGATGCTGTCAGAATCAGGGGGCCCGAGACACCGAAATGCGTGAAGAGCATCTCCCCGGTGTCGGACATCGGGTAGGGCATACGCAGTTCGCGCACTTTGCCCTTGGCATTCTCCGTCCAGAACGTACAGCGCACGTTTCGAAGACTGATGCCCTGAAGCGCCTTGGCTATCGAGCGCTCTTTTACCGTGAGGGGGACCAGCGCAGGACGCAGCGGCCGGATGGTATGACCGAGGGACTGCGCCATCAAGTATCCCTGCCCCGTTGACCCGGTATCAGGCCACGATGCCCCACCGGTCGCCAGGATCACGGTACCCGCCGTGACCCGGCTCGCATTGGCCAGCTGCACCCCTTTCACATGCCCGTTCTCGACGGCGATCTCACGCACTTCGGACCTGTAGCGAACATCAACACCGCACTCCGTACCATAGCGGAGTAAGGCGTCCCGCACATCACTGGCCTGACTCGAGATCGGGAAGATCCGTCCGCCGCGCTCGGTTTGGGTGTCAACACCGTACCGTGCCAACAGCTCAAGTAACTCATCACGGAAGAAGCGATGGAAGGCATTCATCAGGAAACGACCATTGCGGCCGTAGTGAGAGAGGAACTGGTCCAGCGGCGCTGCATTGGTCATGTTACAGCGGGATTTGCCGCTTACGAGGATTTTCTTGCCGGCCTCGTTCATCTTCTCCAGAAGCACAACGTCAGCGCCAAGTTCGGCGGCCCGTCCAGCAGCCATCAATCCAGCAGCACCAGCTCCAATAACCACAATACGCTCAGCCATCCACGCCTCCAGCCCCCACAGTCCTTGCCGCGCTCAACCCCAACACAATCAACCTCAGCGATTCGGATTCACTCTCGTTACAGACACTGTACTGCTCACCTGCAATGATGAGTACGGCATCCCCCGCACGCAGCGGACGCGCCACAGTCGGGCTCCCGGAGGACGGACGATGATGCAGCGCACCAGAACCGGCTATGACATACAGTACCGTGTCCCTGTCTGCATGGTCAAGATGGGCGGTTGCGGATTTCGGCGCCAGCGCCAGGTCCTGGAGAAAACGGAAAGTGCGTCCGGCCAACAAATCTTCGGCAGTGCCTGGCTGCTCGCTGAAAAGCCAGCGCACCACAGCCTCCCCGTGACCCATCTTGGGGATTGGGATCGCCGCACCCCAGTGCGGCTCTCTGGGCGACACATCCGTCGCCGGCGTCCGCGCCGCCGGATCAGCGGGCTGGTGAAGGACCCGCTTGATCGATCCCGACCGCTTGTAGATCACGCCCGAGACGTGATCAATCGGCGCCCGATTGATGTTCGCGCGGCCATCCTCCCCCCAAAACTTGGTCTCGGGAACCGGGACAGGCTCCCATAGGTGTTCATCATCTGTCACGTACTCACTCCTTTGTCCGAAATCCGAGAGAGACGCCGGTCCAACGTCACGTAAAACTGATGCCGGCGATGTCCACAACGACCGCTTACGACGCCTTCGTCTTCTGGCTCAACGCGCCGCCGTCGCGACGGTGCATAACCGCAACGATCTCCGACATAATCGACAGCGCGATCATCGAAGGCGTCCTGCCTCCGATATTCAGCCCGACAGGCCCATGAATCCGTCCCAGATCCTGCTCCTTAAAACCAGCCTGCACCAGATCGTCACGCCGGTCTGCCTGGGTCTTGCGACTGCCGAGGAACCCGATATAGAAAGCCTGGCTCTTCAGGGCCAGGGTCAAAGCCGGGATGTCGAACTTCGGATCATGGAACAGCACGACCACGGCCCAACTGGGGCCCAGATCCTGGGCCCTAAAGACGTCCTGAGGCCAGCCAAACCGCAGTTCGGCACTCGGGAAGCGCTGCTCCTGCATAAACGTGCGTCGCGCATCGCTGACGATCACACGGAAACCGGTCACCCGTCCGATCTCGGCCAGTGAAATCGCGATATCCGTAGCCCCAAAGACCAAGAGCACGGGCGGTGGGGGGATCACCTCGATCAGAATCTTGCCCCGAGGATACGTATGCTGCTTCACGTAAGGGCCCGGCCAGGCGGCGGCGATGTCCATCAGGGCCTGACCATCCAGGTCAGCATTGCCCAGCGTGCCCAACGTCTCGCCACCATCACGGTGCAGGAGATGCTGAGGACGATCGGTGCGCGATGCGAAGGCAACAGGTCGCTGGGCCTCGACCTCATCCAGCAGAACGTCATAGAGCTCGCTCCAGCGCTCGACCAGGACATCGATGGCCCCTCCACAGGAGAGCCCCACCGACCAGGCATCCTCATCATTTATCCCATATGAAGGAGTGCGAATGGCCACGGAGCCACTGAGCACAGCCTCCATCTCTGCAATGACCTCGCCATCCACACAGCCGCTGCTCACCGACCCAACAACATCTCCTTCAGAGGTGATCGCCATGCGTGTCCCGGCGGGACGCAGAGAAGAACCTGTAGTCGCAAGAATTGTGGCAATGGCGATGTCGCTCACTCCTGCGTCTCGCCAGCGCCTTAGGTCAGCAACGATATCTCTCATCTATCGTCTCCCGTTACACACACCCCAGCAGGTGGTTTGGCGGCACGGTCGGCATCCTCGCCGGATCCATCGGGAGTAGCTTCGTAGCCCCATCCCGTCGAGAGAATGGTGCCATCGGCCAGAACCCTAACGACCTCAAACCGGACCCGTCCTGCGGCCACAGCTTCAGCAATGCGACGCTGCTCGCGCGTCAACCTCGACTTGCCCTGCTTGATGTCGAGAATGACGACCTCGATGTCGCTGCCATCCGTGTGGTTATCTTTGCAGGCGCTGTATCCATCAAAAACAACGTAATCAACCGGATCGCCAAGAAAGCGGGCATCAGCGGGCCAATAGGTGAAGCCGGGCAGCAGCGGTGCCATTTGCTCCGCCATCTTGCCCTTGAGCACAGCCCGGCTGCGGTCGACGCTGTTGCGACGAACATACGTTACCTCGGACCTGTGCTCTTCCCGCAGCTGCTGAATCTGTCGCTCATAGGCGCGCACAGTACGCGCCCGCTCGGCAGCCGCGCGAGCGTCATACGTTTCAGCGATCTCCTGACGGATCACGTTCCGATCAATGCGCTCACGGCTGCGCAGCAAACCCGCAGCAATCACTACCCCAATCACGATCCCCAATAGAACCCATAGAATGTCCATGCCGGCGCCTGAGCCTGTCTCAGCTCAGTCCCAGAAGTGGGGTTCGTGCGCGCACGCGCGGGCGATAAATCTCCCACTTCCCTCTTCGGCTACGAAAACACCGTCGCGCACCAGGAATTCGCCGCGCCGCAGGCTGCTGACGACCTTTCCCCTGACCGGCATCCCCTCATAGGGGCTGTAACCGGCGATCATATGCAGATTATCAGCGGCCACGATCCCCTCAGCGGCGGGATCAAAGAGCACCAGATCGGCATCACTGCCCGGAGCAAGCTCCCCCTTTCGCGGCCACATATTATAGATCTTAGCCGGGTTGAGCGCCATCATCCGTACCAAGTCAGTCCACTCCATCCGCCCTGTAGCGACACCATATGTGGCCATCAGGGGGAGCAACGTCTCGGTGCCTGGCAGCCCACCGGGCGTCTTTGTGAAATCGTCAACTGCGAGCTTCTGTGCCTTGCGGTAATCACAGTGATCCGTGATCAGCATATCCACCTGATGCCGGGAGATAGCAGCCCATAGTGCCACCGACTCGGCCGGACTGCGAAGCGGTGGCTGTAGGATGTAGCGCCACGGCTCGCTCCCCGTGTAGAGTGACTCATTCAGCAGCAGATACTGGGGCGCGGTCTCTGAGAACGCGACCTGCCCGGCTTCGCGCGCAGCAGCTACCTGCTCGGATGCAAAGCCGGTGGAGTTGTGAGCGATCACCACGGGGGCAGCGACAGCCTTCGCCAGGAAGAGCACTCGGGCGACGGCCTCCTTCTCAGCCAAAGCCGGACGCGCAGAGCCGTGATAGGCCCAGCCGGTCCCACCGGACTGCACAAGTGATTCGGTCTGAGCCGTGACCAACGCATCATTCTCACAATGAACTAGGCTGACCAGCCCATAGCGGGCCGCAGCCTCCAACCATCGCAAGAGCTTCGCATCATCGGCATAGTAATTGGGGCGATAGGTGGTATACATTTTGATGCTTTGAATGCCCAACTCGGGCAGCACCCCCAGTTCATCCTCCTGACCAGGCGGTAGATCGGTGATCATCATATGGAACGCATAATCAACCACCGAAGGCACAGACTCCACGACGCGATCGGCCAGCGCCTGCTCAAAGCTCTGTCCCGGGAGTTGCGTGGCGAAGTCAACCACGGTGGTGATCCCGCCGTAGGCGGCTGCGCGACTGCCCTCGAACCAATTGTCCGCGGTCTGGTACAGCCCTGTGTCCAGTTGGATGTGCGTATGCGCGTCGATGATCCCCGGCAGCACCAACAAGCCCGCGGCATCGATCACCCTGCAGGGCTCTGGCAGCAACAGGTTGGTACCGATCGCCTGAATCTTTCCTTCAGCAATCAAGACATCGGCTGACATCATCCGCTCAGCCGTGACAAGCGCCCCACCGCGTATCAAAAGCGGCGATTGTGCCGGTGGCGATGGCAGCTCCGGCGGCCTGGTTTCAGTGCCCATAGTATGCCCCCTAATCAATAGTACTACGAGTATATGACAATTTGGAACTTTTAGTAGCTGTGGCGCAGAGTATAATGCGCAGTATGAATACCCAGAAGCGCCCCCACCTTGCCGAAGACCTGGCCATCGGCATCCTCGTCATTTTCATGGCCTTTGTCATTCGTCTGTGGGATCTCAATGCGACCTCGCTCTGGTATGATGAGACCTTTGTGCTCGTCCACGCACGTGAGGGCATCCTCCAGACCGTCGCCGGCCTCTTTCGGGAGGATAACGCGCTGCCCCTTCACGGGCTGCTGCTGGCGATCTGGATCAAGCTGACCGGAGATTATGAATTCACAGCGCGCTATCTCTCCGTGCTGTTGGGCACCATCGGTGCACCGTTGGTTGTACGGGTCGGCCGGGCGGTAGGCACCGGCTTGAAGCGCACAGCAGGCTCAGCTGCCTGCGACCCCATATCCGGACCCCGGGATCGCCGCACCCCAGTGCGGCTCTCTCCGGCAGCCGAGTCTGCTGCCGGCAGACCCATATCCGGACTGGGTGCCGGGCTCGCCTATGCGGCCCTCCCCATCCTCGTCTACTACAGCCAGGAGGTCCGGATGTACGCCCTGGCCATGCCCCTGGCAACCGGGTTCACCTGGACCGGATGGCGTCTCTTGGCAGAGCGTGGCAATAGAAAGCACGGCGCCGAGGTTGCCTATGTGACCTTGGGGCTTCTGATGATGACGGCGCACCTCTTCGCCGGGCTTGCGTGGGCGGTGATGGGACTGTGGGGCACACTCACCCTTGTACTGACCGGAGATCCCGCGTCCCCGGCGCCCCCAAGGTCCTGGAAGCCTCGCTTGAGTCACACATCCTGGTGGCGTGCCAACATCCTGCTCGCCATACTCGCCCTTCCGATCGGGATGTGGGCATTGTGGCGTGTTCAGACGGATGCAACCGCCGTCTCAGCCATCCCATCTGAGGCACTGCGCTGGCTCCCGATCCTATTCGGCGTGGGTCAATACCTCGCACAACCCTGGACAACGCTCTTTGTGATCGTCTCGCTGGGAGCAATCCTGGCCTCCCTCATCCACACACTGAGGTCCGAACAGACCAGCAGTACGCTGTGGCTCTTGATCTCGCTGACGCTGCCGATCGCTATCCTCTTTCTGATGACGTCCGTTAAGGCCAAGTGGAGCGAGCGGTACCTGCTTTCATCGTGGGGCATCGCGCTAGTGGTAGCGATCGGCGTCGGCTGGGAACACCTGCTGAGGTCCTTTCTACCGTGCCGGCTGCGGCCCGCAACCCGTCAATCCCTCGAACGGTTTATCCCCGGCATCATCGGGCTGCTCCTGATCGCCTCGTGGTCCGCCGTGGTCGCACCGGCGCTCGCACGGCAGGCAGAGGGTACCTGGGCAGTTGCGTTACGAGACGAGTGGCACCCACGACCCGATTTCCGCGGTGTGACACGCTACATTGAAGAACACGACACCGGGGAAGATGCTATCGTTGTTGTGGGAGGCTACGCTGCTGTA
Organism: uncultured Anaerolineales bacterium; assembly: GCA_964516885.1. GTDB lineage: Bacteria > Chloroflexota > Anaerolineae > B4-G1 > SLSP01 > PWVB01. Next base: position 5,808 of record CAZEXX010000036.1, on the reverse strand, counting down.
GCCATCGACTATTACTACGAGGGCCCCGCCCATCTCTTCGGTATTCCGCTGGGCACACGCATATTGGATACACAGAACACTGCCGATCTACACGTGTTGGAGACCCTGCAGCAGGAAGCCGGCAGTCGCCAACGCATCTGGCTCGTCCTCTGGCAAGACCGGCTTGCCGATCCGACAAACTTGGTTCAGAGCGTCCTCGTGGAAGCGTGCCACAGGCTGCCCGTTGATGCCCGTTTCACCAACGTCGGACTCCTGCTCTTTGACATTGGGAGCTGCCGGCCGCTGGATCAACTCGCCACCCCGGCCTTCCCACTGGATATCGCTTTCGAAGCACCGATTCGCCTGAAAGGCTACGACCTCATCCAGCAAGGCGACATGTGGGAAGTCGATCTGTGGTGGCACACAACGGGGGGCATCGACGAAGACTACATCGTCTTCGTGCACCTTGTCGGGCCGGACGGCACGATGATCGCGCAGCACGATCACATCGCCGGGGCAGACGCGTATCCCACGAGCCGGTGGCGTGTGGGCACGCGCCTACGGGACCGCTTCTTCCTCGAAGTCGCCGACGGCACCTGCCAGAACTGCGAACTACACATCGGACTCTACACCTCGGAAAGCCGCCTGCTCCTGGCCGATGGCGCAGACGCCCTCACGATCCCCCTGCCGCCCAGCGAAGCAGGCTCCGCGCCCCAATAAGCCCTATTCGGCCGAGTGGTCTCCCTGTACGATTGCCTGGAATCCCGGATGATCACGCATTGCCGCGAAGTCAGCGTCCCGCAGCGCCATCGCCCGATACCGCTCCCGTAGCCCGACTGCACGGGACAACCACACACACGCCTGCTCTGCATCAGCCGACAGCGCCGCTGCACACGCAGCATTGTAGTATGACGTCGCCCAATCAGGATGCAGCGCCATAGCTTGCCGGTAGGACTCGATCGCCTGAGCATAGGCCTCAATGCGAACATACAATAGCCCACGGCTGTTGTGAACGACGGCATCGCGTGGGTTGATCTCAAGCGCACGCTCATAGTCCGCCAGCGCCTCGGTATAGCGCTCCAATCTCGCATAGGCTTTCCCGCGGTGGCTATAGGAGACTGCCCGGCCCGGATCAAGCGCAATGGCCTGGTTATAGTTACGCAGCGCTTCCGGATAATCCTTGAGGGCAGCATATGCCAGCCCACGGTTGAGATAAGCATCGACGCGGTTTGGCTCCTGCTGCAGGACCGTGGTGCAGTCTTGAATAGCGCGCTCATAAGCGCTCAAGCGGAAGAATGCGATTGCACGATCATAGATCAGCGCCGCCGAGTCAGGGCGAAGGGACAGGGCCATATCGTAATCAGAGACCGCACGCTCGTACTTCCTCTTGCGCGCATAGACCAGCCCTCGCTGATGATAGGCCTGCACCTGTCCGGCGTCCAGCTCTATAACGCGTGCAAAATCAGCGATTGCACCATCCAACGCGCCCAGGCGAGCATAAGCCAGACCGCGATTGTAGTGCGCGGCGACATAGTCGGGACTCAGGGCCAGCGCCTGGTCATATGCCTGGATGGCTGCCTCATAGGTTCCCGCGGCCAATTGCGCGTTGGCATAGCTGCAGTGCTCAACTGCGTAGCCCTCAACCTGCGACACATCCTCATTCGTCGTGGCATCTCCGGAAGCGACCGCGCCTGTCAGAGCGCCGGCATCGTCCAAAGGCAACTCACAGGACACCGAAGCTTCATCCGTTGCTGAAGCCACGGCTGCCGTTGAAACCCGCGACTCTTCGGAACCTACACCCACACGAGTCGGGCGCACATCTGCCACGGACAACTCCATCACCGCCTCCGGCTCAGGAGACAATGACAGACGCGCCGCAGCCAGCTGTCGCAGACCTCGGAATACTTGTTTGACCTCCGGCGTCCATATCTGGGAGTTCAGGATCCTATCAATCATGGGTAGCACCTGCTCCCACTCTCGCGCGAGAAGAGCATCCAAGATGGATCCCGCCGTCTCTGCCCACCCGGCGATATCGCGCTCCGCCGGGGCGATCTTGGCCGCACTCCACAGGACACGCACGACACTGCCGGCCCACGGATAGAAGTGACGCAGACCTTGTCCAAAGCTCGAGAACGCAACATTGAGCGCCGATGTACCCTCATCCACAGCGATACCGTGATACAGGGCCTCAATCTGGTCATGTTGCCAGACAGGGTCAAGATATTGCGATGTATGCTGCGACGCAGCTGGTGCCGCAGCATGCGGAGCAGGGCCGTGAAGCTCAAGCTGCCGGCGATAGTATGCGTGGAGGGTCTGGTGCGCCATCTGCCAGATAGCCGGCGTATGGGTCCGCGCCCAGTGAGTCAAGTCTTCATAGATAGCCGGTCGGAATCGCCAACCGGTCGGGGATTGAGTCACCAGTGAGGATTGGGCCAACCACTTGGCCATTTCGCCGACCTGTGTGCTGACCTGCGCCACATCCACGCCAGCTCTGCTGTCATCCGGGTCACGTCCTGAAGCATTCGCGAAGAGCACAGAAAGCACACCGTCATCCACACGGCGCGCAGCCACACACTTCAGAACAGCGTCGCGGCGATCCTGCTGCATCCCGCCCAGAAAGCGATCGATAATCGAGAGACCGGCGCTGCCGACCACCGGTCCCGGCGTCGCGGCAAGGAGTTCCAACGCCATCGGATGGCCCAGACCCAGCGCGCTTCGCTGATCCAACGCCTGTTCCTCCCTCACACCACGTCCCAGGAGAAGCGCACGGCTCTCAGCAAATGATAGCGGCTGAAGTTCGGAGGCTGTGGTGACCGATGCCAAACCCTCCCACCCTGCAGTCAAGGGTTCACCGGTAGCCAGCACCAACCAGATCCCCGTAGCCAGATTGCCCTTGCGAAGTAGATCCAGCAGCCAGGTATTCAGATAGGAAGGGTGGTGCTGCCAGTCATCAAAGCAGAGGACGATCTTGCGAACAGTTGCCCAGGCATTGAGATCCTGAACAAACCGCTCCGTGAGCGT
>CAZEXX010000036.1:0-2708 GCA_964516885.1 uncultured Anaerolineales bacterium | reverse complement strand
CTCAGAGCCTGGTTCGCGAAGGACATATCCATCACTGCACTGGGATGACCCTCAGCCGCGCCGAGGTTGACCAGACGGCCATCGGCTAGGACATTGATGCGGCGACCATCAATCAGCTCGTACTGCTTGACGAAGGGACGCATCAGACGTGGCTCGCCGACAGACATCTCGGCCAGCGCATCGAGGTTGAGCTCGACATTGAAGTGACCCGAGTTGCAGACAATAGCGCCGTCCTTCATGACCTCGAAGTGATAGCCATCCACCACGTTGATATCGCCAGTCGATGTGACAAAGATATCGCCGATCGGGGCAGCCTCAACCATAGGCATGACCCGGAAGCCATCCATGACGGCCTCGAGCGCCTTGAGTGCATCGACCTCCGTCACGATGACATTGGCGCCCATGCCCTTGGCGCGCATCGCGATGCCCCGGCTGCACCATCCGTACCCACCGACAACCACGACTTTGCCCGCGATCAGCACATTGGTGGCGCGGATGATGCCGTCCAAGGTAGATTGGCCCGTGCCGTAACGATTGTCAAAGAGGTGCTTGGTCATTGCGTCGTTGACGGCCACGATCGGGTACTTCAGAGCGCCTTCCGCCGCCATCGCCCGCAGGCGAATGACACCGGTCGTGGTCTCCTCGGTCCCGCCGACCATGTTGTCCAGGATCTCCCGGCGGTTCTTGTGCATCGTGCTGACCAGATCCGCACCGTCGTCCATCGTCAGATGGGGTTTATGATCCAGAGCAGCGTAGAGGTGCTCGTAGTAGGTATCGTTGTCCTCGCCCTTGATGGCGTAGACCGGGATCTCGTCATAGGCGACAAGCGCAGCAGCGACATCATCCTGCGTGCTCAACGGGTTGCTGGCCACCAAGACCAGGTCAGCACCGCCGGCGACCAGAGCGCGCGCGAGGTTGCCCGTCTCCGTGGTGACGTGCAGACACGCCGACATACGAATCCCCTTGAACGGCTTCTCTTTCGCCATCCGCTCGGCGATCTGGCGCAGCACAGGCATCTCGCGCTCCGCCCACTCCATCCGCAGTCGCCCCGACGGGGCCAAGTTAAGATCCTTCACTTCATGCTTCATCTGCATCTCTCCTTAGTCAATCCTCAATGAACCCTAAGTCCTGCGCTCTACGCAAGCTCCGCGCGAAGCGCGGAGGTCGCTTCATCCTCACCAAAAGCCGTCACATACCGCTCTACAAACTCGCTGAGCGTATAGCTGTGCGCTTGCGGCCCCTTGGTTCCCAACACATAGACTGCGGCAACGCTGCCGATGCGACCGCACGCGGCCCATGGCAGCCCTAACGCCAGCCCTTTGATCAGCCCCGAGCGGAATGCATCCCCGACACCTGTCGGGTCGACAATCTGCTCCACCGGCGCAGCGGGGATCTTGATCTCCTCGCCGCCGGCCCAAATGGCGGTCCCCTCAGCACCTTGCGTCACGATAACCGCGCGCTTCACCGAGCCACGGATCTCATCATCGCTCATACCGGTGCGATCTTTGAGCATCTCATACTCGTAGTCATTCACGATCAGGATGTCCGCACCAACAAGGCCCTCCCGAAGCAATTCGCCGCTCGTCCTCACGATCTGCTGGCTGGGATCATAGATGTAGGGGATACCCAGTTCACGGCACTCTCTGGGATACTTGTCCATCGCTTCCGGATCATTGGGCGAGATAATCGCGACATCCACAGACTCTGCAAAGTCGTGGAACGATAACGTCCGCGCGTGCGCCATCGCCCCGGTGTAGAAACTGGCGATCTGGTTCTGTTTCAGATCGGTATTGGCGAAGAAAGAAGCTGTGAAGACTTCGGGGATGATCTTGACCGCGGAGGTATCCACCCCGTTGGACTCGAGCCACTCGCGGTAGGGTCCAAAATCCTGTCCGGCCGTCCCCATCACCACCGGGCGCTCCCCGAGCAGCGCCAGGCTGTAAGCGATATTGGGCGCGCAGCCACCGTATTGCTTGACCATCTCGTCGACGAGGAAACTGAGGCTGAGCTTCTGAAGGCGATCGGGCTTCACGTGATCCAGGAAATCCCCTGGGAAACTCATCAGGTAATCAAAGGCGATCGAACCCGTTACGACGATGTTCATCCGGCGCTCCTTGTGTCAATGACCTTACTCATAGGCGATAGGCGATCGCGCAGAATGACGCGCAAGGCGTCTAGTCCATCTTTGGGGCGGATCTTCTTCCCCTCCTCGATGGTGCGCGGTGTATAGTGAATCGGAACTTCGACAATCTCATAGCCTGCCCGCAATAGCTTGTCCGCCAGCTCGAAGTCCAAATCGAAACTGCTCCCGATCAACTTCAGGCGTTTGAGAATATCGGTACGTACCATCTTGGAGGCTGTGGCGACATCGGTGAGATGTCCTCCATAGAGCAGATTGGTGATGCCGGTGAGGAAACGCACCCCCCAGTAGTTCGCCGCGTACTTGTAGATAGCTCGCCCCCCCAGGGTCCGCGACCCGAAGATGGCGGCAGGGCGATCCACCTCTGCCCGTTCAAGGAACAGCGGATAATCGTCGGGATCGTACTCGAAGTCGGCATCCTGGATGAAGGCGTAGTCTCCCGTGCAAAGCGGGATAGCTGTGCGAATCGAGGTCCCCTTGCCCATGTTGCGCGGCTGAAAGACCACCTGCGTGTCATCGTAGCTGATGTTGAGCAGCAGATCCTGCGTGCCATCGGTAGAAGCATTGT
>CAZEXX010000035.1:9717-19980 GCA_964516885.1 uncultured Anaerolineales bacterium | reverse complement strand
CTGTTCCGAAGATAGTCCTCCCTCGTCTCCGCTGGGAATGGCGCCTGTCTCGGGGGAGAAAGACCTGCGGCTCTCAGGATCGCGGGTAGCTTGCCCGCATCTTCGCGCCAGATGTCACCAGTCTGCTCCGACCAGCCGCTGCGCACTTGGGAGCTTCAGAGCAGAGCGGGCAAGATGCCCGCGGTCCGAGATGGCAGACTGCACACTTATTGCGAAATGACCCGCAGAGCGCTGCTTTTTCGTCCTGCACACGTGCGTGAGCGAACATAGTTTTTACTTAGTAAGGAGCAGGCATCGTGAATATCATACTCTGTGTCATCGATACACTGCGCTACGATTACATTCGAGCGCATGGGGTCAACGATTGGATTCAGACACCTAACCTTGACCGGTTGGCGGCGACCTCCATGGTGTTCGATCGGGCCTATGCCGCCAGCTATCCCACGATTCCACATCGTACGGATGTGATGACGGGTGAGTATGCGTGGCCCTATCGAGGCCCTTTCCATCCCTGGATGCCGCTGCCTTTTGAAGTGCCGACGTTGCCACATCTGTTGGCGCAGGCCGGCTATGCCACTCAGTTGATCCACGACACGCCCCATATGGTCAACGGTGGGCATGCCTTTGATCGGCCCTTTGCAGCGTGGAGCTTCGTGCGTGGCGGGGAGGTGGATCGCCCCTGGATTGATGACGCGGTTCTGGCCCCGCTGGACAATTGGGGACATGATGCCCTTTTCGATTTCGTCGACGAGGCGGCGATGACGGCGGGCGAGCGACGGTTGTTGCTGACCTACGCTCGTGCAAACCGCAAGCGCCGGCGGCCTGAGGACTGGAACGCAGCCCAGCTCTTCCTGAAGGGCGCCGAGTTTCTGCGGGACAACGTCTCACGTGGTCAGACTCGTGAGGGGAGCTTCTTCCTCTGGCTTGACTGTTTTGATCCCCACGAGCCCTGGGATGCGCCGCCGGAGTTCGTCAAACTCTACGATAAGACGCCCGGCTATGACGGGCGCATCGATATGCGCGCGTTCATGGGCCCTGCTCGCCACGCCAAGGACGGTCTCTTCCCGCCCGGTGTCAAGGAGCGGCAGATCGCACTGTATGCCGCCAAAGTGAGTTGGCAAGATCATTGGTTCGGAAAGGTCCTCGACGCCTTGGAGGAGACCGGTCTGGCGGAAAAGACGGCGATTGTGGTCACGGCGGATCATGGGACGAACCTGGGCGAGCGCGGTGGCTTCGGTAAGACACAGATCGTCAACGAACAGGAGGCCCATGTGCCGCTGATGATTCACGTGCCGGGTGGGCCGAGGGGGCGGTGTGGCGCGATTGCTCAACCGCAGGATATCTCGGCGACTGTGCTGGGATTGGCCGGTGTTGCGTGCCCTGAAGCCTGGGTAGGCCACGATCTCGTGGAGATCGCCTCCATGGCGATCGCCGAGACGGGCGCCGAGGACCAGGGTCCTCGGCAGATCGCCCTTGCCGGCCCGGCGACGGTGGGATGGCAGGGCGATCCTGATCAGATCGTTTTCAGTATCTTCGATCGTGAGTGGTATCTCAACGTGGCCGCAAGTCCGGACGCGTGCCGGCTATACAAACTCGGGTCAGTCGACGATGTCGCAGCCACGCATCCGGCAGTTGTCGCGCGCATGCGTGAAGTGGGCCTCCGTGAGGCTGAGCGTCGGGGGACTGATCCTCGATTGGTCGCGTGGTTGCACAGCGGCGGGACGACGCGTTTCCCGGACCCGTGTGCGGAGTGGTTTGGCCCCTCGCAGTGGCGTACGTATTGGGATCGCGTCTACGAGGAGTGAAGGAACCAGGCAAGAAGGGTCTCCATTGGGGACTTTGAGGAGGCGCGAGAATGAACGATAGTCTGTCAGAGAATCACGTCCCACCGCGCATTCATCTGCTGTGCAATGCTCACATTGACCCTGTCTGGCAGTGGGAGTGGGAGGAGGGCGTCGCGGAGGCGCTCTCCACCTTCCGCACTGCAGCGGATCTGTGCGAGGCCTTTGATGGCTTTGTCTTCAACCACAATGAGGTGGTGATCTATCAGTGGATTGAGGAGTATGAACCCGCGCTGTTTGCTCGTATTCAACGGCTGGTGCGTAAGGGCAAGTGGCATATCATGGGTGGGTGGTATCTCCAGCCTGACTGCAACATGCCCAGCGGTGAGTCCCTCGTGCGCCAGATCCTGGTTGGGCGGCACTACTTCGAAGAGAAGTTCGGTGTGCGTCCCACGACAGCCCTCAACTTTGACCCCTTTGGCCACACCCGTGGTCTGGTCCAGATCCTGGCCAAGAGCGGCTATGATTCCTATCTCTTCTGCCGCCCCCAGGAGGAATGGTGCCATCTGCCCGATGACGACTTCATCTGGGTCGGCTACGATGGCTCCGAGGTGCTGGCCCACCGGTCGATGACCTGGTACACTGCCCCGCTGGGCGGTGCCCGTGAGAAGGTCGAGACGTGGATGCAAGAGCATCCGCAGCGTGATCTGAGTCTGCTGCTCTGGGGCGTGGGAGATCACGGCGGCGGCCCTTCCCGCAAGGACCTGGGGGAGCTGGCGGCGTTGATCGCTGAGACAGAGGGCTTTGAGATCGTCCATTCGACCCCGGAGGCTTACTTCGCTGAACTCCGCGACCTGCACACTGGCCCGCAGGGTCGCGCGGACCTCCCGCGCCACGCGCACGACATCAACCCCTGGGCTGTCGGCTGCTACACCTCTCAGGTTCGGATCAAACAACAGCACCGCGCTCTGGAAAATGCCCTCTATGCAGCGGAAAAGATGGCATCCACCGCGGCGTTGCAGGGCCTGATCGACTATCCCAAACGAGACTTGGACACTGCCCAGCGGGCCCTGCTCTTCTCTGAGTTTCACGACATCTTGCCCGGATCGTCGATCCAGCCGGTGGAACAGACGTCGCTTCGATTGCTCGATCACGGCCTTGAGATACTCTCGCAGGTACGTGCTCGCGCCTTCTTTGCGCTGGCTCAGGGACAACGCCGCGCTGTCGAAGGGGAGATCCCCATTCTGGTCTACAACCCGCATCCCTTCCCTGTGGTTGGCACGATTGAATGCGAATTCCAGCTGGCAGATATCAACTGGAGTGATGAGTACACTCAGGTGGTCGCGATGTGTAACGGCGAGGCCCTGCCCACCCAGGTCGAACAGGAGCTCGGCAACGTCAACACTGACTGGCGCAAGCGCGTGATCTTCAGGGCTGAGCTCTCCCCCGGCCGGATGAATCGCTTCGACTGCCGGCTCGAACTGCTGTCTCAGAAGCCCGTGCAGAACGTCGCCGAGCAAGATGGCAGCATTCACTTCGTGACGGAGGATCTCGACGTGGTTGTCAACACCACCACAGGTCTCATCGATCGCTTCCGCGTACGTGGTGTGGACGCTCTGGCGCCGGGGGCCTTCAGCGCTTTGGTCATCAGTGATAACGAGGACCCCTGGGAGATCGTCGGACGCAGCTTCCGTGACGTGGAGGGCCGCTTCGAGATCATGACGCCTGCCGAGAGTGCGCTCTTCTCCGGTGTCAAGGCGCGGACGCTTCCGCCGGTCCGCATCATCGAGGATGGCGAGGTGCGGACCGTGGTGGAGGCCGTCTTTGGCTACGGACGTTCCGCGCTCTGTCTGCGCTACATGTTGCCCAAGCAGGGGACGGAGATGGAGCTATCGCTCCGCGTCCTCTGGAATGAGAAAGACCGGATGCTGAAACTGTCGGTGCCCACGACGATGTCGCAGGCCGAGTACCTGGGACAGGTGGCCTACGGCGTTGGAACATTGCCCTCCAATGGTGATGAGGCTGTGGCTCAGAAGTGGGTGGGGGTTGTGGACAAGAACAAGGCGTACGCTCTGACCTGCATCAACAGTGGGACATACGGCTCCGACTTCTGTGAGGGAGAGCTGCGCTTGTCCCTACTGCGTTCCCCTGCCTATGCGGGCTATCCGATCCACGACCGTCCCATCGTGCCGCAAGACCGCTTCACGCCCCGCATTGACCAGGGCGAGCGCCTATATCGCTTCTGGTTCAATGCCGGTCCCCTTGGCGAACGACTGGCCGCTGTTGACAGGGAGGCCCTGGTCAAGAACGAGGTGCCCTTCGCGCTATCCTTCTTCCCACACGGTGGCGGGTCCCAGCCGAAACCGGGGCCTATCTTCTCCGATGACGTCGTACAGATCGCCGCATTCAAACAAGCTGAGGACGGCAACGGCTTCGTCATCCGACTCTTCGAACCCACTGGACAAGCCCGGCAGACCACGCTCTCTGTGCCGTCACTAGATCTTGCCGTCGATGTTGAGTTGGCGAGCTTCGAGATCAAGACCTTGCGCCTCGATCCCGTAGCCCGAACGGTCACTGAGGCCGACTTGCTCACGTAGAAAGGTGGCGTTATGAGACAATTCGGAGTGATCCTCCTCCTGCTGCTGATTCTGGCTGGGTGTCGGCTGGCGAGGCCGGAGCATGCCACGGTACCCACGGGTGAGGGGCGCGTCTGGGACCTGGTTTGGTCGGATGAGTTTGACTACGAGGGCCTGCCGGATCCGGAGCGCTGGGGCTACGAGGTCGGCTACATCCGCAACTACGAGCTGCAATACTACACCGAGTCCCGCGAGGAGAATGCGCGCGTTGAGGACGGCATGCTGGTCATAACCTCTCGCAAGGAGCCGTACGAGGGCTATGACTACACCTCGGCCAGCTTGCAGACGAGTGGGACGGCAACCTGGACCTATGGGCGCTTCGAAGTGCGTGCCAAGCTGCCGGCCGGTACCGGGATGTGGCCCGCGATCTGGATGCTCGGCGTGAACATCGACGAGGCAGGATGGCCGCACTGCGGGGAGATCGACATCATGGAGAACGTCGGCTACGATCCCGACATGATCCACGCCAACGCGCACACGCAGGCCTACAACCACGTGATAGGCACCCACAAAGGCTCCAGCCTCTACGTGGCTGATCCCCATAAGGACTTCCACCTCTATGCCATCGAGTGGTTTGAGGACCATATCGATTTCTTCATCGATGACACGCTCTACTTCACCTTCGAGAACGAGGGTGCCGGCACGGCGACGTGGCCCTTCGATCAACCCTTCTACCTGATCATCAATGCCGCTATCGGCGGTAGTTGGGGCGGGCAGCGTGGCGTGACTGATGGCATCTTCCCGCAGCAATACCTCGTGGACTACGTGCGGGTGTATGAATTGCAGCAGTGACCAGTGCGTTTTAGCTGGAGGACCAATGCCTCTCGCCTGATCTCCATCAGCTCTCAGGCCTAAGGGCCTGGCTGCGGGCCTTAGGGCCTTCTTTGCGCCCCGTTTTCATACTTGGTTGGCATGCGACAGCATATGTGGCCTGAGAAAATCTCATATTCACAAAGGAGTTGAGAATGGCTTTCTCCTGGGAATTCCCGTATAAATCACAGCGGATGCCGGTGCTGGCGAAGAACGTTGTCGCGGCATCACAGCCGCTGGCGGCCGAGGCCGGGCTGAACGCGCTGCGCAAAGGCGGTAACGCCGTGGACGCTGCGCTGGCGGCGGCGATCGCGCTGACGGTGGTGGAGCCGACAAGCAACGGCATCGGCAGCGACGCCTTTGCCATCGTCTGGGACGGCGAGAGTCTCCACGGTCTCAACGCCTCGGGCCGCGCGCCCAAAGCCCTGACGCCGGAGCGGTTCGAGGGCCTCGACAGGATGCCCTCGATCGGTTGGGATCCGGTCACGGTGCCCGGCGCGGTCAGCGCCTGGGTGGCCCTCTCCCAGCGTCTGGGCAAGCTGCCCTTTGCCGAGCTTTTCACGGACGCCATCCGCTATGCGCGCGAGGGGCACCTTGTCTCTCCGATCACGGCAGCGGCTTGGGCAGGCTCTCGGACGCGCTATGCTCAGTTCCCCTCCTTCGGTGAGACCTTCTTGCCTGAGGGGCGTGCCCCGCGTCCCGGTGAGCTCTTCCGCGCGCCCGACCACGCGGAGACGCTGGCGACCATCGCCGAGACCCATGGTGAGGCTTTCTACCGGGGCCCCCTGGCCGAGAAGATCGCGGCCCACGCGCGGGTGACCGGTGGCCTGATGACGGAGGGGGATCTGGCCTCCCACAAGCCCGAATGGGTCACCCCGATGGCTCAGGGGTACCGCGGCTACGAGCTCAACGAGATTCCGCCCAACGGACAGGGCCTGGCTGCGCTGATCGCGCTGGGTATCCTCGGCCATTTCGATATCGTTCGCTATCCTGTCGACTCTGCCGACAGTGTTCACCTGCAGGTCGAAGCTATGAAGCTGGCCTTCGCCGAGGCCCATCGCCATATCGCGGACCCGGCCTGGATGGATGTCCCGCCGCAGGCGTTGCTGGAGCGAGGGTTCCTGGCCCAGCGAGCGCGCGAGATTGATATGGCACGCGCCGGTTTCCCGGAGTCGGCGCTGCCCACGGCTCCCGGCACAGTCTACCTCACGGCTGCCGATGAAAGCGGCATGATGGCCTCGTACATCCAGTCCAACTACATGGGCTTTGGCTCGGGCATCGTGATCCCGGGGACCGGGATTGCACTGCAGAACCGCGGGGCCGGCTTCAGCCTGGAACCCGGTCACCCCAACCGCGTCGCCGGCGGCAAGCGCCCCTACCACACCATCATCCCCGGCTTCGTGACCCGGGCAGGCCGGCCCGTGATGAGCTTCGGCGTAATGGGCGGCCATATGCAGCCCCAGGGACACCTCCAGATGATGGTGCGCATCTTTGACTATGGCCAGAATCCCCAGGCCGCCTCCGACGGACCCCGCTGGTTTGTAGATGATGATTTCAGCCTGTGGCTGGAGCCCGGCTTCGATCCGGCGACGGTCCAAGCGCTGCGGCGGCGCGGGCATATTGTACATGCAGGCGCCGCGCCGGGACGTTTCGGTGGCGCCCAGCTGATCTATCGCCTGGACGGCGGCTACTGCGCCGGCACCGACTGGCGGAAGGACGGGCAGGCGGTGGGGTATTAGGGACTGGATGCTAGATGTTGGATCTTGATAGTCTGTTCGACTATGTTGGCAACCGGCATCTGCAAACTGGCACTTGGATCCGGCAGGATCGTACCATTGGAGAAGACCACAATGACCTGTAGCTGGAAGGACAACTGGGAGACTGCCAAGAAGCACTTCATCGGCTGGTGGAAGCACGATGATCTGATCCTGTGCGGCACGGCGCTGCCGCTTGCGGCGCCGCGTGAGCCGGTTGCTGATCCCGGCGAGGCCCCGGACATTGCCTACTTCTACACCCAGCCTGAGTGGAAGGCGCGGTGGAACCATCACCGCCTGGCGCACCAGACCTTTCCTGCCGAGGTGCTGCCGGTGGCGAACACCGATATCGGCCCGGGCTCGCTGGCGCTCTATATGGGCGGTGAGGCGGTGCTCGCTGATGATACGGTCTGGTACAAACCGATCATCGATCCGGATGATCTGGAGGGCAGCCCGCCGCTCCGCTTCGATCCTGAGAGCCCCTGGTGGAAGATCCAAGAGGCGACGCTTAACGCGTGCGCGGAGCCGGCTCGGGGCAACTACGCGGTCGGCTGCCCCGATATCATCGAGAACATCGACATCGTCGCGGCTCTCCGCGATCCGCAGCCGCTGCTGATGGACATGATCGAGCGCCCGGCGTGGGTGTTGGAGAAGGTTGAGGAGGTCAACCAGGCGTTCTTCGAGGCCTATGACCGCGTCTACGACATCATCAAGATGGAGGACGGGAGCTCGGTCTTTGGTGCGTTCCGGCTGTGGGGACCGGGCAAGGTCGTCAAGGTGCAGTGTGATGCCTCGGCGATGTTTTCCCGGAAGATGTTTGATCGATTTGTCACGCCGGCGCTGACTGCCCAGTGCGAGTGGCTGGATTGTTCGATGTTCCACCTCGATGGGCATCAGTGTATCCCGCACCTGGATCTTCTGCTGGAGATTGAGCCGCTCGATGCTATCGAGTGGACGCCGGACCCGCAGGTGCCGTCTGGAGGCAGTCCAGCGTGGTATCCGATGTACCGCAAGATCCTGGCGGCGGGGAAGTCGGTTCAGGCCATCGGGGTCAAGCCTGAGGAGGTCCTGCCGCTGCTGGACGCCGTCGGCGGCAAGGGTATGTACATTATGACCACGTTCTACGATGAAGCGCATGCCGAGCAACTGGCGAAGGCGGTGGAACCATACCGGTAGATCTCTGTTGTGGTTTGTTGATCGATTGATAGGAGAGGGGGGAGCTATGAGACAGATGGGCAAGTGTTTTCGGGACCGGCCAATCGCACGATGTCTCCTGGCGGTGGTCGTGTTGCTGGTGGTGTTGGGCTGCAACCCCGGTACTGCTTTGCAGCCATCGCTTACCCCGGCCGCCAAGGCTACCAAGCCGGCTACCAGAACATCGGTTGTGGCACACACAGCGACATCACCGCCTCCCATGCTCACTGCCACACCACGGTCCGAAACCCCCGCGGCGACGCCGACGCCTGAGCCGGTGGAGACGCAGCCTGGGGACGCGACACCCACGATGCAACCCATTGTCACAGCCACAGTTGAAGCAACGGCGACCTCAGCGCCGGCGCCCTTGCCATCCCCTTCCTCGACGATGGAGATCACCTGCACGGTTCTGCCGGAAGGTCCCTTCTTTGGCATCTGGCTGGCTGATTCGACGCGGCAGGTTGCGCTGGGCTGCCCGACCTCAAACCATCCCCGGATCACGCCGGTGGCCTGGGAGGTAGAGACCTCCTACCAGCCTTTCGAGAACGGCGCGATGGTGTGGTCGGACAAGATTGGGTGGTACGAGCAGCCGGTTATCTACGTGTTCTATACGACGGGAGAGTTTGATTGGTATCATGATACTTACCAGCCGGGTGACCCCGGTCCGGAAGCAACACCGCCGGCAGGCTTCCTGGTGCCCTCGTTTGGTTTCGGCCAGCTATGGGAAGAGCATCCCGATGTCCAGACAGCCCTGGGGTGGGCCACAGGGCCTGAGACACCGGGACCGGGGCGTTTCCAGCTATTCATGGGTGGTGCGATGATCTGGCTGAGCCAACGCGGGGAGACCTACGTCTTTGTGAACGGTTTGACACCGACGTACGCGATAGAGACAACGCCTGCGTTTGCAGACTGATTCGTCAGAGTATTGAGCCGGACAAGATCAGGAGATCCCGATGCCAACGAGCCTTACCAAGCGCGAGCGCGTGATGCGCACCGTGCGCTTCCAGGAGACCGACCGTGTCCCCTGCTACGATATCCTGGAGAACGACGCGGTGATCGAGCACTATGCCGGGGAGACGCTGACCCCGGAGAACGGGCGGCGCGTGAAGGGGTTTGCCATCGGGCGCGTGCTGGACATGACCCGTATGCCCTATGGACCCCTTACACCTGGCCGCCACCGGCGTGAGGACGGCCTGGTCATCGAACAGGAGCGCTGGACCGGATGGATCGTGGAGCGCCCATTCCACGACGTGCCGACCTTGAAGGTGTGGGTGCGGGAAGAGATCCGCCGAGCGGATGCGGCGGTCCGGGACCGTGCCTTCGCCGAGGAGCTGCATGACGAGGTGCGCGACTCCCAACGCCTCTTTGCGCGTGGCGATCCCACCGGTCGCGATGATCCAACGGTTCTGGTGCTGGAGAGCGGTGTGGGGTTGACCGAGATGTACTGGACCGCAGGGATGGAGCTCTTCTCCTATCTCCTGGCGGATGCACCGGAGCTTGTCGAAGCGTGGCTGGAGGCGCGCCTGCAGATGGAACTCCGCCGCGTGGCCGTCATCGCCGATCCCCAGCTGATCCCCATCGCGCTGACGTATGATGATCTGGCGTACAAGACCGGCCTGCTCTTCTCGCCGCGTTGGCTGCGGCGCCTGTGGGTTCCTCGGTTGAAACGGCTGGTGGATGCGTGGCACAGCCGCGACACCCTCTGCCTCTTTCACTCCGACGGCAACCTCTGGACCATCCTGGACGACCTTGTCGGTGCCGGCATCGATGGGCTGAACCCGCTGGAGGTGCTTGCCGGCATGTCGGTGAAGGCCGTGCGCGAGCGCTACCCCCGGCTCTTCCTGACCGGCGGGATCGATGTCAGCCGGCTGTTGCCCTTTGGCGAACCGGAGGAGGTCAGGACTGTCTGCCGGCAGACGATTGCGGATGCGAACGGTCGCGGATACTTCCTCGGTTCGACGACCGAACTTCACTGGGACGTCAAGCTGGAGAACGCCATCGCGATGTTTGAGACCGCGCACGGCGGTTTGGTAGGTCCAGAAATGTCATCCCCGCCAGTGCCTTAACAACGTCCAGAAAAGACGCACC
>CAZEXX010000035.1:3174-9617 GCA_964516885.1 uncultured Anaerolineales bacterium | reverse complement strand
CGCACCACTGCCCGCCATCACAGACACCTGAGCTTGCGCTGCGCAGACAACGCACGTACAATCAACTTGGATTCTAACTGCGGTGATCGAACATAAATTGGAGGTGGGTGGAATGAAAATCGGGATAATGAGCGCGGCCTTTCCAACCTTGAGCTTCGAGCAGGTGTTGGACTTCCTTTCGGCAGACGGATTCGGCTCAGTGGAGGTCGCCTGCTGGCCCGCCGGCGCGGGCAAAGACAGGAAATACGGCGGTGTGGTGCACATAGACGTCGACTCGTTGATTCCCTCCCGGGTCGATGAGATCAAGGGCCTGAGTCGGGAAAAGGGCATCGAACTCTCAGCGCTGGGCTACTACGCCAACGCACTGCACGACGACCCCGAACACCGGCAGCGGGTGATCGCTCACCTGAAGAAAGTGATCCTGGCCGCCGAGAAACTGGACATCGGCCTGGTCGGGACCTTCACCGGACGCCCTGCCACCATCGTGGGGCGCAGCTGGCAGGAGACCATCGACAGCCACTTCGAAGAATTCCTGAAAGTATGGCCGGACCTGATCGAATTTTCCGGGGACCACAACGTCAAAATCGCCATCGAACATTGCCCTATGCTCTGGCACAACACCTGGCCCGGTGGCGACAACCTGGCCTATTCCCCTGCCATCCTCAGGCGCATGTTTGCGGCTCTGCCCGACGAAAACTTCGGCATCCTCTACGATCCATCCCACTTCATCTGGCAGCAGATCGACTACATCCGCTTCATCTACGACTTCAAAGACCGCATCTTCTGCGTGCACGCCCAAGACATGGACCTGGACGAAGAGATGTGCTACCAACACGGCATCTTGAGCGCCGGCATCGAAGTACAACAGCGCCGCATTCCTGGAATGGGATTGATCGACTGGCAGGAAGTGATCAAAGCGCTCTACAACGTCGGCTACAACTGGGTCATGAACATCGAGCACGAAGACCCCAATTGGGAGGGGAGTGTTGACAAAGTGCAGCAGGGCTTCCTGATCGCCAAGAAACACCTGCAGAGCTTCACCGTCTAAGCCCGCGGAGCCCCGTCGCCCTTCTCCCTCCGCTCTCTCGTACAGACGTGGCGGCGCCACGTCTTCTGCTGGCTGCCGTCTCGTACAGACGTGGCGCCGCCGCGTCTTCTCCCGTTCGCCGTCTTGTAGTTACGTGGCAGCGCCACGTCTTCTCCTGGCTGCCATCTCTTAGAGACGTGGCGGTGCCACGTCTTCTCCCATTCCTTTGATGAGGAGGAAATAAATGACCCTGCACGCTTGGCTTACGCCCTCTCTTGTACGCAACTACCCCAACACGCCTTGGGCACCCTCACAACCGCTGCTGCTGAACGGAGCGCTTAACGAACAGATCAGCTTCCAGGTCGTGCTGCGGATCGATGCCGGCCGGCGGCGCCCCGTCCGCGTTGTGGCGGCCGGCCCCTCCGGCTGGTCCGTTCGCGTGCGCCGGGTCGGCTACGTCCCCGTCCGACACCACAACACCCCCGTCGACGAGGACACCGATGGGCGCGGGCAAATTCCCGGCTACGTGCCCGACCCCCTCTTTGACGAGGATCAGATACTCTTGATGGCCCAGGAGACCAACGCCTTCTGGATCACCGTACTGCCCGACGCTGCTGACCCCGGCGACCACGCCATCGCCATCCGCGTGATCCCTGAGGATGGGGCTGACATCAAACTCACGGCCACCTTCCGCCTGCACGACGTGACACTGGCACCGCGGACCGACTTCGACATCATCCATTGGTTCTACGCCGATGCCCTCATCGACTGGTACAAGACCGACCTCTTCGACGCGCGCTTCTGGTCCATCGTCGCACCCTACATGCGTGATGTCGCCGCACACGGGGTGAACACCATCTACACCCCCGTCTTCACGCCGCCGCTGGATGGCGTCAAAAGCCCCAGCCAGCTCCTCGACGTGAAGCGCACCGCACCCGATACCTACAACTTCAACTGGCGGGACGTCAAGCGCTACGTCGACCTGGCCAAACAGTCCGGGCTCACCCACTTCGAGTGGACCCACCTCTTCACCCAGTGGGGCGGCAAAACCGCCATCCGGATCTACGAGGGGCAGGGGCGCGATGAGCGGCTCCTCTGGTCGCCGGAGACCCCCGCCACCTCGGATACCTACCGCCGCTTCCTCGCCCAGTTCCTGCCCGAACTGCGCCGCTTCCTGGCCCAGGAGGACATCCTGCAGACCTCCTTCTTCCACATCTCGGACGAACCACACGTTGAGCATCTGCCGCAGTATCAGACAGTCCGTGCGATGCTCCGCGAACTGGCCCCGTGGATCAAAGTCATGGACGCGCTCAGCGACATCGACTTCGGCCGTCAGAGCGTGATGGACATGCCGGTTCCCAGCATCACGACGGCGCTGGACTTTGTAGCCGAGGGGATCACCTCGTGGTGCTACTACTGCTGCTCCCCGCGCGGGCGCTTCCTCAACCGCGTGCTCGACACGCCGCTCCCCAAGATCGCCATGCACGGCCTCCTCTTCTACCGCTGGCCCTTCAAAGGCTTCCTGCACTGGGGCTACAACTACTGGTACGCTTCGCAGACTCGCAGGCTGATCGATCCCTACACGGAGCAGGCCGGCGAAAAATGGGCCGGGGGCTGGCCCTACGGCGACCCCTTCATGGTCTATCCCGGCGACGCCGGCCCCGTCGACTCCTTGCGTTGGGAGATCTTCGGCGAGAGCCTGCAGGACTACCGGCTGCTCCAGACGTTGGGCGTCTCCCGCGAGGACCCGTCGCTGGCAGCCCTGCGCAGCTTTGAGGACTTCCCCAAGGCCGCGTCCTGGCGTGACGCCTTGCGACTGCGGTTGCTGACCGGCGGGGAAGCCTAATCCCTCCCCTTGCCCGCATCCATCCCGGTCGCTCTGTCACAGAGCGGTCGGGATGGGCGGCGAGCCCGGTATCGTCTCCGCCTGACTATGATCAGGTAATCTGATGTCAACAGCAAGGAGGATCCGGCTATGCTGCGAACAAGATTGGCCCTGTTGCTCACTCTGACACTATGCTCTTGCGCCGCCGTACAACCCGCCTCGCCAACGGCCGAGCCGGCTGTCAAAGTTCGGCCATCGCAGACGCCCACACCGCCGACACCGCACACGCTGCCGCTGACTGCGACCGCCACTCTCCTGCCTCAACCTGCGCCGACCCACACCGCAACCCCCACCGCACCGCCGCCGGTGCCGCTCTCCGTCAGTGGACCGTGGGCCTTGATCCTCAATCAAGACGGAATCTGGGCCGTCAACGAAGACGGTTCCGGACTGACCCATCTCACCCGGGACGTCATCCCCCATCGCGCCCTCTCTGTCTCAGGAAAGTGGATCGCCTACGTGACCGATGATCAGGCGGGGTTTGCCCCTGAGAGCCGCGGTGGACTGACCCTCAAACTCCTATCGCTGCCGGAGGGCATACCGTACACTGTCACAGAACTCCAGATCCCGAACGTGACCGAGGACTCGTCTGAAGACCTACGCTTCTCTGCCGAGCAAGTGTACCGCGCGGTGATCTTTGAGGGAACAGGACTTGCTTGGTCGCCCGATGGTTCCACCCTGGCCTTCGTCAGCGGACACGAAGGCACCTCCTCCGATCTGTACCTACTCTCCCGGGACCTGCGAACCATCACCCGACTGACGGACGGCCCCGCTCAAGCCTATCAGATCAGCTGGTCACCGGACAGCCGCTACATCTTTCACACAGGAGCGTCCAACTTCGGCACGGGCGCCGGCTACGCCATGGTGGGCGTGTGGGCGGCGCGTGCTGACGGTACGGGCGTCCGATCACTCTATCAGCCTGATCCCGGGACCGGGGCCGAAGTGCTGGTTGACTGGATCGCGGTCGACACTGCCTTGGTGCACTCGTGGCGACCGGACTGCGGCGGGAACAACCTCATCACCGTCAACGTCGCCTCCGGTGAGATACAGATCGTCTGGCGGGACTATCTCAACCAAGTGGCCTACAATCCAGACACGGGTGCGATCCTGATCGACGCTCAGGACATTGACTGCAATCCTGAGAGCGCAAGCGGATTCTACCTGATGGAACCCGGCGGAATGAAGCTCGAGCAAATCTCAGGTGAGGAATACTACTCCGAGTTGCCGGGGTTGCCACCTGACCCAGTGCCTGTCGCACTGGAGGAGCATCTGGAAACGCTTCTCGAGATTGAGAGCGTGATATGGATGCAACCCTAGCTGTTGATAGTGCTGCCGGCAGGGTGCGTGGGTCGGTTGGCTGGCAAGCGCAGGCAGCTGCTCGCTCTGCACAAAGGGAGCGGATCTATGTTTGATGAGAGAATAGCCATCGGGCTGCCCTCGCTCGCGGGGTATAGCTTGCATGGTGCCCTGTCCGCGGCAAGGCGGCTGGGTTTTCAGTCTATCATGAGCTTGCCCGATGGCCCGCGCGCCGAGCACTCGCTCGGGGCCTTCCCGACGCTTGCGTTCTACGGCTTGACCGAGGGTGGGAAACGCGAGTTAGCTGACGCCCTGGCGCAATTCGAACATGTTGCGATCCATCAGGCGTGGGACAATCAATGGCACAGATGGATCGACTGCGCCGCGTGCGTGGGCGCGGAAGTTGTGACCGTCCACTCCGGGCTGCCACGCGAGGGACAGCGCCCTGCCGAGTTCGTTGCGGAGCGCGCCGCCCAGTTGCGACGCAGCGGCGATTACGCCGGGGAGAACGGCGTGCGGATTGGCGTTGAGAACGAGGGCGGGACGTGCGAGGACTATCTGGGCCTGCTGGCCTCCGTCGCCCACCCGTCTGTTGGGGCGACGCTGGACCTCGGCCACTGCGCCTATTTCCAGAGTGTTCTCGCGCTGAGCGATCCCGCCCAACGCGTGGTCGCTCTTAACGAGACGATCCGCACGATGGTCAGGATGCTCGGCGCAGACCTGTTCTCACTGCATGTGCATGACGTCCGGCAGAGTGACTGGCGTGACCACCGATGTGTCGGCTCAGGTGTGATTGACTTCCCCGCCCTATTTGAGGAACTGCAGCGTCTTGGATATTCAGGTCTTTTTGAGATCGAACTGGAGGAGCCGGACAAGGAGCTGGCAGCGGTAAGGACGGGGGAGTATTTGACGACCTTGTGTCGGACGATGCCGGCCAACACGCTCAGTGACGAAGCTGCGGGTGCAGGCGACGCGTTACCGCGCGCCTGACCCTTTTCGTTGGCCGAGGAGGAACAGTATGAGAATCGTGGTTTTCCAGCCGCCGTATCCGAAGGAAGGCACTGTGGCCGCCGCTGAGGCCTGTGTTGGCTGGATGCGGGCGAGACTTGAGGGCTTGGAATGCGGCGGACAGGACCTGGTGCTGTTGCCGGAGTATGCTAACGCGCCAGGATTGTATGATCGGCAGTTACTTCGAGAGTTCGCGGAATTGCAGGGCGCAGACTTCCTTCAGTTTGTCGCCGCGTCCGCCAAGCGACTGCGCTGCTTGATCGCTCTGGCCGGCCCCGCTAGATCCGGAACCCGATGGTTCAATCGCACACTTGTGTTCGACAGTATGGGTGATCTCGTGGCCACCTATGACAAGATCCACCTGACGGATGCAGAGAAAGACGATCTTGGCCTGACTCCGGGCTCGATGCCCGCGGTCTTCCAACATGGAGACCTGAGAATAGGCTTTGCCACCTGCTTCGACCTGTACTTTCCGGAGCATTTCGCTGCCCTGGCTCCGCAGCGCGCAGACCTTGTACTTTGTCCCAGCTATCAGCGCAGTGAATCTGCCGAGCGCATCCGCAGCATAGCCCAGGTCCGCGCTCTTGATAGCGGCACCTACCTGATCCGCAGTTCGTACGCTATGGGAGACCCGAGCGTAGGCGGACAATCCCTGGTCGCCGCACCCGATGGGACGCTGCTGGCAGATGCGGGCGCATACGCCTGCGTTATCACTGCTGAACTGGATCCGGAGCGCACCTTCACGAAGCCGGCTTCTCACGGCTGTCCCGTTGTAGAGCACCGAACGCTCATCGAATCGCACCGCAGGCCCGGGGCCTATCGTCCGCACCCGGAAAGGGCGCAGCAGATTACATCGTCCGCCTTCCCCCGTCTCTGCGCTCACCGAGGCCTGAGTCAAGCCTGCCCGGAGAATACGATTCCGGCCTTTGCCGCGGCCGTGGCCTCAGGCGCGCACGAGCTGGAGTTCGATGTGTGGACCAGTCGCGACGGGACCCTGGTGGTCTGTCACGATGCGTCGGTGGATCGCACGACCGACGGCACCGGGAGGATAGCCGAACTTAGCTGGAAGGAGATTCGCAGCCTGGATGCGGGTATCCGCACCGGCGCCGCGTGGCGCGGTGTCCGGATACCGTGCCTGGAAGAAGTTTTGGATGCAACGGACGGCCGCATCGGGCTCAACATACATATGAAGAGCGAGGGCCCAGACGGCGCGACGATCAGGCGGGTCTG
>CAZEXX010000035.1:0-3074 GCA_964516885.1 uncultured Anaerolineales bacterium | reverse complement strand
GATGGCATGGCCTACGTCCGGAACGGCATCGACGTGATCCTCACGAACTGTGCGCATACGATGATCGCCGGCGGATTCGCAGCCTTGAATGGGGGGCGAGTGGTCTAGGTCAACAAGGTGGACGCAGGAGACACTTGACAGCGCGTCTGACCCTTTTCATCTTGTGTGGAGGGATGGAATAGCATGCGGGCCAAAGAGAATCTTTTGAAGGTGCTTCATCATGATAATCCGCGGTGGGTTCCGAATGGAATGGAGGCTGTGGTCACTATCGGGCCGCCCGTCGTTGAGCGACCCGGACAAGCCGGCAAGGATGCATTCGACGTGGAATGGTCATTGAAGGTGGATGCCCAAGGCGGCACATTCCCGACACCCGGCGGAAACACTATCACAGACTTGATGTGCTGGCGGGAACAGATCACCGTGCCGAACCTGGACGATATCGACTGGGCCCCGGTGAAGTCGCAGGCCGACAAAGTGGACCGCGACGCTTGTCTTGTCTGTGGCTTCGTCGAGATGGGGCTCTTTGAGCGCTCCTATCTGCTTCTCGGCATGGAGGAAGCGCTGGTGATGTTCCTCACAGAACCCGACGAAATGGAGTCTCTCGTCGCGACTATTGCGGACTACAAGATCGAGTTGATCAAGAGATTCTATGATGCCGTAAAGCTCGATATGGTCTGGTACGGAGACGACTGGGGAACACAACGCAATCTGTTCCTCCCGCCGGATACGTGGCGGCAAGTCATCAAGCCTCATACTCAACGCATCTACGACTGTATGAAGCGGCGAGAAATCCTCATCGACCAGCACTCGTGCGGCAGGATTGAGCACGTATTCCCCGATATCGTGGATATGGGCGCCGATATCTGGAATCCCTGCCAGCCGTGCAACGATCTGGCCGATCTCAAGCGACGATACGGTGGCCGGATCACCTTCTGCGGCGGCATCGACAGCCAGTTCGTGCTCGACAAGCCCGGGGTCACCGCGGCGGAAGTCAGAGCCGAAGTCCGGGGGCGCATAGACGATCTGTCTGCGGGCGGTGGCTATATTGCGGCACCTAGCCACTCGGTGCCATATGATCAAGAGTTGATTGATGCGATGAACGACGAGATTTCTGTCTATGGACGGTCTGTTTACCAGTGATCGAGTGAGTGGAAACCGACACCGTTATTTGGGGAGAGGACAGGCCGCTGAAAGCATTCGAACGCTACCCCCCGGATATGAAGGCTTTGCACAACGGTTTTCAGACCAACCCCTGCTTTGTGTGCGGTATCGTCGAGAATCTGCCGGATGCTGCGACACAGACTGTGTACGAGGATGATATGTACATCGCTTTCCTCGATGGGTATCCGCGACAGCACGGCTACACCCTTGTCTGCCCAAAGCGCCACCTGGAGCAGGTGAGCGCGGATTTTGACTTGGCCGAGTATCTCTCATTACAAGAGCTGGTTTACCACGTTTGCGAAGCCGTCCGGGAAAAGGTGGATGCCGAGCGGATGTACGTATTTACCTTTGGCAGCAATCAAGGTAACTCGCACGTTCACTGGCACGTTGCCCCCTTGCCGAAGGGAACTCCGTACGATGAGCAGCAGGGCGCCGCCGTTGGCTGGCAGGCGGGCGTACTCAAGGTTCCTGAGGAAGAAATGGCGGCTTTGGCTGCCCGGCTCAGACAACGGGTGGAAGCGCTCGTCTATGGCTGAAAGGTATGTCCCCTGACGTCGTGGTAGTGGAGGCTGTCTCAGGATCGGGAGTCTGTCAGCGTGAGTTGTAGTGCTCCATAGATACGTGCGAGGTGAGCCTTGGTCGATGATCGCCATCAGCAGGTGGAGGGGAAGCCGGTGTGGGAAGGGTTGAAGAAGGGGCGCGAACCTGACCGGGAGCCGTGCCGGCAGGGGGATCATACATGGGTCGCCTCCTTTTTCAAGAGTGGTCACTTAGCCTACTGGCAGTGTGAGGGCTGCGGCAAAAGTGATAGAGAGACTGAGCTTGGGTTTGGGCCCACAGGCCTCCCGCGAAGGCTTGCGGGGTTCAACGGGTGGGTCGAATCTCCGGCGATACTCGTCGCGCGGGGGCCTGCTCCGCCGGTCAGCACCCGGAGATGGCTGACGGCCGAGGGATCGATACTGATTGAAGACGACCCCAGTTCCATCCACCACGTGGGTCTGCGGATTCCAGAATTGTCCGAAGCCCATACATACAGGATGTGTGACGAGAACGGGATGGTCGAGGCGCTCTACGAGCCGAGCCGTGAGAGGCTGGGGAAGTATAGTGACCATTACTGGCTAACGCGGTACCAGGTGGTCGGCGATTCGCTTGTGAGATTCGTGAGTCACTGCTTTGAGGAGAGTACGTACGACACGCCGAACGCCGGCAAGCCGAAGCAAACGACGATTCTTGCAGACCTGAGGCCGCTGTCGGAATAGGTTCTTCTCCGGCCATGGTGTGGAGGGAACGGCCAAGTCTGTCCTTATATTGAACGGCGTGTTGAGTGTGATTGGCGCGTTCTGGACTGCGTTTGACCTGGGATGGGTATTGTCCGTGGCCGGGTTGATTGCCTTTGGGCTCTGGAACCTGCTCTATGTTGTGCTGGCGATCGTGTTTCTGCTTGTCCTTCGGCGGCGGCAGTCCGAGGCGGATACGTATGGATAGAGGGTGAGCTGAAAATGAACCTGGATTGTGTGTTTCGGGCATTCCCCAATCTGGAAACTGAGCGTTTCGTGTTGCGACAGTTGCATCTCTCTGATGCCGAGCCGTTGTTCGCCATATTGTCGGATGAGGAAGTGACCAGGTTCTATGACGATGAGGCTTTCACAGACGTGGGTCAAGCCAGGGAGCAGCTTGAGGCTTGGGATCGCGGCTTCGATGCGCAGCGGTCTGTTCGATGGGGGATTGCTAGGAAGACGGATGACCGGTTTTTTGGTACGTGCGGTTACTATGGGTTTCATACGTGGAACGGTCGAGGATCCATTGGGTATGAACTGGCACGTGCCTACTGGCGACAGGGGATTATGACGGAGGCACTGGCAGCCATTGTCGGATTCGGGTTCAGAGAGATAGGGTTGAATAGAATCCAGGTG
>CAZEXX010000034.1:9554-20307 GCA_964516885.1 uncultured Anaerolineales bacterium | reverse complement strand
CCCACAGTCTACGACTGGCTGCCTGCCTTGCGCCAGGACGCGTATGATATCCTGCAGCCCGACCTGGTGATGGGTGGCAACCACGGCATCATTGGCGTCTGTAAGGTCGCCGAGTATGCCGATGCCTTCGGGAAACTGGTGATCCCCCATGTCCTGATGTCAGACGCGAACTTCCCGCTCTGTCTGGCAGCTACGCTGCAGGCGATGGCCGCCGTCGATAACTGCCCTATGGTGGAGTATCCCTATGACCCACCAATCCTCACGGAGGAAACGACGCAGCGATTCATTAAGGAGCCGCTGCATATCAACTCAGATGGTTACATAGAGCTACCGGACAAGCCAGGATTGGGCATCGAGATCGATGAGAGCCGGCTGAGAGAAGCGGAGATCATCGACCGTGTGACGCTCTAGCGAAGCAGGCTTCAGGTCTCCGGTCCAAGGAACTGCCTGGTCACCAAACAGATCCCCGCCGGGGGGTGTCCCGGCTGGGATCTCTATGTCAAATGACGCCGCCCGTCACTAGAGCAGTTCGACGTAGACGTAATACGCTCCCACCTCGGTTCCTTCGTCGCTGCAGAGAGTGGTCTGCAGTCGCGTCTCCCCTGCGACTAGGTCGAGCTCAAAGACCGCCGCCTCAGCCTCCACCATAATCGGCGCCTGCAACTCCTGCCCCCCTATGCTGATCCCGGCCTGGGTCAGCGGCATCGCCCGGCCACCGCCCCACCCATCCTTGATGGCAGATGTGAAGGGCTTGAGCGGGCCCGCGATACCCGCAGCTATAGCAAGCGCTTCCTCACGGGGCCAGCGCCGCAGCTCAAAGCGGTAACGACCGGACTGCGCGACGTCAACCTCCCAATAACCGTTACAGATCAGGCCGGCACGGATGTCGGACTGATTCCACGCACAGACCACAGGATCGTTGCGCCAGTCGTGGGTGGTGAGCAGAACGGTCTCACCGGTGGCTTTGCCCAGCGTGATGGGTATCGTGCTGTCGAACTGCTCGGAGACCTTGTCCCACCAGGCCTCATAGCCCTCGCGGAGCTGCGCCACGACCTCCGGGCACTCTGCAGCGAGGTCGTGACGCTGTTCCGGATCGACCAAAATGTCGTAGAGCTCCTTCCCATTGATCAATCGCCAGCGGCGGGTCATCGCCGCGCTCTGACGCCACTTGATGGGAGTCGCGATCCGCTGCGAATCGGTCACCATCACCCGGTCGGGCCACGTCACCGAATCATCACGCAGCAGCGAGGCCAGGCTGGTGCCGTCAAAGGTGTGCTCTCCCGGCGCGACGCCACACAGATCCAGCAGCGTGGGCATAATGTCGACATTCGCGGTCAGCGTAGTCACATCGCGTTTCCCACCGATTCCTCCTGCCGGCCATCGTGCGAAGAAGGGCACACGGTGACCGCCATCGTACGGAGATCCTTTGATGCCGCGCATCCCGGCATTGTAGCCGCCGACCACGAACTGATCCGCATCCAGGGTCGCGCCGGCTGCCGTGCCGTTGTCCGTCATGAAGATCAGGATCGTGTTGTCCGACAGGCCCCATTCACCAAGCTTCTGCATCAGAACGCCGAAATTCTCGTCGATCTTCGTGATCATCCCGTAGAAGTCGGCTCGATCCCGGGTCTCGACCTGGTCCACGTAGGGATCGCTGTAGGCCTCATCCACGATGAAGGGACTGTGCGGGGCATTCGTTGAGACATAGCAGAAGAAGGGACGCTCCCGGTTCTCCTCAATAAAGGCTAACGCCTGACTGAACCAGATATCGGTGCAGTATCCCTCAAACGGTGTCCACGTACCGTTCACGCAATACGTGTCATCGTTGTAGTTGTTGCCCCAGTAGTCCGGGGTCTGCGCCACACCGCCGCCGCCGTGGACTGCAGTCTGCTGAAATCCGCGATCCTGCGGGCGATATGGATAGGCATCCCCAAGATGCCACTTACCGAAGATTCCGGTCGCGTAGCCTTGCTCCGAAAGCGCAGTGGCCAAGCACCACTCATCTTTACGCAGCAGCGAGCGCCCGCCGATAGTGTGCCATACCCCGGTGCTGTTGTGATAATGCCCCGTCATCAAGCCGGCTCTAGTGGGCGCACAGGTCGGACCCACGTGGTAGTCAGTCAGATGGACACTCTCATCATAGAAACTGTCGATGTTCGGCGTCTGGATGACCGGATTGCCGCAGCATCCGAGCTCACCGGCGCCCTGGTCATCGGTCAATACGAAGACAATGTTCGGTCTCTGAGCATTCGCCATCCGTGGCTCCTTCATCTAGACGTTCTTGATCTCGCTGAGATCACCATCACGCGCAGCGTGGAGCACCGCGCCCATATACTCATCAACCATATAGGCTGTCAGCGGCACCGGCATATTCTCCAACTTCATCTTCAGCTGCGGATTCTTGGCCGCTACTAGCGCCCGGGTGATGTGGGCGTCGGTAAACGCCTCAATTTCCCGAAGTGTGGTCGGGAGGCCCATCGCCGCATCAAAAGCGATCATCGCCCCTGCAACAGCCTCGCCGAGAGCCCTGCCCTGCAGGCCATCGATATCGGCCTCCGTGTATCCGGCGTCCCGGAAGATGCCACCGACTACCTTAAGCGGGCGCTCAATCGCGGGGGCAAAGAAGACCGTATAGTACGGGTTCATCAACGCACAGGCACGACCGTGCGACATCACGTCGACCAGCGAGAAACTGGTCAGGTGCCCGCCATTGGTTCCCCCGAGCATGATCGCGTAGCCGCCCAGGTCAGTCGCCAATCCCAGGGCCTCACGACTCTCAACGTCCACAGGGTTGTCGATCACCCTAGGCAGGTGGTTCACCACCAGCCGGATCGACTCCGCCGATACAGCCTCAATCATCTCGTAGTCGGGCTTGCCCACGGCGCCATAGAGCACTTCCAGCGAGTGCGCGACGCCGTCCAGCGCGCCGTCGGCTGTCAGCGTGGCAGGAGCAGCGAACGTCACGGTGTAGTCGAAGAGCGGCTGCTGCGGCACAACAGCGTCATCGACGATCAGCTTCTTCTGACCCGATGCCAAGTTTGTGATGTTGGAGTATTTGGTCAGGTGCGCGCCCGAGCTGGATGCGGTCTGGATGGCGACGTGCGGCGTCAGATCAATGGACTGCCGCTGAGCTGCCGCAGTCACAAGTCCCGTACCAAAGTAGTCCTCGATCTCGCCACCCAGCTCGCGGAGCACGATCGCGGATTTGGCGGCATCGATGGTGCTTCCACCGCCGAAGCTGACCACGACATCGGAATCCAGATCCCGCAGCTCATCAGTGATCCGCGCCAGATCCTCGATAGGAGCATTGGGCCTGGGGCCCTCTATCTCACCCAGAACCACCACGCCGGCCTCCTCCAGCGCCTGCCTGATGGTCCACACGAAGCCACTCGACCCCGGGAAACGCGTGCAGACCAGGGCCGCACGCTTACCCAGCGACACCGTCGCCGCCCCCACCTTGCCCAGCACACCCAGTCCGTAGATATATCGCCCTGCCTTGAATCTCTCCAGCAGACCCCTAGCCTTCGCAAAGTCCGTCATCATCTCCTCCTTGTCAGACGTACCGAAAGGGTACGTGCATCGTGTCGGCGCGTGGTCCACGTCTCCACGCAACCCGGCCGTTTTTTGTGAGCAGCTTTGACCCGTCAGTCTGCCTCAGTATAGTGAACCCAGACCACACATCAAGTGCGGATGCCCTTCATCACGGCGACTGCGGGCCCCACCCGCGTGAGCGCGACGTGGCTCGATCCGAGATATAGCGTCGCCACACCGATCCACACAGGTAACAACTCGGGGATACAGACCTTCGAACCGCCGACGTCTGGGCGCGGCTCTGACTGGATTCTGGTGCTGGACGATGCTAACGTGGACACTCCGGAACCTGGTCAAGCCTCTTTCCAGAGCTGACCTTCGCAGATCACACCCCTGTAGCACGCATCTACCGATCATCCATCTGCGATCCTGAGGATGTCGCACAGGATGATCGGTTGTTCCTCTTGGTTACTCGCTTGTCATCAGCAAGCGGATCATATCGTTCGGCTGTCCATGACCGCCGCCATCCGTGACGGCAAGGCGCTCGCCGGATTGAGCTTCATACATGCCGACATACAGCACCACATCACCATCTTCAAGCGATGGCAATGTGTGCGCATCACCAACGATCTCACCGGAAGTCCACCAAGACGTTGGGTACGCTCCGTTCAAAGGATAGCCGTCATGCTGAGCCACAAGCCGGCCATCAGAATCCACCAGGTGGACGAACACCGTGTAATCAAGCTCGGGCGTCGCAACAGCCGACCAGTAGAGCTCGATGTCCAGAGATTGCTCCCGACTTCGGATATCGTAAGCCGCAAGCTCTATGACATTGCCAAGCCGGTAATCGGTTGGGGTCGCGTGGTCAGGCACTGACATCGACCGACGAACAGCCCAGGGCCCCAACACAACGTACGGGTTCTCCTGGCCCACCAGATTGATACTCTGATTGCTGCTATCCAGCAGCCCAGTGCGGACCCAGTAGAGAGCCGGCGCAGGCGCCCAGTCAGGAATGTCAAGCATTAGGGTGTGCGCCACCGTATCACCGGCACGCCAGAAGGTAGTGGGATAGAGCGTCCCCCCCAGCCAGCGGCTGTCATTGGCTACTTGGGCCATGGGATCCAGGCCACTCAGTTGTCCCCAAACCGTCAAGAGCTCACCCACTTCGCCGTCAGCGTGCCAGTAGAGCGTCACCGGAAGCGAATCTCCCGGTGCCAGGGAGTCAAGTTCCGCTTGATAACCGGTTAGGCTGACACCACCAAAGTCGCCGTTCTCAAGTCCGCGAGCGTTGACCGGTTGTCCGTTCGCCATCACTGGAGAACCGAACGCAGGCCGTACCAGCAACCATGGAGAGAGTAACGTGGCCAAACCGAACAGGCCAAGGAGGACAGCGGTTCCAACACGTAGAGCGCGCGACCGCCACTGCCCAATCCCCCACGCCAGAAGCACTGCCAGTGGGCCCACGGTCGGAAAAAGGAGCCGACCATAGGGCGCACCGGTCGCTGTCGCCCACCGCGTCAGGGCAATGAGATTCATCAGCACGGCAGCCAGCAGGACAAGAACAGAGCTCGCCACGAGGAATCTCTGCGAACGTCTCTTCACAGACGATGCCAGGGACCTAGCCAAGCCCGCGCCACCAAGAAGTAGCAGCAACCCGGGAACTAAATAGACCGGGGCCGGTGCTGTGATCAACGCCCAGCCGAACGCGGCCCAATAGGACTGGAGCGTGAGAAGGACAGCCTCACCTCCGAAAGTCGGGAGTGGCACCTGGATCGCAAAATGAGGTCGTGTGCCCATGAAATCGCCGGTCAAGAGGTAGTTCCGCACGTACCAGCCGGCCCCTACCAGCAGTGCCGCAGCCATAAACGCAGATAACGCCGGAACCATGCGGTGAACCAGAGACCGGGCTGACAGCTTGCCCGCGGACGACAAGACCGACCTAACCAACACAGCAAGCGCTCCCAGGGGCAGCAACATCAGGGCGCTCTGCTTGGTCAACATGCCGAGACCGGTCAAGGCACCCGGAACCAGCCACACCTGCCACGGATATCGCGAGCGCATCAGCCTCAACATGATCAGGACCGTCAAGTGAAGCAGCGTGATCATGAGAGGATCATTGCTCACACCGGCGCTCCCCGCAACGAACTGCGGATTCAGCGCCACCATCGCCGCCGCCAATAGCGCCAACCGGGGCCGCTGTGGCCATATCGTGCGGCCAATTGCGTGAGTACAGATAATGGTTACCGCCCCCAACAGGATTGATATCCCGCGGAGCACGGCCGTCACACGCACAGTTGCGCTCTCAGTCAGTGTCTCTGTTGGCAGATGCACAAAGATGTTCTTGTTCCGCGGATCAGAGCCGCGCTGGGGTGAGTATCCTGCTTGCCAGCTCGGGCTGGGGATCAGGCGATCCGGCAGATCCTCCATCTCTGTCCAGGCAGTCAGGATCGCGCCCAGCGTATGATAGAGCGGCGGCGCATAGTAGAGAGGCGGATCGTGGTAGCCGACAAGCCAAGCCATATTCTGCGCGGTATCTGCACGCCGGTCCGGGATCTGGTAAGGGGGCAGCTTCCGCTCGCGTCCAATGTAGCGAATCACCTGCAGATGTGAGGATTCATCCGGGTTTTCGAAGATAGGGGTCACAACCGCGTACATCACTGCCGAGACAATGTAGCAGGCCACGATTAGCCCCAAAGGACAGCGGTACCGATCCGATCTGAACAATGTCATCATCCCGTCGCCCTGCGAACACAGGCGAGGCCACCAGACGACTAGCCGCACGTCGCCTGATGGCCTCAGATATCACTTACCAATACCAGCCAACTGCGTGATCACGACGCTACATCAGAGAACGAATCCCCGCGGCAACGTCCCCACTCAGGTGGAAATGGATAACGCGGCGGTAGTTGTCCACCAGGGCCAGCTGCTCCCCCAAGGCCTGCGCCCTGATCAGCACGCCGAAGGACATCGCGCCGCCCGTTTCACTGGCCACATCAGGAATACCTACATCTTCCGGCGCATCCGAGGTGAACTGGATGAAGAGACCGCCGCCACCATCACCCTTGTGCAACTGTCCCGTCGAGTGCAGGTAGCGCGGGCCGTATCCCACTGTCGTGGCCACCTTGTAGCGCTCACGCAGCTGGAGACGCAGCGCCTGCAACGCCGCCGTCGTGGCCTCGGTGGGCTGGACGTAGGCCTGCAGGGAGACGTAATCTCCCGGCTGCACCTGCGCCAGGAAGTCGTCCAACGCATCCACAGTCACCGGCGCCTGCTCAGCTTCGGGCAGCGCCCCCTGCTCCTGATAGGTGGCAATCATCCGGCGGGCCAGAACCTTGGCAGCCTCAACATTGGGTTGGTTGAAGGGCTGGATGCCCAGGCGATACCCGGCCACGGCCGTGGCCAGCTCCCAGATGTAGATCTGCTCACCCACATCGTAACGATCGCGCAGCGTCATCTCGACAAGCGGATGCCCCGCGGCGGTCAGCGCGTCCAGTGCAGTGCGGTCACTCGTGTCCCCGTCGACCCGCAGGCTGACAAATAGCCGGTCTTCACCATAGAGATCAGGAGATGCCAACGGTTCTCCGACTACTGGCAGAATGCCGACACCGTCCTTGCCGGTGCTCTCGGCGACCAGCTGCTCGACCCAGTCGCCGAAGTTTGCGAGCCGCGGGGAGGTCACCAGCGTCAGCTTGTCCCGTCCGGCCTTGGCCAACTCGCCGATGATGGCGCCCAGCTCCGCGGCGACAGCACCGTCACGCGCACCAAGGGCACGATCCAGGAATTCGGCCAGGTCCATCC
Organism: uncultured Anaerolineales bacterium; assembly: GCA_964516885.1. Lineage (GTDB taxonomy): Bacteria > Chloroflexota > Anaerolineae > B4-G1 > SLSP01 > PWVB01. The sequence continues at coordinate 12,978 of CAZEXX010000034.1, read as the reverse complement.
CCAGAAGCCCCGCGGGCACCAATCCGAAGTAGGAGAGCGCCGAATAACGTCCTCCCAGCGTCGGATCATTGATCATCACGGCCCGGAAGCTATGGGCGTCGGCCTCGGTCAGCAGCTTGGACCCTGGATCGGTGATCGCGAGGAAATGCTCGCCGGCGCGATCGACACCTACAATCCCGGCAACCTTGTTGTAGAAGTACTTGTAGAAGGAGAGCGTCTCCGCGGTGCCGCCGGACTTGCTGGCAACGATGAAGAGCGTCTTCGACAGATCCAATTGTTGCTCATAGGCCAGCACAGCGCCGGGATCGGTGCTGTCCAGGATGGCCACATTCAGATAACCCTCACGTGGGCCGAACACTGCGCCGAAGACATCGGGGGCCAGACTGGAGCCGCCCATCCCCAGGAGCAAAACGTCGGTATAGCCGTCAGCGCGCACCCCGTCGACAAAGTCCGTGATCACCGAGAGGTGCCGCCGCATGATGGCCGGTTGCTCCAACCATCCAAGCCGGTTGGCGACCTCCGTTGGATCCGGCTGCCACACGAAGAAGTCGTGATCCTTGATGCGCGTCAGGATCGCGTCCTGCGCCATCTCATCCAGTGCCGCATCCACATCCGGAGCGTATGTGCCCAGGGCGGCGACGAACCGATCACGGCCTAGACGCCGGACCTTATCCTCGATGCTCTGCATCAGCGAGGCGAAGGGCTTGATGAACTTCGCCACACCCTCGTCCAGGAGCTCCTGCATCGCGCCATCCAGATCGATGCCGAGTTCAGCAAGTTGGTCCAACTGCGCACGACCCTCGGCCAATCCCGTCTCGACGGTGACAGCCACGGTCCCGTGATCCAGGAAAGCATCCAGAGTCTTTGGCGGCGCCGTATTCACTGTGTGGGGTCCAATGAGTTCATCAACATAGAGCGTGTCGGGATAGTCGGGGCTCTTTGTGCTGGTGCTGGCCCACAGTGGGCGCTGGTAACGCGCGCCCAGAGCAGCCAATGTCTCCCACCGCTTACCACTGAAGATCTCCTTGAAATGCTGGTACGAGATTTTGGCGTTGGCCAACGCGATCTTGCCCTTTAGCGCCTGCGCCTGGGGCGTACCCAAGAGATCCAACTTGGCGTCGACTTTGGCATCGACGCGACTCACAAAAAGGGACGCCACAGAAGCCACCTTGGCCAGATCACCACCGCCTGCGGCGAACATCTCCAGGCCAGCGATATAGGCCTCCGCCACCGCGTCGTACTGCGCCAGTGAGAAGATCAGCGTCACGTTGATGTTGATGCCTTCCCCGATCAGCGTCTTGATCGCGAGGACGCCTTCCGGCGTCGCCGGGACCTTAATGAAAACATTGGGGCGACCGACCGCGGCGCGGAGCCGCCGGGCCTCGGCGACGGTGCTCTCGGTATCATAGGCCAGATCGGGGCTGACCTCGAGGCTCACATAGCCGTCGCCCCCGTTCGTGGCCTCATAGACCACGCGCAGCGTGTCCGCGGCGGTCCGGATATCCTGCAGCGCCAGGGCCTCGTAGATCTCGACGGTCGACAACCCCTGTACACTGAGCTCCCGCAACTGCTCATCATAGTCGTCATTGCCGGCGATTGCCTTTTCGAAGATCGCGGGGTTGGACGTCACACCACGCACGCCCTGGTCAACCAATCTGGCCAACCCACCGTCCATCGTAAAAGCACGCCTGATATAGTCGAGCCATATAGATTGGCCGATCTCGACCAACTGATTGAGTTTCGTAGCCATGATGATTCCCTTCTTTCTCAGCTAGTCAGTGGAAGGCACCCACACAGTAGAATCCAGGATTCTGACGCGGTGACACGCCCCATTCCTACCTCGTGTCCGGTGCCATTTTCCATTATAGCATATGCGGTTGCCATCACCTGCTGGATGCGGAAAGAAAGTTTCAGCACCCGGGGATCAATCCCCAGGCCAAGAAGCCAGCCCCACCGATGGGGCATCAGATCATCCCCGGATGTCCCGAAATCTGACTTAACGGAGCTACTCTGTAAAACGGGTTTGTTTTGTAAAACATCCTGTCCTTGGTCACGGGGACCTCACTGCCGGCAACGTGGATGCGACAAGGCAGCGGCCTCACTGCCACGGCTGCCCCGGAGGTGAGTTGCTTTTCGGTGACGTGTTTGGGTCCGGTCATAGGAGAGCCCCCTGATGTAGGCCTTTTGTTCTGCCATTAGGGAAGACTTTGGGGAGATTCAAGGGTGGAGGGCGGCCAAATTGTGCGGGGCGTCTCTCCTGTGGTATGCTGCCGATGTAAGCGCCCGACAGGCAGTTGACGGATCACCGCCGGCACTGTACGGCCCAAGAGCATAATCGACTCTTATCCATTGCGACAGAAAGTATCAGGAAGGAAGCCAGCAAATGAAAAGTAACCCTTTTCTCGCTCTAGAACGTCTCTATGCAGAACCTGAGACGCAGGTGATGCACCGGCAGATGGTTCGCTGGATGGAGAGCACCTTGGAGTGGGTCGACGGTGTGCTGAGTCGGCACCCACCGGAATGGCCGGAACCGGCGATTCGCCGGCGGGCATTGTTTGTGCTGGATGACCCCCTTCACGTGCTCTCCGCGCCGATTGAGCCGTGCTTGAACGCATTTCTCAACAGCAGGATTGAACTCGCGGTGGTGCAGATCGAGCGCGAGGTGGTGACCAGCGGCTTGACCATCTGGAAGCTGTACAACCACGGATTCGTCGTCAAGACGCCGGAACTCACACTTGGGTTCGATCTACATCGAGGTCCTTTTGAATCCTTTCGTATCGAGTCGGGGCTATTTGACAGGCTCCTGGACGCCACGCAGGCGTTGTTTATCAGTCACGAACACGGCGACCACGCCGATGCCTACGCCGTTGGACGGATGGTAGAATCAGGAAGACCGGTGATTGTTCCTCCGAGACTGTGGGAAGAGGACGCCATCTATCCCCAGTTGATCAAGCCGGAACGACACTGGAAGCCGGAGAACAAGTTAGCGTTAGGTGATGCCTCCGTCACCTACCGAGTCTTTCCAGGGCACCAGGGCGCCGACCTCCTCAACAATGTGTACCTGGTTGAGCTGCCCAAGGGCCTTCACATTCTGCATACCGGAGACCAGTCATACATGGAGGACTTCTATGTGTGGATCGACAGACTGCACGAGCAGTTCAGGGTCGACATTCTGCTTCCCAACTGCTGGTCCACGCATCTGAGCCGGTTGATCCAGGGGGTATCTCCCCGTCTTGTGATCACGGGGCACGAGAACGAGATGTCCCATCCTGTGGACCATCGGGAGGCCTTCTCCAAGACGTATGGGCATATCGTTGAAGAGCAGACGCCTGTTCTGGTGATGGCGTGGGGTGAGCGGTATCACTATGAACAGAACCAGGATCTTGTCTCACTCACCTCAGAAAGCGCCGCACAGAGTGCAGAC
>CAZEXX010000034.1:2612-9454 GCA_964516885.1 uncultured Anaerolineales bacterium | reverse complement strand
AGATCGTCGTATCGATATGGGTAGAATACTCTTCCCGCTGGGCCTGGGTACGGCCCTGTCGCTTATGGGAGATGCAACGCTGTACACTGTGCTCCCCACCCACACTGCTGATGCAGGCATAACTTTGGCAGGCGTGGGAATCCTGCTAGGTGTCAACCGAGCTGTGCGGCTCTTTACCAACGGTCGGGCTGGGATCGCCTATGATCGCTTTCCCCGACGGCGGATCTTCCTGCCGGCGCTCTTCCTCGGGGCTCTCTCCACAGCCGTATACGCTGCTACGCGGGGGTTCTGGCCTTTACTCGCCGGACGGCTACTGTGGGGCATAGCTTGGTCGGGCATCTGGGTCGGCGGGGCGACGATGATCATGGATGTCGCACCAACGCACGAGCGGGGTAGATGGACAGGCCTGTATCAGGTGTGGTTCTTTGTGGGAGGAGCCATAGGCGCCCTGGGTGGCGGGGTGCTCACTGACTTGCTGGGTTACGCTCCGACGATGTGGATCGGCGCGGCACTGACGGCTGTAGGCGGTCTGGTGGCCTTGTTTCTGTTGCCGGAGACGTTCGGGGTCGGTGAGTTGGCGGACACAGATCTCGCGAACAGCCCGCGCACATCAAGTCCCGAGCTTGTGTCTGCCAAGGCAGGTCGCCTGGAACTGAGATCCAACGGTGAGCTCCAGCTCGCGGTGACATTGCAGGGCGTGAACCGCTTCGTCGTCTCAGGCGTGATATCAGGCACGATAGGGCTTATGATACAGGAGTGGCTGCAGTCAGCCGGCGTAGCTCTCGGCGTGGCTTCTCTGACGGGCCTGGTGATGGCCGGGCGGACGCTTCTGGGTATGGTGGCTGCCCCACTGGCCGGCACACTGTCGGACCGGAGGGGCAGTCGCTGGACGGTGGTCGCGTGGAGTCTGGTGATCGGGGCAACCGGGATGAGTCTGCTGGCATTGGGCGGGCCGGTCTCTATCTTGGCTGGTATGTCAGCAGTAGCAGTTTCCGGGGGGAGTCTCCAATCTCTCGCCATGACCCTGACCGGCGACTCGGTCGGTCATTCACAGCGGGGACGTGCCATCGGCTTGCTGCACACGGCAGGCGATTTCGGCAGCGCCATCGGGCCATCGATAGCCTATGCCCTGCTGCCATTGATCGGCCTACGCACGATATACCTGTTTTGTGCGGTCCTCTTTCTGATCAGTCTGACCTTGGTCCTCGGCTTCGTCGGCAAGCAACGAGCTCGAATGTCAGCAACTCAAGCCTCACGTGGCTAGGGCTCTCACCTATTCTGCCGCATTCGTGATCCGATATATGGGGGGCACTTCATTCCAGTAGGTGCTTGCGCGATATTGTCGACCTCTCCTCACCCGTGTACTGCTTCCGCTTCCTCGCCACGGTTGCCTTCATCTGTACCGCCTCATTGGAGGCGAAACCCCATTCCGTCTGAAGCAATACACATTGGAACCATCTCCTCACTTGGTACGCACTACCACGACGCCACCAGATTGCGATCGATGTAATCGAAGTCGATCTGCTGCCCCAGCCCGGGCTCCTGGGAAACGTGGACATGGCCCTCGTCATCCATAGGGTCCTCAAGTTGATGCAGCCACGGCTTTGGCGTATCGTAGTCGACGAAGGGGTGCAGCAGGCCGCGCTCATAGAAGAGACCGGGGATGCCCATCGCGCAGAGGACGTGCAGGTTTGCCGCGCCGCCGCCGTGAACCTCCATCTTCATCCCGAAGGCCTCCGCCAGGTGCGCGACCTTGACGAGCGGAGTGATCCCGCCCAGATCGCCGACCCCGCCCCGGACGATATCCGCGGCATCGTGCTTGATCCACTCGGCGCGCGTGTACATCTTTCCCTCAGCCGTCTCAGGACCGCAGATCGGCAGATCAAGCTGCCGCGCCAGCCACACATACGAGGACATGCTGTGCTCATCCATCGGCTCCTCCATCCAGAGGAAGCCCAGCTTCTCCAGCTCACGGCCCAGATAGAGGGACTCCTCACGACCGTAGTAGTGATAGGGATCGAGCATCATCGGGACGTCAGGTCCCACTACCTCCCGTACTGCGGCACAGGCCGCCACATCGCGTTTGGGATTCGGTGCACCGGGAATCGGCGGTTGCCACGTGTGCAGCTTGAACGCCGGATAGCCCCGGTCCATACACCATTCGGCAAAGGCCGCGTAAGCCTCGGGTGTGTCCAGGCCACCCTTCAGATCGTCGCCGCACATCGTGCTCGCATAGGCAGGCACTTTGTCACGGTAGGCGCCCAGCAGCTTATAGACCGGCTGACCGACCGCACGCCCGGCGAGGTCCCAGAGCGCGCAGTCCACCACCGTCAAGATCTTGTCACTGAGGGTAGCCAGATTCAGGCGTTGACGCTCCTTGAGACCTTGCCAGATCAGCTCGCGATAGAAGGGGTCCCTGCCCATCAGCAACGGCTTGACGTCTCTTTCCAGCACCCCCGCCGGAATGCCGCCGAAGGCGTAACCTGCCACGCCGTCGGAGGTCTCAATCGTCACCAGGCTCTGCGTCGCCTCAGAAGGCGGGGCCGGATGGCCATGTCCCTCCGAGTCGCGACCGACATTGGACGTATACGTAAACGTGCGTACCGAAACTCCGGTGATCTTCATTGTGTTTCCACTCCCTCTAGGATAACCATTGGCTCAGGTGCTTGGCGACGAACACATCGTCATTCAATTCTGGATAGGTGTCAACCACACGATCAATCTCCTCCAGCTGCCCCGGGGAGAGATCCTCGTGCGGATCGAGGCACCAAACACCCTCGAGCAGTCCCTGCCGGCGCAGCACCTCGTGGATACCGGGAATGCAGCCGGCGAACTGGTTCGCGACGTCGAAGAACGCGCTGTTGGCATCCGTGATCCTGGCCCCCTGGCTGAGCAGCCGGGGAGGAATATCTACGTCCTCAACGAACATCTGGTGGATACGGGACAATGTGTCGACAGCAGTTCTTGTCCACACAGCCCAGTGCCCCAGAAGGCCGCCCACAATACGCACCACTTGCGGGCCATCGGCTGTCTCCACCACGTACGGCGTCACCAGGTCCCCGACGATGTTGTCATCATTGCCGGTGTAGAGCACGACCTCCCCGGCACGCCCGGCGTCGCAGACGGCCCGCACGACATCCAGCGTCTGATAGCGGTTGAAGGGTGCGATCTTGATGCCGATCACGCCGTCGATCTCGGCAAACGCGCGCCAGAAGGCGTAGGGAAGAATGCGCCCACCGACCGCCGGCTGCAGATAGAAGCCGATCACAGGCAAAATCTCACTGACCGCACGGCAATGGTCGACTAGTGACTCAACCGGGTCTGCAGCATCATAGGCGCCCAGGCTGACCAGGCCGGCATGATAGCCGACCTCGCGCGCAAAGCCGGCCTCGCTCAACGCCTGCTCCCGGCGACCGCAGATGCCGGCAATCTTCATCACCTGACGACCACGATGGGCACACCAGCTGTCTATCGCCTCGGAGGCAAACGTCAATACCGGCTCGAAGAGCCCCACCTGCGGATCGCGAATGGCGAACTGCGTGGTGTGCACGCCCACGGCGAGCCCCCCGGCGCCGGCGTCGATGTAATAGCGCAGCAGCGCACGCTGACGGACCGCATCGAAGTGCCGCTGAGCGTTCAGGGCCAGGGGCACAGCCGGAATCACCGTTCCGGTGCGGAAACGATCAAGAACCACAGAGGGAATATTCTGTGTCAAAGACACTGTGTCACACCTCACACCACAGAGAGATCAATACTCGCCATCGACAACGGCGAAGTGCGTGGGCTTGTCAAGGGACCGCCCGCCGCGCTGGATCCAGCCGGCCTGCCAACGGATCATGGTCATAAGCGGCACGGAGGGATATCCAAAATGGGCTGTGGCCTCTGCCGCGTTGCTCAGATACATACGGCCTCCCGTCCTCTCCCCGACGAAATCAGCGCCGACGCCGAACAGCTCTGCAAAAACCTCGGCAACAGAGCGCACGGACGCCGTCTCCGGCCCGGTGACATTCAGCACCTTGGCCGGCGACGCACAGTGCTCCAGACAGCGCAGCGCCCAGTGATTTGCGTCGCCCTGCCAGATCGCGTTGAAGTGGCTGACCCCGAGATCGATCGGACGGCCCTCGAACACGCGCTTGCCGATGTCGTGGAGCACGCCGTACCGGAGGTCTATGGCGTAATTCAGCCGTACCAGGCAGAGCGGGGTCGCAAAGGCATTGCTCCAGTGCTCGAAGACACGCTCCCGGCCCAAACAGGATTGAGCGTACTCCCCGACAGGTTCTGCTGCGACGACCTCGGTGCACCCACCTGTTGCAGCCGGGACAAGGGGGTAGACACATCCTGTCGAGAAGACCACCAGACGGCTTTCCCTGAAATGCTGCCCCACATTGTCAGGAACGCTGACATTAGACGCCCACGTCAACGGCTCCGACCCCTGAGTGCCGAATTTGCGGCCGACCATATAGATGACATTCTTGACACGCGGCAGACCGTCCACCGCCGCACGGTCGAGTAGATCACACGGGAGAGTCTGTACACCCTGAGCCTCCAGAGTGTCGCGACCGGTCGAATCCGAAAAGCGCGATACCCCGATGACCGACTTCCTGACGCCCGCAGCCTCGATGGCCCGACGCGCCAGGACACCCAAGGTCAGCCCCATCTTCCCCCCAATGCCGAGCACAATGATATCCCCATCAATGCGCGCCATCATCTCCACCAAGTCCGGTGGCGGCGTCGTCAGCAACGCGTCCAACGCCTCCTCTGTCTCCACGCTCGTGGGCAGTGACGTCCAGGCACTCACAGCACTCTCCTTACTTAACTCATCCCATACGGGCAATGAAAACAGCATCCGAACTCAAGCATACACCCGAGCGGTGCCTGTCGCAATGCCCCTCCACCGACACAGAATCCGTCTGTGGATTGACAAGTGATTCTATGATATGATATAATATAGCCTCAGAATATACAGTGACGACAGACGCATTGGGAATTGAAGGGTTCGGCACCCATGGTTCATCGAAGACACTTCATTGCCGGTGACGACGATGACTGAGGAAACCTAGCAAACCACTCAGGGCAACCCGAGATGTGAAACATCGGGGGTGAGGGGGTTTCCTCACCCCTGATGCGCGTCTAGGTGATTGTCAGAAGACCTTGAACTCACACCTGAGGGAGTCCCGGTGACGAGCAAGCTGGCGCAGGTGAGCAAGCTCACTCTCATTTCCGGGCTGTTCGACAGGGAGTTCAAGGATAAGAGGACCCGGTATATAGCGCAGTGTGCGCAGAAGGAAATACAAGCGCAGCAAGGGTAAGGACACCTTGCGGTACCGCGTCTAGTCATTACCTGGTGTATCGATACCACCGCCAATCAGTATTCGACCGCGGGTGTGACGATATCTCAGGAATAGGAGAGTTGCGATACAGGAGACTATGGAAGCGCTAATAATACGTGAGCGCCTGGATGGCTTCAACGATACGTCCAATGAGTACGAGGGCTACCGAGAGCAAGAAGACGACTACGACAACGACGAACTGCTCTCCCTCGATGACATCTTTGGTACGGATCGTGACGATGATGCCGTCAAGAGCGACCCAATCGATGATTTCCACGCCTACTTCGACGATGGTACCAAGAACGTCGAGGCTAACGAGAATGATTCGGCTGACCCAGCACGGATCAACACAGATGACCCATTGAGCCTGTACCTACAGGAAATGGGGCAGGTGCCCCTGCTTTCGCGCGAGGAGGAAATCGAACTGGCGCAGAGTATGGAGCGAGCTCGCGATGCACAGCGCAGTCTGGCAACCGAACTGCATACGCTTGAGCAGATTGCGGATATGGAAGAGCAGATCCATCGTGGACGGGCAGCCAGGCGCCACTTGATCGAGGCCAATACGCGACTTGTTGTCAGCGTCGCCAAGCGCTATCGGGGGTATGGGCTCCCCTTCCTGGATCTGATTCAAGCCGGCAACGTCGGCCTAATCAAGGCTGTCGACAAGTTCGACTACCACCGGGGGAATCGCTTCAGCACCTATGCGACCTGGTGGATCCGGCAGGCTGCCACACGATCACTCACCCAACATGGTCGGGGCATCCGCATCCCGATCCATATGAGCGATCACCTGAGGAAGCTGGATAAGATCTCTCAGGATATGGAGCAGCGCCTCGGTCGCCGTCCAACCTATGAGGAATTGGCGGTAGAGGTCAACGAGGATCCCCATAAGCTGCGCAGAATGCTGCGACAGTCTCAGCGGCCGGTGTCGCTCAACAAGGAAGTTGGGGATGAGGACACCTCGGAGCTCGAACACTTCATCGAGGATGAAGCAACGCCGCAGCCCGACGAGACCGCGGAAGATCGCATGCTGCATGCGCATCTGGAGAAGCTGATGACCACCCTGGAGCCACGCGAAGCTTGGATCCTCAAGATGCGCTTCGGCCTGCACGGGAGTCGCACACATACGCTCAAGGAGCTTGGCCAGAAACTGGGCATCTCCAAAGAACGCGTGCGCCAGATTCAGGGTCAAGCCCTGAAGAAGCTTCGGCATCCCTATCATCACCGGCAGCTTCAGGACTTCGGTTAGCTCACCATCAGGCGCAGAGGCACGGACCTCTGCCGGCCCATACGTAACGCCATTGCACTGCGGGAGGATCCTGACAACGGTCCTCCCGCAGTTGTTTTGTGTGCCGTCCTGACCCAGCCTGCAGACCGCACCGCCTCGCAGGACCCACAGCGCCAGTGTCTCAGGAACACGGAGCTATACGGGTATAGGACAAGTTATTGGGAAATGCTAGACTGATATCTTACAAATAGCCGAAAAGCGCTGCTATGGGTACTCGCGGGTGC
>CAZEXX010000034.1:0-2512 GCA_964516885.1 uncultured Anaerolineales bacterium | reverse complement strand
TGCGAACTAACAACTTGTCCCCGCCAAGGGGAGCTCGCACTGCGCGGAGTTGGGCGTCTCTGTACCCCTCTCCCATTCCGTCCGCGGAGTATGGGAGAGGGGTAGCGGGCTTCCGAGCCCGCGGGGTGAGGGCGTTTGGTAAACGACGGTGCCACCACTCCAGACTCGGTTCACATTGCTCGGCACTATACCCGTGCCGTTTGTACCCAGTCCGGGGTAGAGTATGCTAGATACCGTCGGCATGGTGGCCTAACGACCCACACTGAACATGGCATCATCCAAAAGGAGCTGACTATGTCCGAGAGCAAGAAACCGAACATCCTCTTACTGTTCACCGATGACCAGCGGTTCGACACTATCAGCGCGCTGGGCTACCCCGTCGCCACGCCGAACATCGACACCCTGGTGGCACAGGGCACTACATTCACGAATGCCTACATTATGGGCGGGTCGTCCGGTGCGGTCTGTATGCCCAGCCGCGCTATGCTCATGACCGGCCGGAGCCTGTACCACATTGAGGGACAGGGACAGGGTATCGCCGCCGATCACACACTCCTCGGCGAAGCGTTGCAGGCCTCGGGGTACAGGACCTTTGGAACCGGTAAGTGGCACAACGGCCCTGCCGCGTACGCGAGGAGCTTCACCGATGGTGGCGAGATCTTCTTCGGCGGGATGGATGATCACTGGAACGTGCCGGCCTGCGACTTTGACCCCACCGGCAAGTACGATAATGCGCAGCCCCTCGTGCGATCCCCCTTCACCGGCAACGATGTCATCCATCGCCACGTCGACCACATCAACGTCGGCAAGCACTCCAGCGAGCTCTTTGCCGAGACTGCGATCGAGTTCCTGGAGAACTACGCAGAGGACGCGCCGTTCTTCGCCTATGTCTCCTTTATGGCACCGCACGATCCCCGCACGATGCCCAAGGAGTTCCTGGAGATGTACAACCCCGAGGATGTCGAGCTGCCGGAGAACTACATGCCGGAGCATCCGTTCGACAATGGCGACATGGTGCTCCGCGACGAGCTGCTCGCGGGCTTCCCGCGCACAGAAGACGAAATCCGCCGTCACAATGCCGAGTACTATGCGATGATCTCACACCTGGACGCACAGATCGGCCACATCCTGGATGCGCTGGATCGGAAGGGACTCCGTGACAGCACCATCATCGTCCTGGCGGGCGACAACGGGCTGGCCATCGGCCGTCACGGGCTGATGGGCAAGCAGAACATGTACGACCACAGCCTCCACGTCCCCCTGTTGATGGCCGGGCCCGGCGTCCCGACCGGGGAGAGGCGCGAGGCCTATGCCTATCTCCTCGACATCTACCCCACGCTCTGTGACCTGGTGGGTATCACGATCCCCGATTCGGTGGAAGGGAAGAGCTTGCACAAGGTCCTGGAGGATCCATCGACAACGCGGCGCGAGACCCTGCTCTTCGCCTATCGCGGATTCCAGCGCGCGGCGCAGGACAGACGCTACAAGCTCATTGAGTACGTCGTCAATGGTGAACGCACTACACAGCTTTTCGACTTGGAGGAGGATCCGTGGGAACTCAATACCCTCGCCGACGAGCCCGCGTATCAGACCAAGGTTGAGGAGCTGCGCCAGGAACTGCGACGATGGCAGACGGAGATGGGCGATAACCAGCCCGGGCAAGGCGCCGACTTCTGGTCGGGGTATGACGCTTAGCGCGCAGACCAGAGGAGAACATTGCGAACCCCACGTGCAATGTAGGGGCACCCACAAGGGGTGCCCCTACAACACCGCCACCGTGTGGCGAAATGCCCCCCAACCTATGAGATCACAATCACCTCGTGGTCCGTGATCCAGGCGACCTCAAACCGGGCCCAGCCCTCCTCCTCAATCACCGTTATCTGCTGATCTGCGACCAGCAACTGCGCACCGCCGGCGGTAACACCCTCCGGCAGCTTCACGGCGACCTCGAAGGGACCGACTGGCGTCAGCTCGTGCAGCGGCGGGCGCCACGTTCCCGGATGTGAGAGATTCACCAGGTGCAGCACGAGACGCCCAGGTTGCCGGTAGAGATGACAGTCGATCAGGCCGGGGCCGACCACACTGAGTGGGATCCGATCTCTGGCTGCCCAGCGGATCACGTTCGCCAGCAAGGCCCCGTGGTCGGGCAGATTGTGCTTGGCGAAGGCATGGTCGATACTGGCCGCGAGATAGGCGACGCGACCCTTGTTGGGCTGCTCGTTCAGCACTAGCGCCGGCGCGCCGCTGTCCATCTGCCGCATCCAGGCCATCTCGGGAGGATAGATCGGGAACGGCGGGATGTAGGTCATCGGCACAATTGACGCCGGCACTTGTGCCGCCGGCACCAGGGCCACCGCGTCCACATCGACATCTTCCAATCGACCGCCAAAGGGGAGGATGTCCGTCTCCTCGAAGCCGTCCAGCACCGGCGACCGCACCCCGCGCACTTCAGGCTCCTCGCCGGTTTGCGGACCGTCGACCCGGGCCCGTAGCTCCGGCTTAAGTCGCAGAT
>CAZEXX010000033.1:17635-20386 GCA_964516885.1 uncultured Anaerolineales bacterium | reverse complement strand
GGACGCACGAGGAGGCAGAGCGTGCCGGCGACTGGTCGCTGAGCGCTCACCAGAACCAGGCCATGCCCTATGCCGAGGAGCTGGCTGATCCGGCGCCCAACGGTGATCCGGTGTCGCGCAAGGATCTATGGACCTTTGTCGCCTCGCAGGAAACCACGGCGGTCGGACCACGACAGTTCGACGAGTTCATGCTCCAATACCAACTGCCGTTGATGACGCCCTTTGGCCTGGTCGCGTACGGATGCTGCGAGGATCTGGCGCGCAAGATCGACGTGCTGCGCCAGATCCCCAACCTGCGGCGCATTGCCGTCTCCCCCATGGCGAATGTGGCGCGCTGTGCCGAGCAGATCGGCGAGGAGTACGTGTTGAGCTACCGTCCCAGCCCCACTGAGATGGTGGGCTACGGCTTCGATCCGGTCCGTGTCCGTCAGATGCTCACGCGGGATCTGGAGGCGTGCGGCGACTGCCACGTCGACATCACGCTCAAGGATGTGGAGACGGTGCAGCACGATCCCGATCGCGTGCGGCGTTGGGTTGATGTCACGCGTGAGGTGATTGAGAGGCTGTATTAGGGAGAAGCGCGCACACCCTCCCCAGGCGCGGAGACGCGCCTTTCCCCTCCCTCTCCCGGCAGCCAGGAGAAGGAGGGGGTTACGGGCTTCTGCGCACACACGGTGAGCCAGACCGGTAGCCCGGCGCGGGGATTCGCCTGCCAATCCATCAGTGTGCTGTCCGCCCCCGGTTTGTACGAGTGTCCCTCCCAAAACCGCGGGTCCTTTGCAGGGGACTCCATGATCTGCCTCAGGATAAGTCCGGCATCCGCCATCGGGTTCACGAGATCTGCGAGCGTCCAGTTGAACTCGAAGGCACCCCCGTCACCGGTGTATGGACCGGTATCCCAATACGACTTGGCCATCTTCAGCGGCTGGACCTCATCTTGCCAGGGCCGCTGAAACGGATGGACGTCGTAGAAGATGTAGACCCCGCCGGGTTTCAGCACCCGCTGCACTGCCGTGAACACGCGTGCGGGCTGCGAGATCCACACGAAGAAGCCGTTCGTTGAGCAAACAAGGTCGAAGGAGTCGTCCGGTAAGAGCGCTAGTCCGGCTGCGTCGGCTCTCACGAAGTCGATGTCGAGGCCAAGCTGTCCAGCACGGTCCTGAGCGACGTCGAGTTGGCGTTGCGAGATATCGCTGGAGGTGACCCGGGCGCCCAGTCCCGCGAGGGCTAAGGCGGCGTAGTTATCGCCGCTGCCGATGACGCAGACCTCTTTCCACGCCAGGTCGCCGCAATACGTCCGGATCAGCGTGAGTGCGCCACCTTCGAAGGCCAGTTCCGGTTCCTGTGCGCACCTGCGCCATAGCCCATCGCGGTCCCTAAGCTCCTGCCAGTCTGAGGCCAACTCGTCCCAGTATCGTCGATTTGCTCCGTGTATGTCTGTCACGACACTACCATCCGGCTCAGCCGCAGGATGACAGGCTCCATAGTTGGGGCATCGACCTCGCAGTGAATCCGCAGTCCCTCGGCGCTGAAGGCGACCGGCTCCCATACGCCTGCCATAGAGAGGCGCTCAATTTCCTTCACGGGGGCCCCCGGCAGTTGGAGGCTGACCCGTTCCACCGTGTCGGGGTTCAGATCCAGGAGGCAGAGGTACTCCCGCCCCTTGGTCGTGGTGTCCCTGCCGTGGAGTGCGTAGACGTCGAGATCGGTCTCAACCACCACGGGTGGTCGACCGTTAGCCAGCCAGGTCAGCGTCTCCAGGAGCTGTCCCTTCCGCTTGCTGTTGAAGAAGATCCAATCGAGCGGGGCCTGCATGGAGAGCCCATAGACGGCGACGCGCCCGCCAAGGTCATTCTGATACCAGGTCAGCCCTGGTCCGATCTCAGTGAAGTTGCCCTTAGAGCCGGTGACGAAGCTGGAGACGACCCGCGTCTTGGGGCTGGTCGGTTCCAGGCGGTAGCGACCACCGCCGGTCATACCCACTGAGAGTTCGCGCTCTCGCGTTGATTCGGGGATCACGTGCAAGAGCTCAGACGAACAGGCGAAGGGTGCGCTATCGACCGTCACGCCGAGGTGCTCGCTGAAGCCTCGCCGGCTCAGGTGCCACGCCGCTTCGCCATCCAGCAGCAGGGGCCCGGATAGGAGGTCATGCAGTTCCTCATCGCTGAAGGCCCATGGCGCGGTGCGGCAGAGGGCGCGCGGCACACCCGGTCCGGATGCGTCTGCCGGCTCCCTGCCGTCAGAGAGGGTGAAAGGGATGCCCAGCCTGCCAAAAATGCGCCATCCCCAATCGTCGCTGAGGAAATCAAGCGACTTTTCCCCATCCCAGGGCTTGCGAAGGACCTCCTCGGGCCTGCCCAGCACCTGTGGGCCGAGCCACGCTACGCTGTCCCGGATCCCGGCCACCTCGCTGAGGAACGGACGCATTTGACCCAGCATCGTACGGTAGGGGGCTGTCGCCTCCCAGTCGTCCGCGTCGGTCTTCGGGAACCAGACCTTGGCCCCATGGCAGCCCACCAGTGTGGTGGCGGTGATGTGTGCCAGATGGGACTTCACGGAGAGGCTGTAGCGGTTGTGAGGGCAGGTGTCGGCCTCGGTCAGGATGATCGTCTCCTCAGAGAACTGCGCGATCTCGCGCTGTGTTCGGGTCACGCGTTCCGGGAAGCTCTTGTGCCCGTTCTCCAGATAGAAGGCATTGTGGATGCGCACAAGCGGACGATGGTTGCCGGCCAGTATCTTGGCGATGGCCGG
>CAZEXX010000033.1:12873-17535 GCA_964516885.1 uncultured Anaerolineales bacterium | reverse complement strand
GCGGGCACATACAGCCCTTGTGGGCCGGGTCGTGATAGGCGATGCGGAAATCGTCATCGATCATAAAGAACGCGGGCGCCTGTTGGGCCAACGTGATGATCAACTCCGCGGTGTAGGCCTGGAAGTCACTGTCCAGAGGGCAGAAGCTCTCGCGGCATGCCCTGCCGTCCGCGCCGACGATGGTCTGGAAGGCGATGTCGCCCGCAATCCGGCCGCGGTCACCGTGGCCGATCAGTGCCTGTATGAGAATCCCCACCTGCGCCGGGGTCTGCTTCAGGCCGTCCTGAAGCAGAGCGAAACGGCGAACCCACTCCTCAAGACGGAGAGAGAGCTGCTCCTCGTTGGGGACCGCTGTGACCATCAAAGCCACGGCGGGGGCACCGGTTTCGGTGATCAGGCCCTTGATGCGCTCGATGGAAGCCGGTTCATCGTCCGGTTCTACGTCGACGATGTAGATGTCATGCATCGGCATTCCTCTCCTTTTGTGCATAGTATTCGCGTGTGGCCTTCTCCCCATCGGCTATCTTCCGCCGCCATTGTTCCTTGCGGCTGCGCATTGCTGCGTCAGTGGTGTTGCCATAGGCGAGCGAGTCGAGCAGCTCGATGACATCCTCAAGCTTGCCCTCGATCAGATTAACGCTGGCGGGAATGGTCCAGATCTGGTTCAGGCTCTCGTGAAGGGCGTGTATGACTCTGTCAATAATCAGCATCTTCTGGCGCGGGCTTTTGGCGTGGCGAAACTCATCCATATAGATCAGGAAGGACTCATAGGCGCGTCCCCCGTGGATGCGTTTCCCTTTGTACGAACGCTTGAATACCTGCCATAGCGTTGACCAGCCGCAACTTGGGCACGTGAGTACGGCGTCTTTGCCGTCGGTCAGATCGCATTTCTCTTTGCATTTGATGCAGCGCCGTTCGGTGACCATCCATACTGCTTCACACCGCGCGTAGAGGGCGTAGCCGACATCGTTGATCAGATCCTCGTCAAGGATGCCCGCGGCATCGTTCTCGTAGAGTTGCCGGATCTTGTGGGGCCGTATTCGCCGCGCCCACACGATAGGCGCTTCGCTATTGGTCATCTACAGAATCCATCCCGTTTGTGTTGGTTGTCACTGTTCTGGCTGGGATAGCGTTGCGACGATCGCGTCGAGCGTGCCCTGGCGACCCAACGCGATCGGATCCAGTCTGGTCAGACCGAATGGCCAGGTGGCCAACAGCGAGAGGCCGAAACGGTAGCAGGACTCGTAGAAGTCGATGACCTTGGCGTCGGTGTCCACGGTGTGCATTCTTCCGTAGGGGGTGCGGGTCATCGCTGTAAAGAATATGGTTCTGAAAGCCTCCCCTCTGCTCTCCGTCCTCTGCGCGATTCTGCTCCGCCAGTTGGGGTGCTGCAGGTAGAAGAGATGGGGGGAGCAATAGCTGACGGCATCGACGAACCGCCGATAGTACTCCCTGCAGTCATCTTCGGTGCCCAGCATCTTGAGCATGTTGCGAATGACCAGTTGGAATGGGTATCCCTCCATCACGACGCACAGATCTTGACTGAGGATCCTGTTGACGAGCCGGTATGTCCTTTCCAGGATTCTGACCGTGAACTTAGCGGAGTCGTAGGGTTCCTCGACCACCTCATTCTCCACGGCGCCATCTCCCCAGGTCCAGAAGGCGTTCAGAGGGTTGTCGTATTGGTTGTAGAAGTCCACCTTCGCGGTGCACCAATCAATGCCGGCGGATTTGAGCCCATCGACCGTCGTGGTCCTTCCCGCACCGGGAAGTCCTTCAATGAGAATCAGTCTCGTCTTCATAATCCCTCCTGACTAAACTGCTTGCGTGGGCTATCACATTTGAGGTTCGAACACATCTCGCGTGTCATCCTGAAACCGGTGAAGGATCTGGTGGCGGTAGGCAGATACAGGTCTCTTTCCTGGCGACAGATGGCTAGTCGTCACTCTCAATCAATCGCTGTCGATACCAGGCCAGGAAGTCCCCTGCCGTTCCCATGGGGAAGGACAATTCTTCAGTGTGTGGATTCCCGAGCAAGTGTTCGCGATCGAACGATACGAAGTAGTCCACATCTGCTGCCAGGGCTTCCGCCACGATCTGTGCATCTGGAAGATAGGAAACGATTGTGCGCGCCACCGCCAAGTGCGCTTCGTTCGCCTCTCTGCCGATACGTATACCTGATCGGTCAAGCAGTAGAGCGAAGTATGCTTTGCTGGTGGGTGCCTTTCGTTCTATCATCGCTTCAGTCTCTCGCAGCACCCACGGCCCTACCCACAAATCGATGGCGCGCGCTTCTCCCAGTTTCAGGATCATGCGCGCGCCGCCGGTCTCTGAGTACATTGCTGAAAACAGGGCACTGGTGTCCAGGAAGACCCTGGGCTTACTCCTCACGGCGGCCTCGCTCCTGGCGTAGTGCCTGGAGCATTGACTCCAGAGTCTCTCCTTCTGTAGCCCACTGGCTTGCGATCTTGCCTGCTATCTCGTCGATTTCTGATCGGCGAGGGATTATGACAAATATGCCGTCCAGATCGATCAAAGTGAGGGTATCACCAGGCTGCATGCCGTAGGATTCCCGAAGGGATTTCGGGATGGTGATGACACCTCGTTGCGCCATATGCAGTTGGATGCTCTCCATATCGTACCTCCGAAGCAATCAGATCAACTGACTACCAGTATAGCTGATTATCAGATGGGATTCAAGATGCACGGCGGCGGCGTGGACCTTCTCTCGGAGATCCCACGTTGCGTGGGGGATGAGGCCGCTCTGTCTCCAGACCCAGAATAGCCGTGGTTGCCAAAGCCGCGCGGTGATGACGTCGCCGAGCAAGCCGGCAATGTCTGCTATTCCCACGCCATGTTTTCAATATCCATCGGTTGTTCGCGCCGCACCGGTTTGAGCCTGATCTCGCATCACCATCGGTAGATAGATGTGCCACAGCCGGTCCACGACGTGGACGTAGCGCGGCTTCACTGCCAGAGCCTCTTCTACGCCCGCGCCGGCGGTCAGTGTCACGGTATAGGTGCCGGTTCGCGTGTAGACGTGGGGGGGATGCTGCAATGTCGCGGTGAGACCGTCGCCGAAGGACCAGGTCCACCGGTCGGTGGGCGGGCCGCCGGAGCGGTCGGTGAAGGTGACGGTCAGCGGCGGCGTGCCCAGGATAGGATGCGCGCTGAAGTCGGCCACCAGCGGCGGCGGCGTGACCGTGATGGCGTCTGTGTGCGTCACACTGTCACTGCCCGCAGGGCCGCTCACAGCCAGGGTGACGGTATAGACGCCGGTGGCGGTGTAGATGTGGGTCGGGTGTTGGAGCGTGGCCGTGAGCCCATCGCCGAGATCCCACAGCCGGCTGTCGACCAGCGAGGTGGAGGTGTCGGTGAAGGTCACGGTGAGCGGTACGATGCCGCTGTTCGGCGCCAGCGTGAAACTCGCGGTGGGCACGCGTGCGATCGTGAAGGGGGCATCGCTCTCGTCGTAGACGCTTGGCTTCGTCGCATCGGTGATTCGCACGGTGTAGTCGTCCCGCGAGGGTAGGCTGGTGCCGGTGCCCCACCGGAACAGACCGTCGCTCTGGGTTGACGTCACAATATTCGAGTAGAAGGTGCCGCCGGCGTAGAGATCGACGGCGACGTTACCTTCCAGGTTGTCCTGCCACGTGATCGGCACGAGCGCGGGCGGGTGCCAGACCTCGCCGCCATCGGGGTGCGTGATGGTGATGGCCCTCGTGATGCCGACGTCAAAGTGGGTAGCGTAAGTGTTTCCCTCGAACTCCACCTCAAACGCCCACGTGCCGGCGGGTGGGGGGCCATCACCGTCGAGTTTTTTCGCCCAGTACCAGTAGGAGGCCGAGTAGTGCTCGCGCGTGCTGGCGTGGGTCCACGTTCGGTAGGGGGTGCCGTCGGGTTTGATGATGCGGTAGGTGCTGGTCTGCCCTTCGAGCTGGTCGCGATAGGTCGTAACGAAATAGACGGTGTCGGCGGGCTCGAAGCTGTCCTCGATGTTGGGCACCTCCTGCTCCGGGCACGGCGGACGATAGGGCGGGGCGCTTCCGGTGTGGACGGCGATGACGGCGGAGTCATAATACGGGGGCTGTTGGGCCCACAGGGAGGGGGGGGCATTGCAGTCGCCGTGGAAGGGATCGAGCACCTCGTTGGACGCAGAGCGCACCTCGAAGTGCAGGTGGGGCCCTGTTGAGCTGCCGGAGCTGCCGACCACGCCCAGGTACTCGCCCGCTGCCACGGTGTCTCCCACCGCTTTGGCTGTCACGGACAGCTTCTTCATATGCAGGTAATAGGAGAGCGATCCATCGGCGTGGCGGATGACGACGGCATTGGAGAGCGCGCCGGTCATCTCGCACTGGCGATCGTATCCTCCATCGCGCTTGAAGACCAGTGTGCCTGCTGCTGCCGCGACGATCTCTACCTGGCTGTAGTCCATCTTGAGCCAGGGGAAGGGATAGGTGAAGAAGTCGGTGCCCTGGTGATTGTAGCCGCTTGACAGATCGTACGTCCGGTCGCCGCAGGTGTAGTCGAGCAGCGCATCCGTCGCCGGATTGTGATCCACGAAGCCGGAGACGGCGTGGTAGCCGTAGTCGGCCAGGTTGGCGGCGGCGCGCAGGGGCCACTCAAAGGTCACGGACTCTGCGAACCGTTCCGCTTCGGCGA
>CAZEXX010000033.1:10587-12773 GCA_964516885.1 uncultured Anaerolineales bacterium | reverse complement strand
GCGCGCAGGGGCCACTCAAAGGTCACGGACTCTGCGAACCGTTCCGCTTCGGCGAGACGTCCCGTCTCGGCACTGCTCACGGAGAGACGCCCCTCCGCCGCGAGCCGCGCGATGTTCTCTGTGACCTCGGCCTGGATTGCGGCGACCTCCGCTTCTGTGGTCAGGTCGCGCGGCGCCTCGATCGGCCCGCCGCCGAAGTCGTCGCCCGCCGCGGCCGGCGGGGACGCTGCCGTATGGGCTGGGGCGAGGGTCAGCGCGATCAGCAGCGCGGTCAGGACCAGCGCGCGCCGAAGATGGCCCTGTCTTATGCTGTTCTCACGTCCTTGGTCTGGCTGCATAGGGTTCTCCTCGCAACGAGACCTTTGAGCTCTTCTCTGTCAACGAGATAGCTTGAGTATCAGACGAAGAGCTCAAAGGTCCTCAGGTAGTGCGTCTATGGTGCTGCGCTGATCCACGGATCGTTGGTCTTCTGCAACCACCGGTTCAGTTCTTCTGAAAGCGATGCAACCAGTGTCGGGTTGTCGGGCGCGATGTTCTCGAGCTGATAGGGGTCCGCACCGTTGTCATGCAGGACGGTGTGCTCTTCGTCGCCCTCTCTTTCGACCATCAGGGTGTATTTGCAGGTTCGCAGCCCTCGCCTGCCTTCCGCGGGCCGCTCAGGATCAACCCGCAGATAGAGTTGCGAGGTCGGCCGTATTCCCTCATCGCCCCGAAAAATGTCGGCATGGCTGGTCCCTTCCACGGCGTCGGGGATGGCTTCCCCCAATCCCATCAAGTCCATCAGCGTGGGGTAGATGTCCGGCGCCGACAGGAGCAGATCGTCGCGACGGTGCTGGATCTCACCCGGCCAACGGATGATGAACGGCACACGCATAGATTCCTCGTAATGGTTGCTCTTCGAGATCTCGTCGTGGATGCCGAGGCAGTTCCCGTGGTCCGAGGTGAAGACGACAATCGTCTCCTCGGCGAGACCGGCGTCCTCCAAGGCTGCCAGAATGCGGCCGAACTGCTCATCAATGCCGGTGATCATAGCGAGGTAGTTGCGGATGTTCGCACGGTAGTAGTCGCCCCACTTGGTCTCGGCAGGGGGGATATTGGGCCGTGTACAGAGCTCGTCATCGCTCAGGTCCGCGTACCGCTCAACATAGCGCTCGGGCACCAAATCATACGGCATATGAGGCGGGTTCATCGAGACGACGAGTCCGAAGGGCCTATCAGGATCACGGTATGTGCCGCTCTCATTGTGCAGGTATTCGACGGCCAGATCGGCCTCGTGTTCGGGTCCCCACTGATCCACAAAGTGGAACTCGTCGCGCGTCGCGTCGGTGCGCCAATACATCGGCCTGTCGTGGTGGTCGTAGGTCCCATAGGAGTACCAGAAGTCGAAGCCGTGGCGTCGGTGAGGCGGACACCATTCGTTCCACTTTGTCTCTCCTTGGTTGTTGTAGCAGTCGATGTAGGGTTCTCGGGGGGAGTTCAGATGCCACTTGCCGATATAGCCCAAGCTATAGCCGGTGTCCTTGAGAATATCGGACCAGCACCGGTCTTCCTCCTGCAACTCGACGCCATAGGGGGCGGTCTTGCTGGTGCAGTTGGAGATGACCCTGTTGGCGTGGGGATACTTGCCCGTCATCAACATGGCGCGGTAGGGACTGCATATCGGGTAGGTAGCCGAGACGCTGTGAAGGACCAGCCCCTCGGATGCGAACCGATCGAGGCTGGGCGTGCGGACGGGCTCTTCCCCCAGGAACCCCATCGCCTGTCCACGCATCTGGTCTACAAAGACGAAGAGCAGATTCGGTTGTGTCATCGTGTCTCCTTCATTAGTAGGGGCGGTTCGCGAACCGCCCCTACGATCTCTGCGGTAGTGGCGGTTGGGTGGGATGTAGATGATCATCCACCCACCGGGCCGGGTTGTTGATGACATATTGTCTGATCTGCGCCAGGGAGGATTCGTCCCGGATGATGTGTTCCCAGTAATTACGTTGCCAGAATCGGTCCTCAGGTGTGTGGCGTATTTCGTTGATCCGTTTGGTCGAAACGGTTTTGAAAGCGCCGATTAGCCGTCCCAATGGTTTGCGTTGGCGGTCGTAGGGGCGGTTCGCGAACCGCCCTTACCCGAACCGCCTTACGCGAACCGCCCCTACGATCACACGGTACAATGTCATCATCCAGAATCAATATGA
>CAZEXX010000033.1:6530-10487 GCA_964516885.1 uncultured Anaerolineales bacterium | reverse complement strand
CTGGAGGAGCGGGTGATCTACCGGGCGCCTGAGGGGATGTCGCCGGGCGGGCGCGCTAACCCGACGGCGGACGGCACCTACCTCTGCGCACGCATTATGAAGGAGCCGGCGCAGGAGACAGCGGCGGTTTCGTTTTCCTATTCGCGGTTCCGCGAGTTCTTCCACGCCAAGCCGTTCACCCAGATCGTGCGAATCGACGTCGCCAGTGGCGACGTCGACGTGATCCACGAGGAGAACTGCTACATCGGCCATATCAATACGTCGCCGACGTTGCCCGACGTTATGACCTTTTGTCACGAGGGACCGTGGGACTTGGTCGATCAGCGGATCTGGGGGCTCAACATCCAGACCGGCAAGGCATGGCGCATTCGCTCGCAAGAGAGCAATGATGTGTCCATCGGCCACGAATACTGGTTCGCCAATGGCGAATATATGGGCTACCATGGTCGTCCGCGTGGGGGTGATGGCGACCACGTTTTCGGTTATGTGCGGTGGGACGATACGGATCGGCATGAGGTGCACTTCCCCTTTAGCTCGACGCACTTTCACAGCTTGGATGAGACCCTGATCGTGGGCGACGGCACGCCGGGCGCTGTCTTCACCAGTGCCGGCACCGCGCGGCCCTACATCCAGCTCTTTAAGTGGGACGGCGAGCGTTACGTCGGCCCGCACATCCTGGCCTACCACCGCAGCACCTTCAACAACCAGCACGCGCATCCGCACCCGCGCTTCACGCCCGACGGCAAAGCCATCATCTACAATTCGGACCTGACGTCGTATTCGAATGTGTATCGGGTGGAGGTGGGCGACTTCGAGGATCTGCCGGAGATCGGAGAGAGTTAACCACGAATCTTCACGAATCCACACTAATCTTCACCAATCAGGAGATCAGTGTGGATTCGCGGTCGAAGAGCTATCCCGTTCTGCAAGGGGGTCAGCGTCTCGCCGTGTTGCTCTTCCAAGCCAAGGTCTCATAGCCTTGCTGTGCTAGAATGGTGATCCAATCGATGGTGCTTCTTCCGACTTCATTATGTAAGAGCGACCTCATACCAAGGTGAAGGGTGGAAAACGATGGTACAGACTGTAATGAAAGACAAGCTGGTGTTGATAACGGGTGCTAACTCCGGCATCGGCAAGGAGACGGCGCGCGGTCTAGCCGCAATGGGCGCGACCCTCATCATGGCCTGCCGCAATCTCGAGAAGGCCGCACCGGTTCGCGACGCCATCATCGAAGAGACGGGCAATGCCGGCGTCTCGCTCATGCACGTTGATTTGGCATCTCTGGAATCGATCCGCACGTTCGCGCACGAATTCGCGGGGGCCTATACGTGTCTGGATGTGCTGATCAACAATGCGGGGACCTTCAGCCCTACCAGACAGGAGACCCAGGACGGCTTCGAGAAGACGATGGGCACCAATCATCTCGGCCCTTTCCTGCTGACGCACTTGCTGCTTCCATTCCTGATAGAGGCGCCATCAGCTAGGGTTGTCAACGTCAGCTCTGGAGCTGCGTTCTTCGGCAAGATCCACCTCGATGATCTACAAATGACGAAGTCGTATGGCATGGTTGGGTTCGGGGCCTATGCTGCTTCGAAGTTGGCGAATGTGTTCTTCACACAGGAACTGGCTCAACGGCTTGAAGGCACGCGGATTACCGTCAATGCCGCGCATCCGGGAGTGGTAAGCACGAATATCTGGCCTGACAGCAACTGGTTGTGGAGCTTCGGCGACAGGATACTGTCGCGATTCTGGATCAGCGCTGAGGAGGGTGCGCGCACCGTTATCTATGCTGCCACGTCAGCAAGCCTCGAGGGGATCACGGGTAAGTTCCTGGCAGATGAGCAGGTGAGGGAAGTGAAGGGCAACTGCCGGGATGTCACGCTGCAGAAAGCGTTGTGGCGGGCAAGCGAGCAACTGACGGGCATAACAGCATCGAAGTGAGCTCCTCGGATTCAGGCGAGGACTAAGTCATCAGGCGCTTTGCCTGAATCCAGCCGACCTCCAGTGCAAGGAGACCGTTTGTCTTGTCCGAGGTCGTCAGGCCGATCTGCTGGATCTGCGAGCCATCCACCGTGGGCACGTTGCGCAGGACCCGGCGCTGTCCCGAATCCCGATTCGTAGGCCAGTCCATCGGAGCCAACGTGACCCAGGTGCAATCCGCAGTGCGCGCTTGGCACCTCGGTGCGCACCATCCTCGGGCTGTTGTCCTTTTCCCTCCTGGATACACCCGGATGAGTCAGGCCGTTGCGTCGATGTGAGTAAAGCTGTAGAATCTTTGTGGACTCGCAAAGATGTGGCCAAGATGGCCGCGGTCCACAGAGATATGGATCTGCTATGCGCGGAGATGAGCGGATTCTCATTTTGCTTGGCGGGTGATATTCTCGGCGCAGATATCTTGGAGTGCGGGGATGGTTGATTCGACGAACGTCGCCGGTTCCGATGATTTAGTTCTGGGCATCGACGCCAGCACCACGGCCTGCAAGGCTGTGGTGTGGGACTTAGCCGGCAATGTTGTCGCTCAGGGCCGGGCCTCGCTGCCCCTGTTGAGGCCCCGCCCTCTGTGGCACGAGCAGCGGGCGGAAGATTGGTGGGTAGCTTTGGTAGCCGCCGTCAATTCGGCGCTGGTGGGCCATCGCCGGTTGGCGGATCGGATTGCGGCGCTCTGCGTTGCTCCTCAGCGCGAGACGTTTGTCCCCGTGGATGCGGCGGGTACACCACTGCGTAATGCTATCGTCTGGATGGACGAGCGGTCCCGCGAGCTGCTGCCGGGTATTGCCGTCGGCTGCTGCGGCGCACGCATCCATCAGATGACCGGCAAGCCGCTTTCGGGGAACCTGGCGATCGGCAAGATCCAGTGGCTGCAGCGCTATGAACCCAAGGTGGTTGCACGCACCCACAAATTCCTCGATGTTGCCGCGTTCCTGAACGATAAGCTGACCGGACTGTATCGCACCGGGTGGGGCTGTGTCGACCCGATGGGGCTCTTCGATATGCGTGAGAACGCCTGGTCCGAAAGCCTGCTGGATTATCTGGGGATCTCGGTCGACCAGATGCCGGAGGTGTGTCCGACAGGGTCCGTGATCGGAGAGCTGACCGGGACCGCTGCCAAGGCTTGCGGCCTGCGACCCGGCACGGCGGTTGTCGCGGGTGTTGGTGATGGCCAATCCGGCGGCCTTGGCGCTAACATCACGGAGCCGGGGAAGGCCTATCTCAGTCTTGGCACGTCTGTGGTCTCAGGCACCATCACCGAGGATTACGTCGTGGACCGGGCTTTCCGCACGATGACCGGAGGGGTCCCGGGCACTTACAGCCTGGAGACCGTGCTTCTGGGTGGGACGTACACCGTAGATTGGTTTCTCGATAAGCTGCTCGGCTGCGACGGCGCCGAGGTACGCGCGGCAGCCCTTGATCACTATGACGCTGCCCTGGACGCTGTTCCTCTCGGGGCAGAGGGGTTGATGGTCGTGCCGTATTGGAATAGCGCGATGAATCCCTATTGGGACGCCGGGGCCAGCGGCATCACCGTGGGCTGGCGTGGGAACCACACCCCTGAGCATCTCTATCGCGCTGTACTGGAGGGCATCGCCTATGAACAGCGGCTCCACACCGAGGGTGTTGAGGCCGCGCTGGGCCGGCAGGTGAAGGCCTATGTGGCGATGGGCGGCGGTGCACAGAGTGCGCGCTGGTGCCAGATCATCGCCGATGTGACCGGGACGCCGCTCCTCCGCGCTCTGGCGCCGGAGGCTGCGGCGCTGGGCGCGGGGATT
This sequence comes from uncultured Anaerolineales bacterium, assembly GCA_964516885.1. Taxonomy (GTDB): domain Bacteria; phylum Chloroflexota; class Anaerolineae; order B4-G1; family SLSP01; genus PWVB01. The sequence goes on along the minus strand of CAZEXX010000033.1, from coordinate 6,720 downwards.
TTGGCGGCGTTCGGATCGGGGCTCTACAGCGATGTCCGAGAGGCTGCGAGCGCGATGACCCGGCTGGATTCTGTCCGCTTCGTCCCGGATGCGGACCGCCACGCGCACTATGATCGGCTCTACACCGAGGTGTACCGTGAGCTGTTCCCCGCACTTCAGAGTCGGCTGGATCGATTGACGGAATTGACAG
>CAZEXX010000033.1:0-6430 GCA_964516885.1 uncultured Anaerolineales bacterium | reverse complement strand
TCGGCGATGCAGGTCGAGCTTGAGGGCGAGAATGCGGTGCTCAAACCCAACGTGACCATTGGGGAGAAGTTCGCCGATCCCGACACGGGGATCACTACGCATCCCGGCTTTGTCCAGGGCGCCATCGAGTATCTCCTTCAGCACGGCTCGCGCCGCGGCAGCGTCTACATCCTGGAGGATCCCCGCAACACTAACGATAACGAGCCCCGCCACTGGCGCGGCACCGGATATCCGGAGGTGAGCGCGGCAACCGGCGCCAAGCTCCGCTGCCCCAAGACCTTCACATGTGTCAAGAGGCCGGTGCCGCATCCGCTGGTGCATTCGGAGATCAATGTCAGCCGCCTGGCCACTGCCCCAAACACGGTGTTGTTCAACATTCCCAAACTCAAGACGCACAACCTTGCCATCACCACTCTGTGTATGAAGAACTTAATGGGCGTCGTCAACGTCTTCGATCGCCACTTCTGTGCCCAGGCCTGGCAGGAGCTGCCGGAGGAGGTATGCGCCAACGATCAGCCCCGAGAGAAGTGGATGGATCGCGCGCTGCACGAGCAGTGGCAGGCAGGGTTGGCGCGCCGGCTCATCGATCTCGCCCAGGTCGTGCGCCCGCAGATCAACCTGGTTGAGGGCGTGGTTGCACGTGATGGCACCGGTTTCAACCGCGGAAGCAACCATGCGCTCGGTCTGTGCATCGCCGGCACCAATATGGTCGCCGTGGACAGTGTAGCGAGCTATCTGATAGGGTTTGATCCCCGTAAGCTCATCTATCTGAGGATGGCCGTTGAGGCCGGACTGGGGTCAAACGACCTGGGCCGGTTGCGCATCTACGTCGTTGAGGACGGGGCCATCGTTCCGTGCCACGACGTGGACGCGCTGCGCGCCCAGCCGCCCCTTCGCGTTATCTCCGGAATCCGACTCGGTCCCAATGTGTCCTGGTGAAACGTGGCCACTGTTGACTTGATAAGATGTGGGAAGGCCTGCAGGGTATGGTGAAGAGAGACCACACTTTGTGCGCACATGGGCATGAACATCGTGGAACGCGGCAAAGTCTTTCTGGCATCTTTGGGGGCACTGAGTCGGAATCAAAGGTGAGGATAACACAATCTGCACAGCCTGAAAGGACGAGGTGAGTCGATGGGAGCAAAGCTGCGTATCACAGATGTCCAACGCATTACGGTCAAGGTTCCCTTTACGCCGCGCTGTCTGGAATGGAACGCCCGCGAGGTCTGGCAATGGCAGGTTGTTGAGGTCATCCGGGTGACGACTGATGTGCCCGATCTTGTCGGCTACGGCGAGACGCTGCCGCATTACACCTGGGGGAAAGTCTCCGACGAGGCGATCGAACGGGTCAAGGGCGGTCATCCCGGGGACTTCCTGGGTGATGACACGCTGGGCGCCGGGCTGCAGATGGCGCTCTATGACGTGGCCGGCAAGGCTCTGGGTGTGCCGGCTTACCGGCTGTTCAGCCAGGCTCGGGTGCGTGAGTGGTGTCCCATCTCGTGGTGGAACATCGATATGCCGCCGGAAGCGCTTGCCGCCGAGGCCCAGGAGGCGTTGGCACAGGGCTATGCTGCATACAAGACGAAGGCTCGGCCCTGGTGGGATGTTTTCGAGCAGGTCGAGGCGGTCAGCGAGGTCACCCCGTCGTATTTCAACCTGGAACTGGATTGGAATCAGATGTTGATCAACGTCGGCAACGCCACGCCGGTGTTGACCGAACTGGACAAATGCGAGCGGGTCAGCATCTATGAATCGCCGATCATGCAGCGCGACGTCGAAGGGCTGCGGCAGCTCCGGAGCAAGATTGCGCACCCTATCGCCCTGCACTTTGGCAATCCCCCGTTCCCCATAGTAGCCCGTGAGGAGGCATGCGACGGCTTTGTGGTCGGTGGCGGGGTCGCCAGGGTGCTACAGCAGGGGGCTTTGGCCGAGGCGTTTGACAAACCCTTCTGGCTGCAGATGGTGGGCACCGGTCTTACTACGGCGTTGTCGCTGCATCTGGGCGCCGTGTTGCCCATGGCACAATGGCCGGCGGTGAACTGTATGAACAACTATACGGACGATCTGCTGGTCGAACCGGTGACCATCGTCGGCGGCTACGCACGTGTGCCGGATGGGCCAGGCCTGGGCATCGAGGTGGATGAGGGGGCGCTGGTGCGCTACCGGATGGAGCCCCCGTTCGAGCTTGAGAAACCGCAGGCTCTGCTCTCGGTTGTCTGGCCCGGCGGCAGGGTCCGGCACTACGCCGACATCCATCAGATCTGGGATGATGGCCACAACGGCAATATCCCGGCGCAGGAGCGTGGTGTAACGATGAAGGTGACCCCGGACGACGGCACGCCGGAGTGGACCGATCTTTATACGAGGGCACAGGCCGCACCCGTGTATGGCAGGGAATAAGGCTCATATTCTGTCGCACACCACGTAGGGCGACAATGCAGCGCGTGCATTGTTCGGGACCCAACTTCGGTGCCATCTGTGTCGGACGTGCCCGCGATCTCCCTCACCCGGCACCAGGGCGGAGCGCCGGAGTGGTCTCCGGCGTGAGCGTTAAGCGGAGGGGCCGTCTTTGGGTCAAGCGCCCAACGTAAAGAGCGGAGCGGGCGAGACGCCGGGCATCAGAATGCCCGCGGTCCGCAGAGGGACGCCGGCCCCGGCGGATGGTGTAGGTGGCGATTCATGAAGCAGTAGGACACATAGAGGTGCCGCAATGCAATATGGAGAACATCGTTGGACGCAGATGTCTGACCTGATCGACAAGGTGGTTGTCGTTCCGCTGGGGTCGCTGGAGCAACATGGCCACCATTTACCCATGCTTACCGACTCGTTGATCTGCGGCGAGATCGTGGCGCGCGCGGAGGCGAAGTTGGGCGATCTGGCCCTCTTCCTGCCTATGGTGTGGGTGGGTGCCTCGGAGCACCATATGCGATTTCAAGGCACGGTGAGCGTCAGCCACGATACCTACGTCCGCCTGGTGGATGACATCCTGGAGAGCCTGATCACAAACGGGTTCAAGCGCATCCTGCTGCTCAATGCGCACGGCGGGAACGGGCTGCCCGGTCAGTCTGCGCTCTATAAGGTACAGATGCGCCATCGGGATGAGCGTGATTTGTGGCTGGTCTTCGCGACGTGGTTTGGGCTGGCCGCGCCGCAGATCGCCGCGGTGCCGGGCCTGGAACAGGATCACATCACCCATGCCAGCGAGTTGGAGACGAGCATGATCCTGCGGTTGCGCCCCGAGTTGGTTGATCTTGCTGCAGCTCAGGGGGCGCTCATCCCGTTCGAATCGGCCTTCTATTCCCCCGACTCGCGCCGGGCCAGCCGCGTGACCGTGGCTCGCCCCATCGAGCATGTCAGCGCGACTGGGGGATATGGGCACCCGGAGCTGGCTACTGCGGAGAAAGGCGAGGCTCTATTTGCAGCTGCTGTGGGAGAGGTGGTGGCGTGCGTGCGCGAGATAGCCGGCTGGGAGGTGTTTGATCCGGCGTGACGCCAGGTGTTCTTGCGATGTTGTATCCTGCTTTGCCTTCGGGTAGAATGCTGTCTCACCGGTATCGTTTGGCACCATGAATAATGATAGGAGTGAATTATGCACGAGCGTCGATTCTCGGGGAGAGTGGCGACGCTGCGCGATCCGGAGCGAGTGGCCCAGCTGGAGCTGGAGCGGGTGGTTGATCTCTGTCTTGAGGCAGGGGAGTTTGCCTCTATGGTGGATGTCGGCACGGGGAGCGGGCTCTTTTCTGAGGCGTTTGCTGCGCGGGGACTGGCAGTCGCGGGTGTCGATGTCAATCCGGAGATGATCGAGGCTGCGAAATCTTTCGTGCCCGAAGGTGATTTCAGGGTTGGCCAGGCTGAGGTATTACCGTTCACCGAGAATGCGTATGATGTCGTCTTTATGGGTACGGTCTTCCACGAAGCTGATGATCAGCTCCTTGCCCTGGAGGAGGCGGCACGCGTAGCGCGCTATATGGTCGCGATTCTGGAGTGGCCCTACGAGGAAGGCGCAGCCGGACCTCCGATCAAACACCGCATCAGCCCGGAACAGGTGCGCGACTATGCAGCACAGACCGGTCTCAAGATGTCGCAGACAGTTCGACTTACCAGTGTCGTGCTTTACCTGTTAATGTCGGCTCAGGAGATGATCCCCGAGAATGATTAGTTCGCTGAAAAACGCCAAGGTCAAGTTGATCCGTGATGTGATGTCGAACCGGCGGCGCCGGACGCAGGAGAAGCTCTTCTTTATCGAGGGCGTCCACGCGATCACGGCGGCGTACGACCACAGCTGGGACATCCGGCACCTGATCCTTTGCCCCGATACCGTTCGCACGGACTGGGCCCGGGAGATCATCGCGCGCACGCCGTTTGAGAATCGTATTGAGGTCAATGATTACGTGCAGAAGGCGCTCAGTGTGCGTTCGTCGCCATCGGAGCTGATGGCCCTGGTTGCACAGCGGGAGGATGATCCGGCCCGGATTCCCATCGTCGACAACGTGTTGGTTCTCCTGCTGGATCGCCCCCACAGTCCCGGCAACATCGGCAGCGTGATCCGATCGGCCGATGCGTTGGGCGCACACGCCGTGATCATCACCGGCCACGCTGCGGATCCCTACGATCCCAAGGCCGTGCGGGCGAGCATGGGATCGCTCTTTGCGCTCCCGGTGGTCCGCATCCAGGAGCACGCGCAGCTGGAGGCGTGGATTGCACAGACCCGGGGGGCCCTGGGTGCACTCCAGGTTGTGGCGACGAGTGCGCACACTGGCGAGGCGGTGTATGAGCATGATCTGACCGGTCCCACGGTGCTGGCGATCGGCAATGAAGCTCGCGGGATCAGCAGCTACTTCGAGTCTTTGTGCGATCACTTCGTCACGATTCCAATGTCATCGGAGGTAGCCACATCGTTCAATGCCTCGGTGGCGGCGTCCATTCTCATGTATGAGGCCTCACGTCAGCGCGTGAGACGCGAATAGACCGGCGTCAGATCTGAAACGCGAAATGTGAGCAAATCACATTTCGTCTGCCTTGAGTTTGGCCGGACTTCGTACGCTGGTGGCCTGTAACTGCTATCTCAATCACATCGTATTGGAGATTCAACTACCATGCACGTCAACCACGAACCTATCGACCCTGTCCGCATCGGATTTGTCGGTGTCGGCGGTATGGGCACGAATCACGTCAAGAACCTCGTACGAATGGCGGGCGTGAGGATCACGGCTCTCTGCGATATCTCAGAGGCCCACGCCGAGTGCGCCGGCCGGATTGTGCAGGAGGCCGGACAGCCCGCCCCCACGCTCTACACCCGCGGCGAGGATGACTTTGAACGCCTGTGTGCGGAGGAGGAGTTGGACCTGGTCTATACAGCGACGCCGTGGGAGTGGCACACGCGAGTCTGCGTGGCCGCGATGGAGAACGGCAAGCACGCTGCCACGGAGGTGCCGGCGGCGGTCACGCTGGAGGAGTGCTGGCAACTGGTGGAGACGGCTGAGAGGACCGGGCACTATTGCTTTATGCCCGAGAACTGTTGCTATGACCGCACCGAGATGTTGATCCTGAACATGGTGCGGCAGGGGGTGCTGGGGAAGCTGTTGCACGCCGAGTGTGGATACCTGCACGACCTACGCAGTCTGCTCCTTGGGAACGACGGCGAGAGCCTCTGGCGCCTGGCCCACGGGGAGCAGCGCAATGGCGACCTCTATCCGACGCACGGTGTCGGCCCAGTGGCTCAATGGATGAACATCAACCGCGGGAACCGGTTCACGCGACTCGTTTCGATGGGCACACAGTCTCTGGGGCTGAACCTCTACGCGAAGAAACAATTCGGTCCGGACAGTCCGGAGGCCCGCCGGTGCTACGCAGAAAGCGACATCGTGACGACGCTAATCCAAACGGCAATGGGCCAGACTGTCATGATCAAGCACGACACGCTCTCCCCACGCCCTTACAGCCGCGGCATCCTGCTCCAGGGCACCGCCGGTATCGTCCGCAAGTACCCTGAAGAGAAGATTCATCTTGAAGGGCGGACTGAGGGCGATGTGTGGGAGCCGTTGGAGACCTATCAAGAGGAATTCGAGCATCCGCTGTGGAAGCAGACGATGGAGGAGCTGAAGGACGTCGGCGGCCACGGCAATATGGACTATCTCGTCGACTACCGGCTGATTCAATGCCTGCGAGCCGGGGTCGAGCTGGATATCGACGTCTACGATGCTGTGACGTGGAGCGCTATCTCCGCTCTCAGCGAGCAATCTATCGCTCACGGCAGCCAACCCATTGACTTCCCGGATTTCACACGGGGCCGGTGGAAGGACCGCTCGCCGTTGGGCATCGTGACCGCTTAGCCGGCAGAAAACCTGGGAGGAGGCAATGGACGCAATGACGATGACAGTTCAGGATGTGATCGATAGAATACTTGACCAGATACAGGGCGGGCGTCTGG
>CAZEXX010000032.1:17500-20500 GCA_964516885.1 uncultured Anaerolineales bacterium | reverse complement strand
CAACGCCTGTGACCATGTCGATGAGTGGTGTCAGATCCTCGTGTACGGGGATTTCGCCATCCACCGTGCTCTCGCTCTCGATGTAAGCACGACGCAGCACCTCTTCCTTCGAGAAGAAGTTGCGCATCGTGCAGATACCACCGGTCACCGCGCAGTCGCCCATTGCAATCAAGATCTTGCAACGCTCGCGCATAACCTTAGCTTCCTCGATTTGGTCTTCGTTGCCAATGCCGCCGGACAGGATGCCCACGTCTACACCCTCCTCTGGAGGATGCTTGAGGTCTGTGATCGGGGTCGAGCTCAGCTCGACATACTTGAGCAGCTCTACGATCTTTTCATCAATGTCCAGTAAGGACATGTGGCAGCCCGCGCAGGACTCAAGCCACTGTGAAGCTAACGTGATTTTCTCTCCCATGTAGATACTCCCCCGTTACTGTAGCAGATCGATCAGAGCTGCGAGCACGACTGCATCATCACGCACACCCTCGGGCATTGGCAGGACCTGGTTAACGGCCTTGACGTCGCCCTCGACATTGGTCACGTGACCGGCCCGCTCGTACCAGACGGGTGCGGGCAACACAACGTCGGCGCGTTCAACCAGCGGTGACGTGTAGCTGGCTTGCACAACCATGAACGCTCCATTCAGCTTCTCCAGTAGCGCCGGATCCTCGGCCTGCTCGCCCATCAGGAAGTACTGAGTTGCAGCACCGTTGGGCTCAGCTGTCTTCAGACCATCAGCGGTTGCGCCCTTCTGATTGCGACCGGGGCTCAGCGCAAGGTAGGATAACTTGTCGCCCAACTCGCGGAAAGCTGCCTGGACCTTGCCCTTGGTGCCTACACTGTAGACCAAGACAACCTTTTCGGCATCCGCAGCGGCCTTGACGACTTTGTCGGTATCCGCATAGGAGACCGTCATGTCGGCGCGCTCACTCAGCTTGTTCTCGGAATCCGTGATCACTGCGATCTGGGCTCCGTTGTCGCCGGCCCGGTGGATGAAGTATCCGACCACGCGCTGGTAGTCCAGTGGTTGGGCCCCGGCCACAACGATGAAGTCCGCATCCAGGATGTCCGAGAGCTTGGCCGCGGTGCCGTACCCGAGTGCTGGTGCCACCGGCTCCAGGAGTCCGGCCTCGCCGTTAACCTTGCTGAAGAGCTTGGTGAAGGCGTCCAGCGTCTCATTTGTGGTCGCGCAAGTTGCCAGACCCTGTGATGTGCCACTCTTGAGCTGCTTAGCAACCAAGCTCAGTGCCTCGTCCCAGCCCGACTCAACCAGCTTGCCGTCGCGGCGCACCATCGGTGCGGTGACGCGCTTGCGATTGTCGTACAATGGCTTGAAGCGGCCATCGACGCACAGCAGGCCGCCACTGGGCTCTGAGTCCCAGACACCGTCGACGCGGAGCAAGCGGTTGTACCGCGTGACGACATCGAGTGTACAGCCGATGCTGCACTGCATACAGGTGGTCTCAGTGTGAGTCACATCCTTCTCGCGGCCACCGTAGGCACTTCGCGCATCGATCAGGGCGCCCGTGGGGCAGACCTGGAGACACGAACCGCACTCAACGCACGTGGAGTCACCGAACGGCACGTTGAGGTCGGCCATAATCATAGACTTAGACCCACGCTCGCGGACATTGAGCGTATGATTGGCTGCGATCTCTGAGCAGGCGCGAACACAGCGCATGCACAGGATACAGCGGTTGTGGTCCATAATGAAGTATTTGCGGGACGCATCTATAGGCAGCTTGTCGTAGGGCCGGGGATAGGTGAAGTGATCCAGCCCATAACGGTAAGCCATATCCTGCAGTTCGCAGTCCCCACTCATCTGGCAGAACATGCAGTAGTGGTTCCGCTCGGCGAAGAGCAGTTCCAGGACGAACTTGCGTACTTCTACAGCGGCATCCGACTCAGTCTGTATGTCCATACCGTCGGCTACCGGGCACGTGCAGGACGTTTGGAGCCCGCGCATGCCTTTCACCTCTACCAAACACATGCGGCAGGCGCCCCAAGCCGTCAATGCCGGATGATAGCACAGAGTCGGAATGTCAACGCCAGCAGCCTGAGCAGCTTCCAGAATGGTCTGACCACTCTGAGCCACCACCTTCTGTCCATTAATCGTGAGTTGCACCTCGCTCATAAGTGCCTTGCCTCCTTAGCAAAGTCTCCAGCTCGGAACCCGAGTATACGGGTGAGACCGGCAGGATCCTATCCAATTAGCTCTAAGCCTGCAGACCCTCTCGTTTGCAGGCGGATTCGCAGACCTGAGGGTCTGCAGACGAGTTAGTCCCGCAATCGGGACTCAAATTCTTCGCGGAAATATCGCAGCCCGGTCAGTATGGGTACCGGTGCGGCCTGTCCCAAGCCACAGAAGGAAGAGACCTCAACGTACGTCGCGATCTCCTCAAGCCGTTCCAGGTCGGCGTGCCGCGCCATCCCCCGGCGCAAGCGGTCGAGTGCTTCCAGCATCTGCGCGGTGCCCACACGGCAGGGCGTGCACTTGCCACACGATTCGTTCTCGAAGAAGCGCATCAGGACGTAGGCGAGGTCGACAATGTCGGTATCCTCGTCACAGATGAGCAGTGCACCGCTGCCGAGTCCCGCCCCACGCTCGCGCATCGATGCGAAATCCAGCGGGACGTCGAGCAGTTCGGCCGGGATGATGGTGCCCGATGCCCCACCGGTTTGTGCTGCCTTGAACGCTTTGTCCCCTTTCATCCCGCCACCGTAGATCTCAATGATCTCGCGGAGCGTTGTGCCCATCGGTGCTTCGACGAGCCCGGCGACGTTTACATCGCCCAGCATACTGTAGACCTTGGTCCCCGGGCTGCGTCCCGTGCCGATAGCACGGAACCAGTCCGGTCCGTTCAGGATGATCGGTGCCACATTGGCCAGGGTCTCCACGTTGTTCACGACCGTCGGCTGGCCGCGGAAACCGCGAACGGTTGGATAGGGTGGGCGAATACGCGGAACGCCGCGCTTCCCCTCCAAACTCTCCAGAAGCGC
>CAZEXX010000032.1:0-17400 GCA_964516885.1 uncultured Anaerolineales bacterium | reverse complement strand
TGTCCCAGCGCGAAGTAACCGTCCTCTGCGATGTATTCCTCGATGCTGTATGGATCGATGCTGCCGGCTCGGCGAAGTACGACACGCTTCTGACCAGTGAGTGCGCCGCCCTCCGGCCCCAGTGCCTCAATGCCAGCGGTGGCGACCTCGCCAGGGGCCTGCAGGTGCTCGACGGGCCGCCCTTTGTATAGGTGCTCCTCCACAATCTCCGCCCCAGCATCTGGAGAGACGGGACCGTACACAGTCCCTTCCGGATAGACCACGACTAATGGCAGCATGTCGGTACGGCTAACCCGTCCTGTGTACCCAACCCGCACTTCGTCTTCGAGTCCATAGAATGACAGCTCTGCCTCGATGGCAAGTTTCGTTGCTTCTGCGCCTCTTGATAGGCTGAGTGGGTCACCGGAAACCAGTACGGTTGATCGAATCATCCTTAGCCTCCTTGCGGTGCGGGTGTCATGTCCTGGGCGTCGGCTTCACGATAGCGCGCGATGATCTCACGTACTTTCTCTGGCGTCAGGTTGCCGTAGATGTCGCCATCGACCATCATCACTGGCCCAACTGCACAAGCACCGATACAGCTTGTTGTCTGCAGTGACCATTGTTCATCAAGCGTTGTCTCCCCAAAGGGAATGCCGAATTCGTGTTCCAATGCTTCCCAGATCTCTCGTCCGCCGGCTATATGGCAGGGCGCATCTTGGCAGAGGCGGATCACGTGTCGGCCCAGCGGTTCGAGGCTAATCAAGCTGTAGAAGCTCGCAACGCTGTAGACTTCGCTGAGTGGCAGGTGAGTGCGCTCGGCAATTCGCTGCAGGTGATCGCGGGTTAGATACCCGCTTTTATTGTTGACTTCACGCAGAATCTCGACCAAGGCTTCTCGGTCGGCCTTATGCGCATCAACAACTCTGTCTGTTACGGCCAAGACCTCTTCCATACGTACTCCCTTCGATAAGCGAGAAAGCGAAAAAGCGGAAAATCGACGGATCAACGCCAGAGTCCAGCGCTGCGGTATCCAAGTCACCTTCGTATTGCATAACCAGGTTACATGTTAGGTTAGAACGCAATGCTCGGACCTCCTACTCGTGACTGATCGCGTTCACGGGGCAGACTTGCTCACAGATGCCACAGCGGATGCAGATCTCCGGATCGATGACGTGCGTCTCCCGCGGCGCGCCGGAAATGGCGTTGACCGGACAGTTGCGTGCACAGCGCGTGCACCCAATGCAGGTTTCGGGGTCGACCTTGTACTCGATCAAAGCTCGGCAGACTCTTGCCGGGCATTTCTTGTCGTAGATGTGCGCCTCATACTCGTCGCGGAAGTGCTCGATGGTGCTCAGCACGGGGTTCGGGGCACCTTGTCCAAGGCCGCACAGCGAACCGGACTTGATGTACTTGCCCAAAGCCTCCAGCGACTCAATGTCACCGGGCCGTCCCTCGCCACCACAGATGCGGTTCAAGATATCCAGCATCTTGCGGGTACCCACACGGCAGGGCACACACTTGCCACAGGACTCTTCCTGGACGAATTCCATAAAGAAGCGGGCGATGTCCACCATACAGGTATCCTCGTCCATAACGACGAAGCCACCTGAACCCATGATTGAGCCGACGGAGGCCAGGGACTCATAGTCCACAGGCAAGTCCAGGAATCTCTCCGGGATACAGCCACCCATCGGACCACCGGTCTGAACTGCCTTGTAGGCCTTGTCATCCAGGATGCCACCACCCACGTCGTAGATGATCTCGCGAAGGGTGATTCCCAGCGGGACCTCAATCAAGCCGGTGCGCTTGACCTTGCCGGCGATGGCGAAGGTCTTCGTGCCCTTGGATTTCTCGGTTCCCATCGAGGCAAACCACTCGCCACCCCTCAGCAGGATCTGCGGGACGTTGGCGTAGGTCTCAACGTTGTTGATGTTGGTTGGTTTTCCCCACAGACCGGAGACGGCCGGGAAGGGAGGTCGCGTGCGGGGCTGTCCTCGCTTGCCCTCAATCGACTGCATCAACGCGGTTTCCTCACCGCAGACGAAGGCACCGGCACCCATCCGGACCTCAAGATCGAAGCTGAAGCCGGTGCCAAAGATATTCTCTCCCAGAAGGCCGTAGGTGCGGGCCTGTTTGATAGCAGCGCGCAGAGTCTTGATCGCGATGGGATACTCCGCACGAACGTAGAAATAGCCCTGACTGGCGCCAATGGCATAGGCTGCAATGACCATACCCTCGATAACGCTGTGCGGGTCACCTTCCAGGACGCGGCGGTTCATGAATGCGCCGGGATCTCCCTCATCACCGTTGCAGACGAGATATTTGGGGGAGCCGGTTGCCTTGCGGGCAAAGGTCCACTTCAGCCACGTGGGGAAGCCGGCGCCACCGCGACCGCGCAGCCCCGACGCCTTCAGCTCAGCAATCACGTCGTCGGGCGCCATCTCGGTCAGGACTTTGCCCAATGCGGCATAGCCGTCCTCGGCAATATAGTCCTCGATATCCTCGGGATTGATCTTGCCGACGTTCTTCAGAACAACCCGGACCTCTTTGATGGAGGGCTCGGGGAGCGGTTCAACGCCCGGTTCTGCATAGGCCAATTTCTCAACCGGGCGTCCTTTGTAGAGATGTTCCTCAGCGATCAGAGCGGCATCTTCAGGTGTTAGGTTGATGTAGTGCGTGGCGTCCGGATAGATGACGGCCTCTACACCCCGTGATGCGATAGTCAGGTCAGTCGCTTCGCGGATCTCGACTTCTTCATTCAGACCCAGGGTGTCGATCTGTTCCAGTAGGGCTGTCTTGACCTCCTGTGCTTGCTCTGGAGCACCACTAATAATCACATGTGCACGAAAAGCCATCGTACCTCCTAAGAATTGACGGCGCACAACGCTATGGCTGCGCTCAGCTACCTTCTAACCTGCCACTTCTCGATGGGTGCGCCGCCGACGATATGCTCTTCGATCAGCGTTGCGACCCGATCAGGGCCGATATTGCCGTAGGTAACCATGTCCTGATCACCTACCTGCACCTGGACAATGGGTTCGTATTCGCACAGACCTAGACAACCTGTCTGCGTCACGACCACATCAGCAATGTCGCGCTGCTCCAATTCCTTCAGAATCGCCGACATTGTCCCACGAGCGCCGGCAGCAATACCACAGGTCCCCATAGCCACAACCACGCGAGCGCGGGAGCCCTCGCCTGACAATTTTCGTCGCTGCAAAGCACGCTCCTTGATCTGTCGCAGTTCTTCCAGGCTCTTCATCTTGGATCTCCTCCTGCCTAAGAATGAGTAAGTAACATCAGATTATCCGCCAGGGGTTGCCTCACTGTCAATGGTTGCCAGCCCTTCAGTGAGCGCCCCACGGATGAAAGCCAAAACCCCGGGGTCTGACAGGGAGACTTCATCCCCCAGAACCTCGCGGATCTCGCGCGTGTCGAAAAGGAACGTTCCGGCTCCGACTTGATGTTGGTACACCACGTCAAGCTGTGGGTTCCCGACCACAATGCATAGCAATGTACTGACCACGTCTCCCAGGGGAGGGCGGTCAATGTGGCTGTGTTGAAACGCCGCACGGGTGGTAGTGCCTTGCCCCACGATGGAAGCAATCTCGAACTCCCCCCCGCACATCTCAGCCGTTTGTTTCAGAAAAGGAATTCCCAAACCGACGTTGCGCGTCGTTCGAGTCGTGATCCATGGATCTGTGACCTGGCGCACCATGTTGGCGTCGATGCCGTGTCCGTTATCTCGAATGACGATCGACAGAGTGTCAGCGTCTGCATCTTCGTCGATGTCAATGTACAACAGCGCTGCACCGGCTGTGATGCTGTTCTCAGCGATATCCAGGATATGCTGAGAGAGATCACGAAAAACGGTCATGCGTAATCGCGAAGAATTTTCGCGACGTCTTGCGGCTGAACTCGGCCGACAACATCATCATCGATCATCACAACGGGGGCCTGAGAGCACGCGCCAACGCAGCGGCAGATCTCCAGCGTGAAGCGATTGTCTTCGGTGGTCTTGCCGACCTTGATATCCAGGACCTGCTGGAATTTCTCGATCAGGGTGGGGCCGCCGCGAACGTAACAAGCTGTACCCATGCAGATGCTGACCTTGTGGCGCCCAATCGGGCTCATGCGGAAGAAGGAGTAGAACGTGAGGACGCCATAGATGTGGCTCAGAGGAACACGCAACGCTTTGGCAAGGTACTGCTGCATTGCCGGCGATACGTACCCGAGTTGCTCCTGGGTAAGGGTCAGGACGACCATCGTTGCCCCGAGCTTGTCCCGGTTCTCAGTCACGATCTTGTCCAAGACAGCTTTCTGTTCCTCGGGTAGATCCGTTACGGCTGGAGCAACTGTCTCTGTCGCTAAACTCATTCAGTTCACCTCAATATATGGGACTATGCTTCTGCGAAGCTGCCTACCTTGTACGGTAGACCGATTCGATTATGCTGCCGTCCTTCCGGGCTAATAGCGTCCGTATGCGCCCAAAGGACCGTTGAACTCTCTCTCGGAACCAGCCTCGGGCTGATCCCCTACTTTAGTATGCAGGTTCTTCTATGTCAAAACCGGTGATCGCTGTTGAGCCTCCTAAGCATTAGGGAACGTAGGCTCGCCGGCCGTTCCGGCTCAGCAATGCCTGCCGCAGTTCATCGATCGTTGGATCCAGGTTTAACTCAAAGATAGTGATGACCTTGCCCATCCAATCCAGCCAATGGGCATCCGAGAAGCTGACGAGTGGTAGATCTTCCGGCAGCGAGTGAAACCGCCGCCGCGCCTCGCTGGGACGCATATTCGGAGAAACCTCCGCTGCGTCCGCCTCCAAGTCCGTGGGCCATACACCCAGCATCGACATCAGTCCTTGGCTCTGGCGGTCGATATGTGCCGGAATGGCTAGACCGCCAATGTCACGAACATGGTGTGCCGCCTCTTCCAAGCCCACAGTCGCCGGAGCCTGCAACATCCGGGGATCTTCGGCGATGAAGTTACCCTCCGGATCCACTATGAATTGCGGCCCAAAGAGTTCTGCGTCGTTTTCCAGAGGCAGAAGCCATCCATCCACCAGTTCCTGCCAGGCCTCAGCCGCTCCCAGCGTATCGAAGATGCAGAGAAGATCGACCTCCTCCCGGGTTTGCAGTTCCATACCCGGCAAGACGATCAGGCGGGTTCCTTTGGCGGCTTCGATAGCGGCGACCGCGTTACCGATTGTGTTGTGATCGGTAATCGCGATGACATCCAGACCCTTGTAAAGTGCTTCCGTCACGATAAGTGGCGGGATCATCTCAACTTCGGCACACGCCGACAGCAGCGTGTGTATGTGCAGATCAGCTCGGACCTCGTGCATGCTGCACTCCTCGGAAGGCGACAACACCTCGCTCCGAAGGTTCCCCATATCAAATGCCGAGCGCCACCAAGCCGGCGACGGTTTCATAGACCGGCGCCCCACTTGAGAGAATCGTGACCTCCTGTTGCTCAGCTCTGTCCAGCGTAGCCTCGGGCACGTTCGCCCCTTCGGCGACCACAACTGCTGCGATTCCAAGCAGCGACGCTACCGCAACGATGTTCGCGTGCGTCTGCAACGTGATCCACAGGTCGCCTGTTTCCGCGCCTGCCATCACACAGCTTAGGAGGTCGGCTGCGTATCCGCTGTTGACCTGCGTCTCCATATAGCTTTCGCCGGCAAGAACCTTCCAGCCAAGTTGCTCCACGACTTCGCTTACCTTCATTCGCGTGCTCCTCGTAGCGCTGCTCATATCAGGCGACAATCAGTCGTCTCCTACCTCTTCAGGGGAGACGTCAAACATCATCTGCAATCGCGTACCGACCCCTATCGCGGACCATAAGTTGATCCTGTCCGTACATCGTTCAATGTTCGTGAGTCCCATGCCTGCGCCGAAGCCCATTTCCCGAGTCTCAGCGGTGGCTGTGGAGTAACCGGGTTGGCGGGCAAGATCAACGTCGGCGATGCCGGGGCCGGAATCCTGAGCCACGATGATGATTTCATCCGGCTGGATGTCCGCTAGTATCAGGCCCCCTTCGTCGGTATGAATGATCAGGTTGATTTCGGCCTCATAGGCCGCGATGGAGACGCGCCGTGCTAGCTGGGGGGATGCACCGATTCCCAGTAGCGCCCGTTTGATCTTGGCCGAGGCGTCGCCCCCGTGGGCGAGATTGCCCTTCGTCACGTGATACCGTAGCTGGAGACTCGTGTTTTCCGATTCCAGAGCTCTAAAGAAGTGCTGCGGATGATCGCCCATCGCTTCGGCCTCGCTGTAAAGGTCCTGCAGTGCGCGTAACAAAGCTATGGTGATATCGCCACGAGTCACGATACCGACAAGCTTGTTCCTGGCATCCAACACCGGCATGCGCCCAATGCCGGTGTTCTCGAATCGCCGCAGGGCCTCCATAACCGGCTCTTGCACGTGGGCGGTGATCAGCCCCTTGCTGGTCATGTATTCCCTCACCGGCGCATCCAGTTTTCGGTTTTCCAGCGCGTGAATCAGATCTTCCAGGCTGACCACGCCCGACAGTTCGTTGTCCTCTACGACAGGGACCCCGGAGATGCGGTGTTTCTGCAGGAGGTCCTTGAGTTGTCTCATCGTTGCTTCTGGGGGCAGGGTGAAGGGGGAGACTGTCATAACACGCGAAACGGGCATCTCGCGCACCAACTCATGGATCTTTGAGAGCGCGCCGCCCCGTCCCGTGAACCCCAGAAGTGTGAACTGTCGCTTCATTGCGTTTTGTCGTCGTCGTTCTTGGGTAGATTAGCGCCCCTGCCGGAGGATGGGTAGTTTGCCGAGCCCTTTGAGCCCGGCTATGTAGAGGAGACCGGCAGTCTCAAACATCGTATACGCAGACAGCAGAACGGCGATGCCCATATCTTCTGCAAGCTCAAGTGTCTCCGCGGGCGGGTACTTGCCACGCACAAAGAGGACTGCTGGTGCTTCCGCCATATCGGCAGTTCGGATGGCTTGCGGGTTTGTGAGTCCTGTTACCAGTAGCATGCTCGGCTTCGTGAAGACCAAGACGTCACTCATCAGATCTGAAGCGCATGCAGATTCCAGATCGATAGTAAAGGGAGGCGCTACAAGCAGTTCTGCTTCAGTCGCCTCAAGGATTTGGTCCAGTGTCATGTAGCATACCTCCACACTTCGGTCAGGGCATATGCAAAAGATCGCATATGCCCTGACAAAAAAACGCACCATTCTATATCTCTCAGGTTCTAAGATAATATCATAAACTGGTGTCCTGTCCAGTGCTTTCTTGTGGCTGTGGTCTTGTCAGGGCGTACGCATCTCGTCGGCTTCAGAACAAAGGTTGTCATCCTGAACGGGTTTCGCGGCCAAGTTACTGGACAAGACAGCATAGTGAAGGATCTTGTGACGATAATACCAGCGTTTCAGTATCACAAGATCCCTCGTTTGCGCTGTTGTGGATATGGATTGCGTGCTAAACCCACTCGGGATGACAATAGCTACGTCTATTCGGCTGAGATGCGTACGCCCTGGTGGTCTTGTCATCTTTCTCTGGATGACCTATAATGCGCCCGATGCTCCTAGATTATGGAGCATTCTCTGTCTTGGCACTGCAAGCAGTTGTACAAAGGGAACATGAGGTAACGCCATGGCGCGGTTTTCTCGTCCGAAGGGCACGCAGGATATTCTCCCAGAAGATCAAGGGTACTGGGAACACCTACTGAACGTTGTCGGTAACACCGCTGCAAGCTACGGTTTCGAGCGTATTGACACGCCTGTTTTTGAGTCGACGGAGCTGTTTGCTCGAGCGGTTGGGTCGGGTACCGATATCGTTGAGAAGGAGATGTACTCGTTCAAGGATAAGGGTGATCGTGATATGTCGCTGCGCCCGGAGTTCACAGCCGGCGTCATCCGCGCCTATCTGGAAAACGGGATGCGAGTATGGCCCAAGCCCGTGAAGCTTTACTCGACCGGGCCGATCTTCCGCTATGAGGAGCCACAGGCCGGGCGACATCGCCAATTCCACCAGTTCAACGCCGAGGTCGTCGGTGTGCCTGGACCTTTGGCTGATCTCGAGATCATGTTGCTTGCCTGGGCCATCTACGATCGGTTGGGGTTCAAGGAGTTGGCGTTCCAGCTCAACTCAACCGGATGCCCGGTATGTCGCCCCACCTATATCAAGGCCCTGCAAACTCACTATCACGAGCATGTGGATGTCATCTGCGAGGATTGCCGGCGACGTATCGATCAGAATCCGCTGCGCGTCCTGGACTGCAAGAGGGATCAGTGTCAGCCGGTCATTGCTACTGCGCCCAAGACGACGGAAATGCTCTGCGAGGAGTGCGAGGCGCACTTCAACGAGTTGCAGGGTTATCTTGATGCTCTGGAGCGTCCGTATACCCTGAATCACCGGCTCGTGCGCGGGCTTGACTACTACACCAAGACCGTCTTCGAGGTCTGGGCAGAAGGCATCGGCGCTCAGTCTGCAGTCTGTGGTGGCGGGCGCTATGATGGGCTGGCTGAGCTCCTGGGCGGCCCCAAGACCCCGGGCGTGGGCTTTGCCGCGGGTATGGAGCGCGCCGTCCTTGTGATGAAGGAACAGAATGTGGATGTGCCCGAACTGCCGGTTCCTCCCGTCTTTGTAGCTTACCTTGGTGAGACCGCCCGAACCTATGCGGTCAAGCTCTTGACCGAGATTCGGGCCCTTGGCGTAGGCGCGCGGATCGCGATGCGCGGAGGTCTGCGTTCTCAGCTCAAGCAGGCCAATAAACGGGAGTCCAAGCTTGTGATTATCATCGGCGAGGATGAGCTGGCGCGCGGTGAGGCCACGCTGCGTGACATGGAGACTGGTGAGCAGTCGATGGTACCGACGACGGCCATCGCTTCGATATTGCAGGAGCGGCTGGGTGCATAGTCAAGGCCTGGCGCAAGTCTTCTTCAGAGTCGTGCGATAGCTGCGCGGATCAGCAACTATGGTTTCCGGAGAGTGTGGGATCAAGCACATTGGTCTGATCTATAACGCGCGGGTTGAGCGGTCGCTGCCTCTAGCGCAGGAGATCGAGGGCTGGCTTCTCAACACGTATGACGTTGAAGCCTGGCGTTGTCCGATATCGGAGTGTCTGAGCGTATCCTATCCTGCCGATCTTCTGATCACCCTGGGTGGAGACGGCTCCATTTTGCGGGTTGCACAGAGAGCTGCCCCAGCCGAGATCCCGATTTTGGGGATCAACCTCGGCCGGGTTGGCTTCCTTACGGAAGCTGCCCCGGAGCTTTGGCAGACCACGCTGACGCAGGTGCTGGACGGCAAGGCCAGTGTGGAGTCCCGGATGATGCTCTGTGTGACGCTGGTTCGAGAAGGCGTTGCCATAGCAGAAGAACAGGCGTTGAATGACGCCGTGGTCAGTCGCGGTGCTCTCGCTCGAACTGTGCGTCTTCACACGGCCATCGATGGCGCGATGATGACCCGCTATGTTGCCGATGGTCTGATTCTGGCCACACCGACTGGGTCGACAGCGTATGCCTATGCTGCGGGGGGACCCATCTTGCCCCCGTGGCTCGACAACATCGTTGTTGTGCCAACTGCGCCGCACCTGAGCATGGAGCGTCCTCTGGTTCTGGATGCGCAATCTGTGATTGAGGTCCGGGTTGAGACCCAGATCCCCGGCATGCTCTCTGTGGATGGCCGCATGGAGGGCGAGCTCGTCAATGGTGATGTCGTGCGCGTGGAGCGGAGTGAAATCCGGGCGCGGTTTCTGCGACTGCGCAGTCGCAATGATTTCTACGAGACCCTTGTTAACCGCCTCATCCCACGCAACGGAGATTTCTATGAGTGAGGAGCTTGACGATACCTTCACCTGCCACTGGCATCCCAAGACTGAGACAGCGCTGCGCTGTTACCAATGCGGTACGCCCATCTGCGTGAAGTGCGCCCGTCGCACGCCTGTGGGCTACATCTGTCCGGACTGCCAACGTGGCCGTAAGCAGCGGTTTGAACAGGCGCGGGGCACCGATTATGTCATTGCCGGCATCATTTCCTTGATCCTGGGGGGCATCGCCGGCATCCTTCCCTTGCTGGGCAGTTGGTGGTTCTTGCTCTTCCTGTCGCCGCTGGCCGGCACCGTGATCGCCGAGATTGTGTGGCGTTCGGTGGGGCGGCGCTATGGACAGCGTCTATGGTGGATTGTGAGCGCCGGCATTGTGATCGGCGCGCTGCCGGTGTTGGGATTGGGGCTGCTGCAATTGCCCGCTCTCCTTCAGGGGAACCTGCGAGGGGGCGTGGGATTGTTGACCTGGCTCGTGCACGTCGCCCTCGCCGTCGGCTCGGCCGCGGCGAGGCTCCGGCTTGCGTAGGCGGCTTCCCGCATGGCCGCGATCCTCATTCTGACGCCTCAGATCCCCTATCCTCCACGGCAGGGCACCGCGTTGCGCAACTGGGGGCTGCTTCGGGGGCTGTCGAAGCACCACGAGATCTCACTGCTGACTTTTGCGTCACCGGACCAGGAGCTTGCACCGGAGCCGCTGCTGGTGCGGTACACGGAGCGCACGGCTATACTCCCCCAGCCGACCCGCTCGCTCAAGGATCGGTTGTGGGATCTGGTCTTCACCGGACGTCCGGACCTGAGCGAGCGGCTGTCCTCGTCTGCCTATCGCGAACAACTCGAAGCCTGGCTGTCCCGGTACTCTTTCGACTGGATCCTGGTCGAAGGCCTGGAACTTGCGCCGTATTTGACCTCGCTCCCCGAGACCAACGCGCCCAAGATCATCTTCGACGATCATAATTGTGAGTACGTGCTGCAGCGTCGGGCCGCGCGCGCAGACTTCCGGCGCCCAAGACGGTGGCCGGGCGCGCTCTACTCGTCCGTGCAGTGGCGCCGCCTGCGTCGCTATGAGGCCCAGGTCTGCGACAGGTCGGACCTTGTCGTGGCGGTATCCGAGGCGGATGCGGCCGCCTTGCGCGGCATCGTGTCCGATCTGGATCCCCTGGTCATTTCCAACGGCATCGATGTCGCAGCCTATGCAAGCTTTGAGGCTTCGGCCGATTTAGCTCAGCCGGCATTTGTCTTCACCGGGACGATGGATTTCCGTCCGAATGTGGATGGGGTTCTGTGGTATGCCAACCGTGTCTGGCCTAGCATCCGTGAGCGGCTGCCGGGAGCGCACTTCTACATCGTCGGGCGTCATCCCCACGCGCGGCTGGAGCGGCTCCGGGAGGTCCCGGGTATTGTCATCACCGGCAGCGTGCCCGAGACGCAGCCCTATATCCGGGCAGCAGCTGTCTACGTCGTGCCCTTGTTGGTGGGCGGCGGCACGCGTCTGAAGTTGCTGGAGTCCACGGCGATGGGAAAGGCCATTGTGGCAACGCGATTGGCTGCCGAGGGCTTTGCTGCGCCGGAGCGGGCCATGGTTCTCGCCGACACCCCCTCAGAGTTCGCCGATGCCTGTGTGCGCCTGGCGCAGGATGAAAGGGACCGCGCTGTGTGGAGCGCCCGCGCCCAAGCCTACGCCGGAGCTTACGATTGGGACAACCTGCTTCCGGCGCTCTTGACCCGGTTGGAGGGATAAAGCAACCGGCACTACCTCAGCCTGAGTTCGTGCCGACTTGTATCGAAACTCTGAGTGGCGTCCCTGGTACCCGAAAAGTCAAGAAACCCGGTTTTTGGGCATGAAATCACGGCTGCATTGCGCTAAGACAGGGCAATCAGTAACCAAAAAACCGGGTTTCTCAGCCGCATAGAGCAGTTCTCCGACAGCCTGCTAGTTCCTGAGCCGCACCGCGGCCACCTGCGTACCCTACGCAGTATGGTTACTTTCTCCCTTGGTGCCCTATCCCTTGTCCCCTATCCCCTATTTCACCCCGAAATAGATCTCCCGCAGCTCATCCAATGTGATGTCGTTTGCTGCGGACGCGTCCTTGAAGTAGGGATGAATGGGCAGCAGCTTCTCTGGGCGGCGCGCCACGGGATCGGCAACCATCGCCTCAATCAGGGCCAGGTACCCCTGTGCTGTACGCTCCCACGTATAGTGATCCAGCACGCGCCGGCGTCCGCGTTGGGCGAAGCCGGCCCAGGTAGCAGGATTACACAGCAGTCGCAACAGTCCCCACGCGATATCCGCCGGGTCTGTCGGATCAACGAGTACGCCGTACTCGGTCTCTGCATCCCGCAGACTCTCACTGGGCCCGCCGTTTTGGGTCACGACCACGGGGAGACCGGCGGCAGCGGCCTCCAGCGGCGCCAGCCCAAACGGTTCGTATAGCGCGGTTAACGCGAAGATGGAGCCGCGCTTTGCCAGAAAGCGGTAGGTCGCCGCCAGGGCCGGTTGGCCGCGCAACGCAAAGGTAGCGATTTTGCCCCAGAGGTTGTGGCCTCGGACCACCTCGCGGATCTGTGCGAGCACCTGTCTCTCGGTGGGGTTGGCCGCGGCGTCATCCCGCAGCGGATCGTTGTGGGCGCCTGTGACAAGGACCAGGTTGGCTTTTTCCTGCAGCTCAGGTGTCTGAGCAAAGGCGCGCACCAGGTCCAGCTGGTTCTTCTTGGGGTCGAGGCGGCTGGAGGCGATAACTGCCGGCAGCTCCTGCCGGTCGGCGTCGATGTCCCGCGCCAGCATCGCCAGCACGTGGGCCTGGGTCTCAGCTTCCTGCGCGCCGGCAACGTCGTCGCCGAAGATCGACAGATTCACGCCCGGTGGCACTACGGCGAATCGCCTGCTTTCCGCTACATTGGTGGCGCCGCGATAGGCGATGTGCCCGTACTGTTCAAAGCGTTCCTGCTGTGTGCTGGTGATGATGACGGCCGAGCGGTTCATGCTCAGCCGTTCCGCCGGCAGGCGGCGTGCGAAGTGATAGCGCGCATCCATCTCGGACAGATTCTCCGCCGAGATGCCCAGCTGGTCCATTTTCTGTGCACTGAGCGAATGCCCGGTAAAGGTGAAGGGGATGCCTGACCTGGCCTCGATGAGCACGCCGGCCAGACCACCGTCGGCATAGTGCCCGGTGAAGGCGTCAGGCAGCTTGCCCTCCGCCTTGTAGAAGGCGAGGATGTTGGGGACCCAATCGGTCACGAGATGCGGCCAGAGCAGCTCTTTGCGGAGGAACTCCGCCGGGCCGGCCGGCAGGCGGATGATGCGGACGCTGGCGATGCCTTCGTAAGTATCCTCTGTCGCGGCGAATTCCGGCCAGGCGGGATCCACGATGCGCCGCGTGAGAATGTCGACGGTGTGGCCCACTTCGGCCATAGCCAGGGCGACCTGCTTGACATAGACCAGCTGCCCGCCGAAGTCCGGGTGCTCGGTCCAGTAGCTGTCCTGCTGATCGAAGTTACCCTGCGGGTTGAGGAAAGCAATGTGCATAATGCCCCTGTTTCGGTTTCAGAATCGTGCTCTGATTCTGCATGAAACGGGGCTGAGGTCAACCGAGGGATCTAGAACTGCGTCAAGCTGCCATCCCGCTTGGCCTGCCGCACCGCATACCCGAAGGCCGTGAAGCTGAGGGGCATCAGCAGGAGTGTGAATCCGAGGAGAATGGCCAGGTCACCGGCGAGGCTGCTCAGTGAGGCACTCATCAACAAAGCGCGGCGCATCGCCTGCAGGGATGTGGTCAACGGATAGAGCCTGGCCAGGGCCTGCAGGCGAGCCGGCAGGACCTCGACGGGGTAATAGACGCCGCCGAGCAGTAACGACACGCTGCTGATGAGGAAGTTGATTGGACTACCGCGCTTGAAGACCATGATGAAGGATGCGGACAGAATGCCGATGGCGCTGAGGCTGGTGACGGTGAGCAGCAGCACCAGCAGCGCCGCGCCCCAGTTGGCCCCGGTGAAGCGCGCTCCGAAGAAGAGAGTGCCGGCGAGGAGGTAGAGCATCACACGGAAGGACGTAAAGATGAAATTCCAGGCGCTTGAGCCTAACAGGATGGTGCTGAGACGGGTTGGAGTGGTGAGCATCGCCTCGAGTGTGCCCGTGGTTTGGGCTGACTGAACGACGTTGGAGAAGCCGTAAAGCGCGGCGCTCTGGTATCCCAGGAAAGCAATGCCGATCAGGACAAACGAGAAGTAGTCGCCGCCGTAGGCTGCCAGGTAGGGATTGGTCTGCATGCCGAAGACCTGGCCGACGAAGTAGTAGCTGGTGACGGAGAAGAAGATGCCCACCAGCTGGAGCAGAAACGAGAGCCTGTAGCTCACCTGGGTCTTGAGGTCACGCTGCAGAAAGATCGGCATGGTGTTCCGCAGCTCTTGCAGACGCGACCGAAGATTGAGCTTGGGTAGTCCAAAACGGCGCCGCCGGCGTCCATCTGGGCCTGGATCGTGGGTAATCTGATTCACCGCATGGACCTCACGGTGGGAGAGATGTGCGACTGCCGGATCGTGCTCGCCCTGTGCCGTGGCGCTGCCGGCTAGCTGCTGAGCGACCTCATCCCAAGTTGCCGTCGCCAACTGGAGCTTTTCCAGCGAGCCGCCATCGGCTTCGACGGCAGCGACAATCGCCGGTAGCGATCGCTCACGGTTCTGCAGTTGGATCTCGAAACGCGTCAGGTCCGGTGCAATCCGATGGGGCGTGAGGTCTGCCACGACGCCGAGGTCGCGCAGATGGTCGGACAGCGCACAGGATCCTCCTCGGACCTGCAGCGTGCAGCGTGCCTCGGAACTTAAGAGGGGACGCAGCCGGTCGGGTGGGCCGACAACATACAGACGTCCCTGTACCATGACGGCGACGCGATCGCACAGCTCCACGGCTTCATCAATGTTGTGGGTTACCATCAGCACGGTCCTTGCCTCCTGATGGACGAGTGCGTAGAGGCGCTCCCGGAACTGCGCCGCGGCAACGGGGTCGAGGGCCGCGGTGGGCTCATCCAAGAAGAGCAGTGATGCATCATTGAGTAATGCTCGCGCCAGAGCCAGCCGGTGTTTCATGCCGGTTGAGCAGCGATCGTATCGCTTGTCGAGGAAATCCGATAGATCAAGCATCTCAGCGAGACGCTCGATCTTGTCTTGGCATGCGGGTCTTGATAGCTGCGCCAACCCCCCATAGAAGCACAGATTCTCATTGCAGGTTAGCCGGGGGAAGAAGCTGCGCTCATTGTACGTCATGAGCCCAATGGTGGGCTTGATGCGGTCCGCCCGGAGGAGCGGGATTCCGTTGATCGTGGCCGTGCCTGCCGTGGGCAGGATCAATGTTGAGAGCATCTTCACAAGCGTCGTCTTGCCGGCCCCGTTGGGTCCGATCAGCCCGAAGATCTCGTTCTCGCGCACTTCGAAGGTCGCTTGATTCACGGCCAACGCTCCACCGGATGCTCCGGCCCGCTGCAGCCGGGCACGAAAGTTGGGTGATGGGAACTGCTTGGTCAGTCCTTGTGCCTCGATGATCGGCGGCAAGTGCTTTCTCCTTAAGACTGTGCTCCTACCGTAATCATAACGGCTGTACCGTGCGCGTCAACTGTTATTCGCCGTTCTCTAGATCGGAATTGCCGTGCGGGCCCTTCCATGTATACTGAGTCTATGTGGTTCAGCTAAGGAGTGTACGTGGATCGGCCGTCTGTGCTTTTTGTTGTCGCCCACCGAACCCTGGAACGGCGTCTCAGGCCGAGTCTTGAGCAGCGCTATCACGTAGCTGTGGCGCAGGTACGTCGTCAGGCCCTGCAGATGATTGAGGACGAACCCCCGACCCTGATTCTGCTTGATGTGCCCTCGGTGCGCTTCGACGTGGGGCGTTTCTTCCGGTCTTTCGCCGATCTCCCTGTACGGATGACCTCGTTCCTGTTGCTCGGCAAGGGAATGCGTTTGGATCAGATGCCGAGTGTCAATGGGTACCTCCGGCACCCGCTCACGCCGCGCCGGCTTATGCATCGTCTTAGCCGTGTCGTCCCCGACAGCCCCCCGGAGACTGTTGAATGGCGGGGACTCTGTTTGGATATTGGGAACCGTTTGCTGATCTGGCAAGGGCAGCAGGTTCTCCTGACGCCAAAACAGGCATCCTTGGCTCTGGTCTTCCTCCAGTCCCCCCGCACCTTGGTCTCGCGTGAGCAGCTGATGCGTGATATCTGGGGGACGGACTTCATGGGGGATACGCGGACCCTGGATGTTCACATTCATTGGTTCCGGAAAGCGTTGGTACAGAGCCACGCGCCTTTCGAACTTGAGACCGAGCGTGGCACAGGCTACAGGATGGTGTCCTCAGCGACAGACTCTTAGTCCGGCCCACCCCTTGATCTTCGGTCGAATTCCTCACCAGAACTGCTGTCAGCGTTTGGGTTGGAACGGGAGCGCGGAGTGAGACGTCATTCACCGGTTGTGTTGCTTGGATTCATCTGTCTGTTGCTGCTGACGGCTCCTGCCGCCGCAGAGCCTGCCGGCGCGGAGCCGGTCGCCGCAGAGGCGGTCAGCGCGGAGCTGGATGGTGCGTTCGCCCAGGCGGATGACATTGTCTGGATCACCTTCGAGTCTCCCGCTGAGTTGGCCTCACTGGCTCGGGTGTTGGATGTCTGGGAGGTGCAGGAGACACTGCCAACCGGCTCCCAGACGGCCGGCGCGGAGCCGGTTGGGTCCGGGCGTCTGAAGGCTCTGATCTCCGACGCCGATCGCGCATGGCTGTCCAGCGGGGGTTTTGAGCTGGAACCGGTGGCGCCGGCGGCGGTGAGTCCAGCCACGATCCCCAGCACTCCCTGCTACCGCACGATCGATGAGCTGTACGATCAGCTCTCTGTCTGGGCGCTGAACTATCCTACACTGACCGAACTCCGTTCGCTGGGCACCAGCTATGAAGGGCGGACCATCTATGCCCTGCGCCTGACGAACGAAGCGACGGGGCTGGCCAAGGTCGCTGAAGCTACCAAGGCCGCTGAAGCAGCTAAACCCATTCTCTTGCTTATGGCCAATATCCACGGCCGAGAGCTGATCACGCCGGAGATGGCGATGGTCTTCATCGAGCATCTGCTCACAGGTTACGGTGTGGATGCCGACGTGACGTGGCTGCTGGACCATCATCTGATTGAGGTCGTGGTTAGCGCCAATCCGGACGGCCACGTGCGCAATGAAGCCGGCCAGCCCTGGGCCTACTGGCGCAAGAATGCCAATCTTACCCACGGCTACTGCAGTGGGACGAGCTATGGGATCGATCTGAACCGCAACTCCGGCTTTCTCTGGGGTGGCGCCAGCACCTACGCGTGTGATGAAACATACCAGGGGCCAACCCCCGTCTCTGAGGTCGAGACCCAGATCGTGGAGACGTTCCTGCGCTCGCTCTTCCCGGATGAGCGGCCCGATGATCTGACAACGCCTGCGCCGGAGACCAAGCCGGGTGTCTTTATCACATTGCATAGCTATGGCGATCTGGTCCTCTGGCCGTGGGGGCATACATATACACCGTCGCCGAATGGTGCAGGGCTTTCGCGGCTGGGGCGCAAAATGGCGAGTTACAATGGCTACACGGCTATGCAGGCCAGCGGCCTCTA
>CAZEXX010000031.1:0-20910 GCA_964516885.1 uncultured Anaerolineales bacterium | reverse complement strand
AGAGTTCCATCTGGAACTCGTGCCTTCTATTCCAAATCGACAAAACGCCCACGTGAGATCTCACGTGGGCGTTTTACTTTGTGTCGTCTGCGACTGATCATGGTTCGGGGACGCCGACGACCTCGGCGCCTGCAGGCGGTGTGTAGCCGGGCCCGAAAGCATAACGCGCAGGCCACGGGATGAAATCGCTGACGAACTCGTCCTCGTAGAGCACGTTGCCATCACCGTCTTTGACGACACGCCCCAGTACGGCACTCAGGCCACTATGGGCACTCTCAAGCTTCTTGACCGTGCCGGCAGGCAATGTCTCATCGTATTCGTAGACGGAGGGTCCCGGGGGGATCGGTGCCCCCCACTCCGGCCCAATCTGCTCAACTGTTCGATTGATTGCAGTGCTGTAGAACAGGTATCGTAGCCGTGAACTGGCAGCATCAATCTCAGTGCGAACCAGGAGGTGGTAAGGTGTATCATTCTTGAAGCGGAAATCCACAATCGGGGAATAAATCGTGGCGTCGAAGCCCGGGCCAAAGCCACCCAGCTCGTAGTACGCTACCCGGTAAGCATGCGGCCACCGTTCCACAATCGGGAATCCCCCAAAGTACGCGGCCCGGAACGCCGTCGTGGCGACCTGACAGATACCACCGCCGACACCGGGAACAGTGCGATTGCCGATGATCACGTAGGATTCATCGTATCCCGCCTCAGACGTTACGTCGCCAAGGTGCTCGTTGAAGGAGAACTCCTCACCCGGCGCAAGGACCACCCCGTCAAACTTCGAGGCGCCAAGCCGGATGTTGCGATCGCGGGCAGATGACGAACCGGTGAAGTAAGACTCTCCAACGGCCACCAATTCACGCACGCCCAAGTCTTCCGCTGTCAGTGTATCCAGAATCGCCGGCTCGATCTGATTTATCACCAGCGGCACCATATGCTGACCATCGGCCAGCATATCGTTGATCCGCAAGACGGTCGCGGCCACATCCATCTCGCGTCCCATCGCGCTCGGCGTTATCAGGTCGAGCTGAATGGTATCGGTATTGAAATCAAACGTCGCGTCCACGGGCTCCCGGTACAGCGCCATCGCCAGCTGTCCCAAATGCTGAGCCAAGGCTGCCTGGTCCAGGGTGACGGATAGTTCATCGGCCGCCATCTGAATTAGCAGCATGCGCGCCAGGACGTCCGGGGCGATCTCCCACGGCCCTGGGTCCCCTTCCTTGGGATCGGGGACCAGCAACGTCAAGGGGGCCTGGAGTATCTGCTCAGCGATGTGGATGACCTGCTCTGCCTGGCCATCGTCGACGTCGGGCGGAAGGTCCGTCACCGGCACCACCACTTCGACAGGCTCCAGTGCGTATAAATATGGGAGCAAGGCCTCCAGCGTCTGCGAGACTTCCATCCGCCTACCAATGCTGCCGGAGGCCAGGACAACCTGTGTTCCCTGAAGCTGCACTGAAGCATCTTGGACGGGGCGCGCCAGCTCCATCCCAACGGTCGCCAGGGCACGCCACGCGATGTCGGGGTTCCAGGAAAGCACAGGGGAAAGACGCAACCCATCCAACATGATGGTCAAGCGTTCGCCAAATACGGCCCGGCCCGCACTCATATGCCCAGGCTCGTAAGCTTGAGCCAGCGTAGCCTCGGAGTTGATCGCCACACCAAGATCTGCCGGCGAGAACGACCACCGCTGCCCTTCAGGGCCCAGAAGCACAATACCAGGCTGATGCAGAGGTAGTTCCGTCTGCAGATGAGCCGCGGCCTGCTCAGATGACATGCCACCAAGAGAGGCGTTCCACACCCAGACGCCAGGCACAAACCGCTGATCCAGTCCGGGCCCGAGCATCCATCCAATTGCCAAGATGACCGTGAGCAGGACCGTGCTCAGCACAATCAACAGCCGTGACATAGCCTATCACCCCACAGTAGATTATCTGCCCTCAAGTTCCATCAAAGCCAGCGCCAAGGCGCCCCACAGGCCGACATCGCCACCCAGTTGAGCATGCACAATGCGGGTCTGCTCGAGATAGGCCTGCGGCGCTCGATCAGCGACCGTCTCGCGTATGGGGTCAAAAAGCAGGTCACCGGCCAACGTGACACTGCCGCCCAACACGAACAGGGTCGGGTTCAGTATGTACATCAGGCCAACCAGCATAGAGCCGATATAGGTACCGGCCTCCCGGAATACAGAGACAGCCAGGGGATCGCCGGCTTGCCCGGCCAGACTGACTTCCTTAGCCGTGATCGCTGAGAGATCGCCACTGACCATCTCAACGAGTGCAGACGGCTCACCTGCCTCGATACGCTCCCGCGCATTGCGAGCAATCGCCGTCCCTGAGGCCATAACCTCCAGACATCCGATGTTGCCACACGTATGGCGTGGGCCGGCGGGATCGACCCCCACGTGCCCCACCTCGCCGCCCAGACCGTGACCACCGGTGAAGAGACGGTTGTTGAAGATCATGCCACCACCGATGCCGGTGCTGATCGTCATATAGATCATGTGCTCCACACCCTGGCCGGCACCAAAGCGGTGCTCAGCCAAAGCCGCAACATCCGCATCGTTCCCGACGAAGGCAGGGACACCCAACGTCTCTTGAAGCATCTTGCGCAGCGGGACATTGACCCATCCGGGCAGATTGGGCGCAAACCGCAGGATGCCGGTGCGAAAATTGAGCGGCCCGGGTGCCCCAAGAGCTACAGCGGCGACCTCGCCCTGATCGGCCGCGGGCCAGACATCGTGAACGGTCGATATGATGCGCGAAAAGACGGCCTCAA
Organism: uncultured Anaerolineales bacterium; assembly: GCA_964516885.1. Classification (GTDB taxonomy): domain Bacteria; phylum Chloroflexota; class Anaerolineae; order B4-G1; family SLSP01; genus PWVB01. The sequence continues at coordinate 18,138 of CAZEXX010000031.1, read as the reverse complement.
GGCCTTCCTCGGCTTTGGTCTCAACGGCGACACGCTCTTCCATTTCCTGGGCTGCGGAGAACCGTGCGGTTCGGATCTGTGTTCCGCCCAAGTCAACGGCTATGTAGTAAGACGACGCCATCATCCCTCCAGGTAGCGCTGCAGGCACCAAGGAAAAATCGCCGATGACCGGTCGGCAGGGCTGCCATCCCGACGGTAACCCAGCTGCCGGCAGCCGGCGCGAAATTGATTGACGGGCGCACGCTGAATTTCGGCCCTGGTAAGCTGTCGGAGAACAACTTCACGCGGCTGAGAAATCCGGTTCTTGGTCATTGATTGCCCTGTCTTGGCGCAATACTGCGGTTATTTCATGCCCGAAAATCCGGATTTCTTGACTTTTCCGACAGGCTGCTAGTTTACCCGAAAACACCGGGTAAGCCAGGTGTGTGCGACAGGAATACGGGCTGTTCGTCTACGGAACTCCGATGACGTGATGCGGTTGTGGTGCTGTGCCAGATCGCTATACTATGGCTAAGAGCGTTTGCCGTGCACACGATCTCGGCAGCAACCGGCCCGTGGCCTCCAAGCGACACTCGGGCACAGTTCCAGTCTAACCCAGGGGGAAATAATGAAGGTCCACTACCAAGACGATCGGATTCTCCAGCTTCGCCCGCGAGGCGGCTGGGTCCTATTGCTCATCGGCGTAATCGTGGTGCTCCTGGCGCCGCTGTGGATCTGGCTTATGGGATTGAGCACAACCCTCTCGTGCGAGCGTGTACCGTCAGGGCATCCGCAGTGCAAGCTGTCGCGTGCCGTCCTCGGCTTCTCTATTAGCAACAGGCCCCTGGAAGCGCTCACAGGCGCGCATGTGGCCCAGAGCACCGACAGTGATGGAGACACTATGTACCGCCTGATGATAGAGACCGGCGATCAGGTGATCCCTTTCACAAGCCACACCAGTTCAAGCTACTCAGGAAAAGCATCCGCGGTGGCGGACATCCAGCGCTACCTAACAGACACATCAATACCGTTGCTGACAATTCGGGACCGCGGCACGGTTGGGCTTGTTGTCAGTGGCATATTCATCCTGATCGGCGCCGGTTTGGCCATCAGCGGTGTCCAGTCCCTGTCTACCATGTGGACCTTTGACCGAGACCAGGATGCGATCGTCAAGTTTCGGAGAACCCTCTTCGGCCCCAACATGTGGCAGTACACGCTCAGCGACATCGCCAACGTCGCCGTGAGCACCAGCCGGGACAGCGACGGCGACAGAACCTACCGCGTCGAGTTGTACACCGCACAAGGACAGCACATTCCGATGACGAGCTGGTACTCCAGCAGCTACAAGAGCAAGCAGCGCACCGCCGATGTTATCAGCGCATTCATCAACCAGTCATAAAGCCTGCAGCTCAAGGCACCCTCACCGCAAACAGCATTCACCGCCCCCAGCTGAGGGCGGTGAATGCTGTTTTCAGGACCAGCTGTTGACGAAGGTGCGCTAGTGTCCTCCGCAGGACGCGCAGGAGTGGCTACTGCAGGAACCACAACCGCTACTACTGCTGGCGGCACCGGATGCCGCTCGATCCTCCCCCGCTCCGGGCGGAGAAGAACATCGACAGCCCACGCTGCGTGTGGTCACCGCCACACCCAGGGCACGCAATGAGAGCGTCGGCATCCTTCATACTCCGCCGTGCCTCGAATTCCACACCACACTCTTCACACTGGTACTCATAGATGGCCATCTATTGGCTCCGAATGACGGTTATTCGACTGCCATCAGAAGTTCGAGGGACTCACACAACCACGTTGTTGATCATCTCGGTGAGTTCCTCTGCCCGGACATAGCCGGCCACTTCGATCTTCTGGGATGTCACACCGTCAACGGACGCCACAGCACGCTTGATATCCAACACCAAACTGTGCGCCAGCGGACACAAGGGAGAAGAAGGACGGAAACGGTATGCAACCGCACCTGATGGCTCGTCCACGCTCAGATCCTCGACCAGACGCATCCGCAGCACATCCACGCCCGTCTCGGGATCGATGACCTCTACCAATTGCATCAGGATTCTCTCACGTAGCGTCATATCCGTACCCATGCTTGCCTCCCACAACTATTATCCAGAGTCGCAGTTTAGTTACCACGAAGAGCTCGCCCAACGGTCGGCTACATCAGAGCGCTTGATCCTCCTCTCGGACATCAACCTCCCACGAGCTTCTCCTTGATTATACCCCAGGTGTGAATAAGCGCCCGCGATACAGGCCCATCAGAAAACTCAGTGATGGGCACTCCCTGCACCATCGCCTCGGTGACAACCGTATCATAGGGAATGCGCCCGACCAGCGGAATAGCGCGCGCAGCACAGAACGCTTCGATCTCCTCCGTTCGCTTATCGCTGATATCAGCCTTGTTGACCACTACGGCAGCCGGCACACCGAAGTGCGCCGCCAGATCGACCACGCGTGAGAGGTCATGTGCACCCGACAGCGTCGGCTCGACGACCATCAATGCAAGTGTAGCACCGGCCACAGCGGAGATCACCGGACAGCCAATACCCGGCGGGCCGTCCACCAGCACGAGATCCCGATGGTCATCCAGGGCACGCAGTCGTGCCTGTTGCCTCACCAACGTGACCAGCTTGCCAGAGTTCTCCCCACCAGCGAAGAGATGAGCGTGAAACAGAGGCCCGAACCGCGTGTTTGACTCATACCACAGACCGCAGGGCGGCGTGAGCAGTGAGATCGCATCCACAGGACACCGGTAATAGCACGCTGCACAGCCCTCACAGGCAGTCGGGTTGATCTCGTATGGGACGCCCACACCGCCCGGCGTAATGGCCTCAAAGTAACAGGCTTCAAAACACTGGCCACACGAGATGCACAGATCAGGATCGATCTCTGCCAGCAAGCCGCTGACAAACTCGTGCGATGCCACCTGCTGCACATCGAGCACGAGCTCAAGATTCGCAGCATCGACATCGGCGTCGGCGATACTCAAGGACAGCTCTTGCGCGGCAAGGTGTGCCAGCGCGGCGGCAACCGTCGTCTTACCGGTCCCGCCCTTGCCGCTGAGAACCACAAGTTGTTGTGGATCGTCTGCCATTAGGACTCCCCCTCGACAAGTGTAAGAATCTTGTGGTAAAGACCGACAAAATCCTGACGGTACTCAGGCACAGCATCCACCAGAGGTATGCCATCCGCATAGGCCTCTGCAATCCGGCGGTCAAGCGGTATGGACAATAGCACAGGGACGTCATTCTCAGCGCAGAACGCTAGCACACCATCATCGCCTATGCCGTCGCGGTTGATCACAACACCGGTCGGGATCTGCAACTCCCCCCGCGCAACCTGGACCGCGACCCGGAGATCGTGCAACCCGAAGGGCGTCGGCTCGGTCACCAAGAGCGCGAAGTCGGCGCCACGCAGCGTCTCCACAACAGGACACGCATTGCCGGGCGGCGCGTCCAGAATCGTGACGCCACCGTCGACTTCAGGTAACATCTTCTTCTTCAGTGCACGGATCGCAGGGTTTGCCATGGCCTCGCCGACATTCATCTTGCCCTGCCCAAACCGCACACCAGGACAATCCGGCACCGATCCCCAGGAGATGGTACCGATGGGGCTCATGCGTTCCTGAATCGCACCGGTGGGGCAGTTATAGGTACAGCTGCCGCACCCATGGCACAACTGCGGGAAGACCAGCACCTTCTCACCGAAAACGGCAATCGCGTGAAACGCGCAGACTTCCGCGCAGCGCCCACAGTGTGTGCACAATGCCGGATCCACCTCGGGCAACAGGATGCCAACCTCTTCTTGGCCTTCAATCACCGGCTTCACAAAGATCGCGGCATTGGGCTCCTCAACATCACAGTCCAGTAGCTGGAGCTTCGACGGACGGGTCTCATCCTCCAGCGCGGCTAAGGACAGGAGCAAGCTCACAGCAATCGTCGTCTTGCCGGTCCCGCCCTTGCCGCTGGCCACGGCTATTCGCATATAACCTCCCCTGCATCTATGACAAGATGCTGTCCCGCAGATCCCTGTCGCACCAGCACTTCGCTCAAGTCGGCCCGCGCAGCTTGGAGTATCTCCTGTCCTGAGCAGTGGCCCAACCACAGGGTGCGCAGACTCTCCATCGTGCCAAGTGTAGACACGGTCTTGTCAATAACCTCATCCAAAGCACCGGCCAGATGAACGCCCCCGGCGACAGCCACGATGGGCTCCTGCCGGACGCGCCGTGCCTGTGCCAGTGTGTTTAGCAGACCCGCATGACAACAGCCACAGAGGAGCAACATTCGATTCCCTGCGACTCGAACCACAAGTGAAAGGTCATCAGCATAGGGGTCGGCAACCATATCGTCGCCGAGCTTGATGAAATGGTGTGGGCTGCGCCCCTCTGGGTCGGGTCGAGGCCGCACCTCACCCGTCGTCCAAACGCCAGGGACAACCTCGACCGGTCCGGCATTGAAGCGGAAGTCGATGTGTCCCGGCAGGTCATCTTGCGAGACACGCAAGCCACGCTCACGCAGCTCGCCCGACTTGGTCGAGTACCGCTGCGTGAAGAGCGTGGGATGTGCAAACACCGGCGTACCTGGGCGCAGGTGGGTCAGCAGCGCAGCAAGCCCCCCCGTGTGATCATCGTGCCCGTGGCTCAAAACAAGCGCATCCAGCCGCTCGGGATCGAGCCCCAGGGCACCGAGGTTGTGCAGCAAGACCTCGCCACTGCCCCCGGTGTCCAGGAGCACTTGACCGCCGGGTCCAGCGATCCACATCGCATAGCCGTGCTCAGCCCGAAGCGGCCGGCCGGCTCTATCATCCACCACCCAGGTAAGTTTCACCATCAAGCTATCCGCTCTCAGTGCGCGTGACCGCCGTGGGCGACATCACGCCCGTGGCCAACGCATGGTGCAGCTTCCGTCAGGTGGCCACCTAGCGCTAGCTCCAGCGACTGGCGAACTGTACCTTGCGCGCCGGTGAAGGCCTGGATGCCCAACTCCTCAAATAACCCAATCGCGCGGCGGCCCATCCCGCCCGCAACGATCATGTCAGCACTATGGCTGCGAACAAGACTGGGAACCTGTCCCGGGCGATGGGTCGCATAGTGCGGGTTCGCCACAACAGTAACGGCCCCAATCACATTGTCGTCTATATCAACAAGGGTGAAATACGGACACTGACCAAAGTGAGGCGAAACCATACCATCCAGACCCTCACCATCAGCTGAAGTAACCGCAATACGCATCGAAAACCTCCATCAAGAGAGAACAAAGAGCAGGACTAGCCACGAACCATCGTGGCGCCACACTTGGGACACTTCACAGCATAGCAGGCGACGCCCACTTGATGCGGCACTCGATGCCCACACTGTGGGCATACGCACGCACCATCGGGACCGGAGCCCGGTCGATTGCCACCGCCCCGCCCTCTACCACCGCTACCGCGACCACTTCCACCGCCACGACTGCCTTGAAGCATCATTGCTCACCTCCCATATGTATAGACCGACCGTGAAGCCGGCACGACTCACTCCCCGGGCATCACGGCCAACACAACAATCAATTGCAGCCTAACCTGCCCCGCGATGATGCCGGCGCTGCCGACGACCGCGACCACCGGACCTCGGCGCGCTCGCAGCACGCGGCGCGCGCCTCGCCGGCGGCTCGGGCCTCACACCTTGCTGAGCAGCGGAACGCGCTGGTGCCGCAGAATCGACCGGCGCAGGAGAGGATGACGCGCGAATCTCTATGATGCGAAGCGCTAGATTGCCCAGGCTGCCCAGCAGCGACAACACCCGACTCGCTACCTCAGCGCGCTGCGCGCGAACATCCCGTGCCACCTCGAGGTCCCCGCCGGCAGTGACCGACACGACCTCAACCGGTATCGCCTCGCCGGCCGGATAGTCCGACAACTGCTCAGGACTTCTTTCAATAGCCGTTCCTGTTTTGGTCATGACCTCACCTTTCCAGGATCAAGCCTACTTCCCACAAGTACCGCCCAACAAAACCTAGAAACGACGGCCCATTCCCCCGTGCGACGGGCCCGTCGGAGTATTCACTGCGGTCAACTTACCGGCCTTGAGTGCCACCACGGCCTCTTCCACCGATGCGGCGTCTGACTCGTAGATCATCAAACCCGCAGCCGCCAAGACCTGGAATGCGTTAGGACCGACGCGACGGGAGATCACGGCTTCAGCCCCGGCCTCTATCACTGACTGCGCAGCCTGAATACCGGCGCCGTGCCCGCTGGATACAGCCTGATTGACCACTGCGTCAACGGTGTTCGCCTCCGTGTCCACGAAAACGAAATAAGAACAGCGACCAAAACGTGGGTCGAGCGTGGACGTCTTGTCAGCACCCGATGAGCTTACGACAACCTTCATATGACTATTGCCTCCCTGATGATTTCAAGCCTCGATGGAGAGTCAGAAAACTCTCCAGATTGCTACGCAACTCCTGGATCTCCACTGACCACGCGTCCAGAGCCGCCAAGCCGGTTTCCGTAACGCGATAGACCTTGCGAGGGGGACCCTGCGTACTCTCAGTATCCCACTCAGCGCCCACCCAGGCCCGTGCCTCCATATCTTGGAGCGCCCGGTAGACAGTTTGAGGTGGCAATCCGGTCACCCCGAATTCTTCTGCCAGGCGCTCAACGAGTCGATAACCATGCATTGGCTCGTTGGCCAGAAGCAATAGCATCATGGGTTCGACGATTCGCATTCGCCGGCCCCACCGACGTTTCATCCCAAGGCCGTGGCCGCGTCCGCGTCCTTGGAAATCCGGTCCAGCTGGCATGATCGCTCCCTTCAACTATCATGGTATCGCACTATTCACAATATGTCAATACTATCGTTCAACGTTGTCGCCGGTTGCATCCCCTCCGCGACCCGCTATAATGCCCGCCATGGTTACGAAACGGCAGTTAGGCTGGCTCCTCATCCTTCTCGGTCTCGGCGGTGACCTCGCCCTCCTCCTCATTGGGAGACTCGGTGGCGGAGCCTGGAGCGGCATCGGCCCCATAGAGAGAGCCCTGCTTATTAGCGGCGTCGGCGTCGCGGCCCTGGGTCTGCCACTGCTACATCAGGGGCAGCGCACGGCAGCGACAGAGACAGAACCCGACTACCGGACGCCCCTGGCTCGCCCTGACACCATAGGATCGGACAACGGGATCCTGAAAGGTCTTGTCTGGGGCCTGCGCGCGTTGGTCCTGGTGGCCTTCGTCACCTACCTCGCCGTGTACATCACCTATGCTGTCGATCTCTTCAAGTGGCCCTATGACTACGACCAGGGCGAGAGCTTCGAGCTCTACGATGCCGTCCTCCACAGCCAGGGCGTCTGGCCATATAAGGATAGCAGCACCTTCCCATTTTACTCATCCAACTACCCGCCGGTCTTTCACATTCTCAACGTGCTGCTCTTCCCCATCCTCGGGCCAACGTTGCTCTCGGGGCGCGTGCTTTCCTTCATCATCACGCTACTGACCGCAGCGGTGATCGCCTTTGCAGTTTGGCGGCGGACCGGAGGGTGGTATATCCCCACGGTCTCCGGACTGGCTTACCTGGCATCCAATTTCGTCTATCATGTGGGGCCGCTGTGCCGTCAGCAGCTCACCATGGTCTTCCTGGAGACCCTGTGCATCACCTTGATTGCCGCTGCGGGGGATCCTGAGTCAGGAGACCCCGGGAAGTCTCGGCGCAACCTACTCTTGGGTCTGCTCTGCCTCTTCCTGGCCGGCTATGCCAAGCAGCTGGCCGTCTTCACCGCCGCCGCGGTTTTCGGCTATCTATTTCTGCGCCGTCCGGGCCGAGCGCTGGTGCTGACAGCCGCCTTTGGGCTCGTCTTCGGCGCTGCGTTCCTGGCGATCAACTGGGCCACCGACGGCTATTGGTGGATCAACACGATCTCAGCCAACGTCAACGCCTACCTTGTCCCGCAGCTCATCGGGCTCACGAGCACGTGGCTCAGAATCCACGCACTCTTCATCATGCTGGCTCTGGCGATGGTGATCCATGAGACCTATGGCGATCGCCTCTCTGTCTACAGTCTCTGGTTTGTCGCAGCCATCGGCACAGGTGTGATGTCGGGGAAATGGGGGGCGGGCGAGGCCTATTGGGTGACGTCTGTGGCCGCGGCGATCATCTTGGCCGGCTTTGCGTTCGGCAAGCTCCGCGCCTGGGTTGTGCAGCAGCACCCGCAGTGGCGCCCGGCCGTCGCCGTGATCATTCCCCTGCTGCTGATGTTCCAGGCATCCGGAATGGTACACTTGCCCACCGAAGGTCCGGTCTGGGGCCCTGTGGCGCGCGCGCTGGGTGTCGCCGGCCAGTCCGCCTACGCAGACTATCCCTACTACGATGCCGTGGGCTACTCACAGGTCGGGCACCTTATGCTGCCGCAGGATTATGAGGGCGGCGCACGTATCATGGAGCACGTGCGCAGCACGGATCTGCCGGTACTCAGCGAGGAAGCGGCCTTCACGATGTTGGCCGGCAAACCAACCGTCAGCAACCCTACCCAGCTCCTCAACCTCTATAACAATGGAATGCTGGACACCCAAGAGCTGGAAGCCATGATACGGGATGAGGCGTTCGGCCTGATCATCATGCGCGCGCAGTTCTACCCACCGCCGGTGCTGGCGACCATCGGACAGCACTACGGGCTGGTTGAGCACATTCCGATGAACGGATTCAGCTACATCATCATGAAACCGCTGGGACAGCCATAGATCACGCGCGTGACCTGTGGATCACGCGTGATCCGCAGGTCACGCGTCTGATCGCAATCACTCAGGCGCGTAGTCCGCTCCCAAAATCACCACGACGTCGTACTCAGCCGTGGGATTCGATCCGTTGACCACGGCTGATTGCGGCAAGTCCAGCATCGAGAGCAGCTGTACGCCCGTCATCGGCACATCGCGGTTGAGGATCACCAACGACGTATCGTAGTCCTGCCGATCTGCATTGTCATAGTGCGCGATCGAGATGCCGTTCGCCTCAAGGAACTCCGTGGTCGCAAAGGCAAGGCTTTCGGTGGCCGTCCCATTGAGGATGGCGATGGTAGCAGCCTCCTCTTCCGTCGTGGTCAGTCCGTCGCTCCCCGCCTTGAACCCAAAAACCTCATCGCGCACATCGCGGATCTTGTCCCGCAGAGGGATCAGGATCTGCGCCTCATCCGGGGTCATCGCGAAGATGGTGCACGTCTCGTCGATAACGCGGAAGCGGATCTCGTCGAAGTCAACCTGCGTCGCAAGATTCGCCAGGGCGATGATCTCATCCAACTGGAGATCCGGATCTAGCTTGGTATAGTCCTCGACCAGTTGCCAGATCTCAGGCGCGCGGGCCGCCAACTGCGGCAACATCTTGGCATCCGTAACGCGCTTCAGGATCGCCTTGATCACCTGCTGCTGGCGCCGCGCCCGATCAAAATCTCCCCCCGACGTAGCGCGCACCCGCGCATACTTCAGAACCATGTCACCATAGAAGTGCTGCTCACCGGCATCAAAGTGCAGTTGTTCACACCCGTAATCCGCGGTGGGATAGCAGTCATCGTCAATCGGCTCCGGCACATCAATATCGATGCCACCGATCAGGTCGACCATGTCGATGAAAGCCTGGAAATTGATCCGCACGTAGTAGTCGATCTCGACACCCAGATTGTACTCTACCGTCTCTACCGCCAATGCCGGCCCGCCGCCAGGGTGATCGTAGGCATCCCCCAAGGCGTGCGCGGTATTGATGCGGTTCTCCGTATAGCCGGGGATCGGCACCCAGAGGTCGCGCGGGATCGACAGGACCCCAGCCTGCATGGTCACAGGGTCAAGGGTTGCCAATATGATCGTGTCGGTGCGCCAGAAGTCATCTTCCTGAACCCGCTCATCGATCCCCAGGATCAGAACCGTCACACGATCCGTGCCCGTCCACACCGGAAGCGTCTCTCCCTCAAGCCGTTCGACGTTGGAGTTCTCCCCGCCCGCGGGATTGTCGATGGTGAAGTCCGGAAGAATATCTGAGGCCGCGACCTCATCACGCACACGTGTGAAAGTGACATAGCCACCAACCGCTGTGCCGACCAGATAGATCAGCAACAGTCCCAGTCGAATCAGCAGCTTGTAGGACAATTCCGGCTGCTCAGTCCGGGCCTTGACGGTCTCGGTCATCCACACACTCCTAGCAACGCATCACCCAACCCGCGAGCGGTCAGGATTGAGGAAGCTCAAAGTCCTGTCCCAGCACAACGACGATGTCATATGTGCTCCCCGTGTCCTGCCCTTGGACCACAGCCGTCGGCTGGAGACTCAGGGAACGCACGACGCCGTTGGTGGTCACGGGTTTGTCATGGTTGATCACGACGAGCGTGCTCGCATAGTCTTGTCGATCCGCATTGCCCACGTGGACAACGTCGAACCCCTGGGCCCGCAGATAGTCGGCCGCGAACCCGGCCAGCCCAACCCGCGCGGTACCGTTGAGAACGGCAATTGCCGCCACCTCAGGGGTCAGCGTCGGCAGAGTCACGACTTCCTCACCGGTTGTCGTCTCCAGAGGTGTGGCCTGGAAAACGTAATCACGGAGCCCTCTCATACAGTCCCGTAGAGGAACCAGCACTTGAGCACCCTCTGGCGTCACCCACGCCTGTGTGCACGTCTGGTCGATCACGCCAAACCGAATGGCTTCCCGATCCACATCGATCGCCAGATTCCCCAGTGCCAACATCTGATCCAGCGCCATGCCCGTGAGAACCGAGGAAGATAGTGTCGCGTAGAGTTCGGGCGCTGCACGCGCCAACTCCGGCAGCAGTTCATAGGAGGTCACACGATCCAGAATCGCCATCATCACCTGCTGTTGACGTCGGGCACGGTCGAAATCGCTGTTGGCGTGGCGCGTGCGTGCGTACTTCAGCGCCATCTCGCCGTCGAAGTGATGCCACCCAGCCTCGATGTGCAGAGGGTCATAGCCGTAGTTATAATCCGGATAGAGCGGATCATCGATCGTCGTCTCAACGTACACATCAATGCCGCCGATCTGATCCACCATCACTACGAATGCCTGGAAGTTGACGCGCACGGTGTAGTCAATAGGAATGCCCAGGTTGTACTCGACCGTCTCGGTCGCCAGGGCCGGACCGCCACCTGGATAGGTGTAGAGATCACCAAGGAAGTGCGCCGTATTGATACGTCCATCGCTGTAACCGGGAATCGGCACCCAAAGATCGCGGGGGATGGAGAGCACGCCGGCCTGCCGTGAGATGGGGTCAAGCGTCACCAGCATGATCGTGTCTGTACGCCAGGGGCCACTCTCCTGAGACCGTTCGTCAATGCCCAGGAGCAACACCGTCACCCGGTCAGTTCCCGCCCACGTGGGCATCAACTGGCCAAAGCCATAGGTGACGTTCTCGCTGGACTGGCTATTGCCGGGTAAGCCGGGGGAGATCCCCGGCGTAGCCATACTGCCTCTGACCCAAGAGAGCAAGAACGCCACCACGAGCACGCCGATTGCCACCAATAACAGCACCAGGAAGCCCACCACGAGGGTGGGAACGCTGCTCTTTCGATGCCCGGCTGTCATATATTTCGTCATCTTGAGGCTGTTACTCCAGACTTAGTCGCGCGTCATTATACCACGCCGCCCAGAGGGACCCAGTGTGGCCAACGATGTCAGCTGCGTCCAAGCTGCCGCTGGATGGCAGCCGACCAGTCATCCACAGCCGGCTCCAAATCATAGTGAGCACTGACAAAAGCCTGCGCCGCGCTGCCAAGACGTAGCCGCGCCTGCGAATCCCTGAGCAGCGCGATGACCGCCTCGGCAAAGGCCTCCGGCTCATCGACCGTGATCAGGTGTTCGCCCGGCGTCGCGCCGGCACCATGATTGCAGACGCTTGTAGCGACCACAGGCACGCCCATGGCCATAGCATCCATCACCTTCTGCAGCAGCCCCCCGGCGACCAGCAGCGGCGATACAAAGACGCTGGCGGAACGGTACCAGGCCCCAAGATCATCCACGAAGCCCGTCACTATGACGCGTTCGCCGTCGGCGCGCGCCATAAGGCTCTCGGAGGGATGTCCACCCACGATATAGAAACGGGCCTCCGGCACGGCTGCTGCAATGCGCTCCCAGATTTCATCGAGGAACCACGCAACGCCGGCCCGGTTGTGGTCCCGCGACATAGCTCCCACAAAGAGCACGTTGGCCTCACCATCAACCGCGGGCACCGTCGTCGCCTCAGGGCGAACCGCCGGCACCAACGGCACCAGCAGTAGATGGTCGTCATCGCAGCTATCCGCCAACAGCCGCCGATCACCCTCTGAGATTGCCAGCGTCAGATCGTAGTGCCGGGAGATCCAGGGCTCGAGCCACCGGAAGAATCCTCGCTTCAGATACGCGATAGCACGCTCGACACCACGAAGCCTGGGCAGACTCTGGTCGATTAGAAACCAATTGACGTCCTGGGTCCGGTACGAAGAAGGCGGGCGCCGCAGCCCTATCGCCGCTAGAGCGGTTTGGGTGGTTTCCACATGCACGAAGTCCGGCCGCTCAATAGCGATCACCTCTTTGATCTTTCTCCGCAGATCCAGGTAGCTCTGCGCAACTGCCAGAGCCCGGGGTCCAGAGCGGGACCGGTGGTGAGGAACGAGATAGATCCTGCGGCAGATCGCCTCGACCGACGGTAGGTGGATGCGTTCCTCATCCATGATCCGCGACACGAGCGTCAGCTCATGCCCACGCCGGTGGAGCGCCTCCATCACCCAGAAAAGAGACTCCCCCCCGGCATGACCTACCGAGGGGGCTGGGAACTGCTTGTAAGCAATCAGAATGTGGGCCATACTCGGCACCAGGCCTGAAGGGACGATCTAAGCCAAAGCTACAGGTATCGCCTGGACAATCACCTCAGGGCGATTGCGCGATTCTCGGAAGAAGAAGTCGGACAGGGCCGACGCCACCGCCCGCTCGACGGTGGACGCTGCCGTCCCCGGGCTGATACCGCGCATCGCATTCACCAACGCGTTCAGCGCGTCCGGCTCAAGTGCGTCCATGGCCTCTGCTGAGACAATCGCGCGAGCCACCACACTGGCGTTCCCCACCATCTTGCCGTTCTTCTCGTCATAGGCAAACGCTACCGCGCAGACGCCGGTCTGACCCAGCTCGTGGCGCCGGCGGACAATATCAGCGCTGATCGGGCTTCCCACCCAGTTGCCGTCCACATATACGTAGCCGCCGGGAATTCGCTCACCGACCTCCATCGCGTCCTCGCTAAACCGCAAGATATGGCCGTTCTCGACAACCGCGATGTTCTCCTTCGGAACGCCCACTTCCTGGGCCAACTTGCTATGCAGATTCAGATGCCGCAACTCGCCATGGATGGGCACAAAGAACTTGGGACGCAGAATGCTGATGAGGAACTTCTGCTCCTCCTGACTTGCGTGACCGGAAACATGAACCGGCGCCACGGGGTGATAGACGACGTTGGCGCCCTTTTGGAAGAGCTGGTTGATCATCCGATGCACGGTCTCCTCGTTGCCGGGGATGGTATGTGAGGAGAGCACCACGGTGTCGCCGGGAACAACCCGCAGCGAGGAGTGCCGTCCGGTGGCCAACCGGCCCATGATCGACCGGCGCTCGCCCTGCGCACCGGTCGCCATGATCGTCACCTGGTGCGGCGGGAGCTTGCTGATCTGCTGGAGCGACAGAATCAAGTCATCAGGGACATCGAGATATCCCAGACGCCGCGCCATCCGCACGTTCTTGACCATACTGGTGCCGGCGATACCGACCTTCCGGCCAAGGCTCTCAGCGACATCCATCACCTGCTGGATGCGGGAGATAAGCGACGCGAAGGTCGCCACGATCACCCGTCCTTTTGCCGGGCGCATGACGTCAGCCAATGTCGCATTCAGAGACTGCTCCGAAAGCGTCCGCCCCGGATGATCAGCGTTGGTGCTGTCAGCGAGGAGCGCCAGCACCCCGCGCTGGCTGAACTCCGCCAGCTTGGCGATGTCTGTTGGCCAACCATCCACCGGCGTGTCGTCAAACTTGAAGTCACCACTGTGCACTATCAGACCCACCGGAGTCGTGATACCCAACCCGACGGTGTCCGGGATGCTGTGACAGACGTGGTAAGGTTCGACCTGGAACGGTCCGATTTGGAGAATATCACCGGGTTTCATCGTCTCCAGTTGGACCGTCCTCTGAAGATTCCGACGCAGCTTCACCTCGATCAACCCACGGGTCAGCTTCGTTGCATAGACCGGCGCATTGAAGTCCTGTAAGAAGTGAGGCAGCGCGCCGATATGGTCCTCGTGACCGTGTGTGATGACGATACCGCGGATGCGGTCGGCTTTGCCCTGAAGGTACCCGTAATCCGGTATGATGTAGTCAATACCGGGCATATCGGACTCCGGGAACATAATGCCGCAATCAATGATCATGATGTTCCGCCCATATTCCAGGGCCATCATATTCTTACCAACTTCCCCTAGTCCTCCCAGGGGAATGATCTGTAGTCTCTCCACATACCCTCGCTTTCGGATGCTATGTCATAAGCATCACATCAACCGCCGCCATCCAATAGAGCAACAAATCACTCGCACTAACTGCGAGATAAGTTCGAGTCGCCGTCCACACCATGAGAAACAACCCGGTCAAGAGCTCGGGCCAGGCAGAAATACGCACGAAGTGTGGAGGTCATACAACCGACATAAATACCCTGGCATGGTAGCACATACAAGGGGGCATGTCAAACAGTAAGAACGCGCAAACCTACCACACGTCGCAAGATCCAGCACCTCAGCAGGCAATCTTGGCCCCTAGACAGCCACAACGCCCGTCACCATCAGCGTCAGGACGACCAAGGCACCTTACAGATTTCAGGTAACTGACCTGTCGGCAAGACTCCGTAACACGCCAGAAATCCTTGACAGATTACGGGGGTGTGATATGATTCCTGTCGAGGTTAGCCCCTATCGTCTAGCCTGGTCTAGGACACAGGCCTTTCAAGCCTGGTACATGGGTTCAAATCCCGTTAGGGGCACCAACAACACTACAAGAAACCAGGAGAGGGCAACTGTTTGCCCTCTCCTGGTTTCTTGTAGTGGCCTAATCCGCGAACCGCCCCTCCACCCTCTCCAGCACCTCACGCTCCAGCACCTCGGACTGCGCCAGCAGCGATTCCGTTTCCGCCAGTGCCCCATCCCTGAAGGCCTGATCGGTTATCCCCTCCAGGTTGATCCGCACGTTGAAATACGCACCGCGCACAGCAGCGCGGGCGCAGAGCGCACCCACCGCCGCATCCGAGGCCGCGTTGGGGTTCCCGATCTCGGCCATCGCCTTTGTGACCGCCATCGAGCGCACGGCAGCCCGCATCGTGCGCAGCGGGACCTCAATGGCGCCACGCGTGGCTGCCTGGATAGCTGCGCTGCGCGCCGCTTTCTCCTCCGGCGTGGCCTTGGGCAGCCGGAATGCCGCCATCAGCGCATCAAAGGCACGCGAGTCCGCGTCGACCAGAGCAAGCAGCTCCTCCTGGATTGCGCGACCACGCACTGCCCAGTCCGAGAAGGTCTCCCATCGCTCATCCCAGCCGCGTTTGTGTGCCGAGCCGTTCGCGACCATCGTGCCCAGCGCAGCACCCAAAGCCCCAGCCAACGCTGCAACCGATCCCCCGCCGGGTGTGGGGGCCTCTGACGCCACGGCATCAGCGAAACCCCGCACAGTCAGATCCGCCAAGCCGGTCCTCGCTTTGCGAGCCGCTCCCTGGGCTGCCAGTGCACGTTCGATGATCTTCTTGTCAGGGTCAAACGGACCGAGCTGTTCAAGCCCCATCGACCGGATCGCGATGTTGATGATCTCGCGCCCGGGTATACCCAACGAGCGCTGCTGCTTGCGCAGGAAATACTCCCCGGCATCGAGCAGCACGCGCAGCGGCACCATTCCGACGATCTCGGAGCCTGTGGCCCGCATCCCCCGCGCCCGCGCCTTCTCGCTGACCTCCTCAAAGGCCAGATGGAGCGGTGTCGCCTCGATATCCGTCAGGTTTATCGAGACCTGGCAGATGCCGTATTCCTCCAGATACCAGCCGATCGCCTTGACGCCCTCTAGGGTGCCCGGGAGGCGGACGGGCTCCCCACGATCATCGCGGATGACCTCCCCCGTGAGTCGGTTGCCCTCACGAAGCACCCGTCCTTTTTGCCGCACATCAAATGCGACGGCATTGGCGCGCCGGGTGGACGTCGTGTTGAGATTCACATTGTAGGCCACCAGGAAGTCGCGAGCGCCGATCACCGTCGCGCCGCTGCGTGGGTTGAATGTCGCGGGGCCGAAGTCCGGCTGCCACTCGGGGTCCTTGAGCTTCACCGCCAGCCCCTCATATTCCCCGGCCCGGATCGTCGCTAGGTTCTTGCGTGCGGGGCGCCTCGCTGCAGCCTCGTAGAGATAGATGGGGATATCCAACGCCTCCCCCACCCGTTGGGCAAGTTGGCGTGCATAGACCACCGCCTCCTCCATCGTGATCCCTGAGACCGGTACCAAGGGGCAGACATCTGTGGACCCCAGCCGCGGATGCTCCCCGTGGTGCGTCCGCATATCGATAACCTCGGAGGCCGTGCGTATCGCCTGAAACGCAGCCTCCACCACGGCCTCCGGCGGCCCGGCAAAGGTCACCACCGTGCGGTTGGTCGAGGCTCCGGGGTCAACATTCAGAAGAGTGATACCGTCCACTGCCTCAATGGCATCCGTGATCCGGCGGATCACCGCCATATCCCGGCCTTCGCTGAAGTTGGGGACGCATTCGATCAGAGGGATCATGGACTCCTCCTTGGAGAGGGTTGATTGTGTTTGAAACGGTACTGGGCAGACGGCACGATTGACGATTCACGATTCAGGTGTCCGCTTCCGACGCCCCTGCGCTCGAGATGCGCTCTCTGGTGAATCGTAGTCAGCGCAGCTATCTCACAAGCAGTATAGCCCAACCGAGGTCGTCTCGCCAGCGGCGACTACATTCCCGCCTGGAGGAGGGTCCCCACGAAGTCGTGGCGATCCATCGTCCAGGTGACGTCCGGACCGTCTGCAGCATCCAGCTCGTCGTCTGACCAAGTCCGGTTGACGGCGTAGCCAGGCCAGAGGAGAGCGGTCACCGACTCAGCAAAGCCCTCCTTGGGACCCTGGTGGCGGGCTTTGGCGACCGAGAACCCATCCGGATTCCACACCGTGGACAGAATCGCCTCAGCCAGTGCCCAGCCGCGTGCACCATCCCACAGCTAGCAACTTGAGCGCCTCACGCAGCTGCGATGCCATCCCGCCGTCGAGTGGCTCTTGGCGGCGTCAGCATCTGTTGTAGAGACGGGGCGGTGCCCCGTCTAGGGCGCTTGCATCGGTGGCGGATGGGTGGTAATATGGGAACAGCTCCGAACACCACCGACCTCCTCAGTGCCTTCCTACAGCTCGACGTCCAGAATGACCTCTTCCGGCGCAGTCTGTATCCCGGTCGGCGCCCTGGAGTGGATGCCTGCTGATCGTTCAGAAGGATGGTGAACCGTGGCGCAGCTATCTGTCAGGCTCTTCGGCGGGTTCGACGTCACCCTGGGCGGTGAGCCGGTCACGGGCTTCGATGCCAACAAGGTCCGCGCTCTGCTGGCCTACCTCGCGGTCGAGTCCGCACGCCCCCAGCGCCGCGAAAGCCTCGCCACGCTCCTCTGGCCCGGCTATCCCGAGCGTTCGGCGCGCACCAATCTGCGCAACGCCCTGGCCAACCTCCGCACCGCCATCCACGATCGCGAGACCGACCCGCCCTTCCTCTGGATCACCCGAGACACTCTGCAGTTCAACACCGGTAGCGACACCACACTCGATGTCGCAATCCTGCAGGCTGCAGCGGCGGGTTCAGACGAGCTGCCGATTGAGCAACTGGCCGCAGCTGCCGACACCTACACCGGCGACTTCCTGGCCGGCTTCGCCCTCTCCGACGCCGTCGACTTCGACGACTGGGCTGCTGTTACCCGCGAGCGGCTCCTGCGCCGCACCCTCGATCTGCTGGGCGCCGCCGCCGATCGACTCGCGGCAACCGGCCACGTCGCGGACGCCCTCGTCTGCGCCCGGCGCCGCGTGGAGCTGGCGCCCTGGTTTGAGGTGGCGCAGCGACAGTGCATCCGCCTGCTGGCCGCGACAGGGCAGCGCAGCGCCGCCCT
>CAZEXX010000030.1:0-21091 GCA_964516885.1 uncultured Anaerolineales bacterium | reverse complement strand
TCCCCAAATAATATGCATCCTGCCGACCTGCGGGCCGCCTGTGAACGCAGTCTGTCATATCTGCAGACGGACTACATCGACGTGTACTACCTGCACTGGCCCAACTGGGATATCCCTTTTGAGGAGACGATGGGCGAGATGCTGAAGCTGAAGGAAGAGGGCAAGATCCGCGCGGTGGGATGCTCCAATTTCGGTGTCAAGGACCTTGGCGCTATGCTGGAGATCAGCCACGTTGATGTCAACCAGCTGGCCTATAACCTCCTCTTCCGCTCGATCGAGCACGAGATTGTGCCCGCTTGTCTGGCGAACGATGTCAGCGTGGCGCCGTACAGCTCTATGCTGCACGGCATCCTGACCGGCAAGTTCGCAACCCTCGACGACATTCCGGATGAGCGCGCGCGCACGCGCCACTTCTCATCGGAGCGCCGCCCGATGACGCGGCACGGCGGCCCCGGCGCTGAGCAGGAGACGGCCCAGGCGATGGCCCGCATCCGCGAGATCTGTGATGAGGTTGGATTGCCGATGGCGCAGGTTTCCCTGGCCTGGTTGCTCAGACAGCCTGCCGTTGCGACGGTGATCGCCGGGGCGCGCAGCCCAGAGCAGATCAAGTCTAGCGCTGCTGCTGTAGCCCTGGAGCTGACGGACGATGTGGTCGCGGCGCTCAACGAGGCCACGGAGCCTCTGCGCGCGGCCTTCGGCACAAATGCCGACATGTGGGACACTGAAGAGAATTGCCGGATCCGCTAGGTCTGTGTGGGTAGGGGGGAGCGTGACGATGGATAACAATGGCGCTAGTGGTCGCATGATGCGCGCTGCCGGCTTCTTTGGCCTGCGCGATGTCAGGCTGATTGACGTACCGCATCCCGGTCCTCCGGCGCCCGGTGAGGTCCTGGTCAAGGTTGCGGCCGTGGGGATCTGTGGTTCGGATCATCACTACTACAATGAAGGCGCGATCGGCGGGGCGATTGTGGATGAGGGGATGATCATGGGGCACGAGTTCTCGGGCTGGATCGCCGAGATCGGCTCCGGTGTGGAGCATCTCCAGGTCGGTCAGCTGGTCGCTGTTGAGCCGGCGATCTCCTGCGGCACCTGCGAATTCTGCCTGAGGGGACATCCCAACATCTGTCCCAATGTCTTGTTCTGTGGTTCTCCGGACTACGTGGGTGCGATGGCCGATTACATCCGTATGCCCGCCGAGAACTGCTTCCCCCTGCCCGAAGATATGACGCCGGTTGAGGGTGCGATGCTGGAGCCCTTGGGGGTCGCGATTCATAGCGTGGACCTGGCGCACCTGAAAGTGGGTGAGACGGTGGCGGTGCTGGGGGCGGGGCCCATCGGCCTGTTCGCGGCAGCGGTAGCGCGGTTGGCCGGCGCGGGCGCCGTCTACATGACTGAGCCTGTGGCCACCCGGCGCGCCTTCGCACTTGAGTATGCGGCCGACGCCGTGTTTGACCCGTCTTCACAGGATGTTGTCGATGCGATTCTACGGGCGACGGCCGGTCGCGGCGTTGACGTGGCCTTTGAGGCGGCCGGCGCCTCAGAGACGCCGGATCAGGCCGCCAAAGTCACCGCGCCCGGCGGCAAGGTCGTGGTCGTTGGAATCCCCAATGACAACACGATGACGATGACGGCCAGCGTGGTCCGCCGCAAGGGGCTGACCATCAAGGTCGTGCGGCGGATGAAGCATACGTACCCGCGCGCGATTGAGCTGGTTCACAGCGGTTCCGTGGACGCTGCCCGGTTGGCGACCCACCTCTTCCCTCTGGATGCAGTCTCGAGCGCCTTTGAGGTTGTTAACGGGTACAGTGATGGCGTCCTACGTGCGGTGATTCAAGTCAACGAGTAAGCGAGAAAGCGATAGGGCGAGAACGAGGCCTTCCCCCGAATTGGTGGACACTAGGATAGGCGAGGCTGTTGGTATGGGTCTGGCGTCCGCTGCTTCGCTTGCTCGCCTGCTCGTTCAATCGCTTTTCTCTCCATAGGGGGTTTCAATGCTCAAAGTCGGTATTGTCGGTATGGGGGGGATGGGGCGACACCACGCCCGACGCTATCCCCAGATCCCTAATGGGCGTGTCACGGCTATCGCGGACATTGTGCCGGAGCGGCTGGCCGTGGACAATGTGGTGCAGATCAATCTTTCGGCGGGGACCGGGGCTCTGGATTTCTCCGATGTCGCCCGGTATTCAGAAGGTCTGGATCTGATCAAGGACGCCGATGTCGACGTTGTTGATATCTGCTTGCCGACCTACCTCCACGCGGAGTACAGCATCGCGGCGATGGAGGCGGGGCATCACGTGATCTGTGAGAAACCCATGGCGCTGACCGCGGAGGGCGCTCAGCGGATGGCGGTTGCCTCCGAGCGGACGGGGCAGCTGTTGATGGTGGCGCAGGTGGTGCGCTTCTGGCCTGAGTTTGAGTTCCTGCGAGAGCAGATCGAGCAACAGGCCTATGGCGCGCTGTTGTCGCTCAATATGCGACGTGTGGGCAGCCGGCCGGGATGGTCGCCGGACAATTGGTTTCTTAACCCGGCTTTGAGCGGCGGGGCGATCCTCGACCTGCACATCCACGATGTGGACTACGCCAACGCCGTCCTGGGCAAGCCCGACCGCATCTACGCAACCGGGCGCATATCGAAGGCCGGCAAGGCCTATGACGTGATCCACGCCTGCTTCTCGTATGCTGACGGCCCTCAGGTCCATATGCACGCGGGGTGGTCGGCCGCCCAGGTTCCGTTCACCTCCGGTTTCGAGGCCTGGTTCGATGAAGCGTTGATCAAGTACGATCAGGGCACACTCCAGGTCTTTGTCGGCCGGGATGCGGAGCAACCGGAGGTGCCGGATTTCTCCGGTGTGGATGGCTACCGTAACGAGATCGCCTATTTCCTCTCCTGCGTGGAGACGAAGGCACAGCCTGCCCGCTGCACGCCTGCCTCAAGCCGCGATTCTATGCTGTTGATCTCGGCGGAACTGGCATCGATGGACTCGGGGGATGTTGTGAAGCTGTAGCGGCCCACAAGTGGGGGGGGCAGTGGGAGGTAGCAGTAAGAAGTAGGAAGTAAGCAGTATGGCGCGGTATCGTTACTGCTTACTCCTTACTTCCTACTGCCTCTACTGACGGGCCGTTTTCACTCATTGCGTTTCGCTAACTGGAGGTTATCCATGACCAAACTGAAGCTTGGCGTGATGGCGCCACTCGAAAAAGGACCGGAAGCTACCATCAAGGACGTGCACGATTTCGGCTTGCCGACGTGCCAAGCTGTCTGCTGGCAGCAAGACCTTCTGACCGCTGAGACCGCGGACAGGATGGCTGCGGCGGCTGAAAAGCACAATGTGGAAGTCACCACCATCTGGACCGGGACGCCGGGCGTCTATGTCTGGGACTTCGTCCGCGGTCCGGTCACCATCGGCCTGGTGCCGCTGGAGTATCAGAAGGCACGCATCGCGGCGCTGAAGGCCGGGGCTGATGTGGCGGCGCGGGCCGGCGTCCCCAGCATCACGACGCACGTGGGCTTCATCCCGGAGAATTTGACCAATCCCCTCTACCCCAAGTTGCTGGATGCGCTGCGCGAGATCGTGGAGTATTGTGGCGAGCGCGGCCTGGAGTTCTGGTTCGAGACCGGGCAGGAGACACCGATCGTGATGTTGAGGGTGTTCGAAGATCTCGGATACGATAACCTGGGTGTCAACCTCGATCCGGCAAATCTGCTGATGTACGGCAAGGCGAATCCAGTGGACTCCCTGGATGTGTTTGGCGACTACGTGCGTGGGGTGCATGCCAAGGACGGTGAGTATCCAACGAACGGGCGCGAGCTTGGCGTTGAGAAACCGCTGGGCCAAGGCCGTGTGGATTTCGCGGTGCTTATCAGCAAGCTCAAATCCATCGGCTACGAGGGTGCGCTGACCATCGAACGGGAGATCAGTGGGCCACGGCAGATTAGGGATATTCAAGAGGCCATCAAGGTACTTTCGGCGTTGGCGTAGCTGAGAATCGAGTCTACACTGGTTGGCGTTCATGAGTCGCTAGACACACCACGGAGGCGCGGGCGCAGGATAGCCTGGTAGGGCAGGCTGTGCCCGCGTCGACCTTGTGGTCACAAGAGGAGGCGAGCTGATGGTGTTGGACAAGTTCTCTCTGGAGGGGCAGGTTGGGGTGGTCACCGGTGGCGGCCAAGGGTTGGGCAAGATGTTCTGCCACGCCTTCGCCGAGGCCGGAGCGGACATCGTCGTGGCCGAGATCAACGCTGAGACCGGTCCTGTCACGGCTGAGGAGATCCGAGCGAAGGGCCGGGACGCGCTCTTCGTGCACACGGATGTGAGGGATGAAGTTAGCGTTCAGGAGATGGTTGACCAAGCCCTGGCGCGATTCAGCAAGATCGATTTTCTGATGAATAACGCCGGCATCGTGCAGCACCTGGAGGCCGAGAAGGTGGCGGTTGCGGACTGGCGAGCGGTCATCGATGTGAACCTCACCGGCGTTTTTGTCTGCTGTCAGGCGGTGGGCCGGCATATGATAGCACGTCGTGAGGGACGGATTATCAATATCGCGTCGATGTCGGGGTTGATTGTCAACATACCCCAGAGCCAGGCTTCATACAATGCTTCGAAGGCTGCCGTGATCCACCTGACCAAGTCCCTGGCTTCAGAGTGGGCGCCCCACAACATACGCGTGAATGCCATCGCGCCTGGCTATATGAATACCGCGATGGCTGCGCCGTTCTTCAATGATCCTACTCATGGGGGCGTGTGGATCAACGCGATCCCGATGAAGCGGCCGGGAGAGCCCGAGGAGCTGGGGCCTGTGGCCGTGTTCTTGGCCTCTGCCGCGTCGAGCTACATGACCGGCGAGACGGTTGTGGTCGATGGCGGTTATACGATCTGGTGAACCCTTGGGGTCTGATTGCACAGGGGTGGAGATTGGCAGGGAAGGAGTGTTGGTGAACTTGTGAGGCTCTTCGGTCGTCTGCGTTGGTGGATAGTTGGACAGTCCATGCCGTTCTTCCGGGGACCGGATCCCCGGCACGTTCGGCAGCGGAACATCTGGCACCTCTACCAGGATCTGGTCTGGCTCGGATTGGCGACGGCGGCCACAAGCTATGTCAGTGTGTACGCGATCCGTCTGGGCGCATCCGAACGGCTGCTTGGGCTCATGACGTCGGTGCCCAGCTTGTTGATGGTTCTGCTGCGCATCCCGGCTGCGCGACTGACCGAACGGACGGCGGATAGAAAATCGCTCATCGTGCGCAGTCTTCTGCTGCGCCGGCTGGGTTATCTGGTCATCTGCCTGCTGCCTTGGCTTGCCTTGCTGCCGGGTGTGCGGGAGATTCCTCCTGCGACGTTGTTGGTCGGAGTGGTGATTCTTATGGCGGTCCCGATGGTGCTTTCGTCTGCCGGCTGGGATTCCTTCTTTGCGGATGTCGTACCGCCGCGACGCAGATCCAGGGTCGTGAGCATGCGCAGGACGATGACAGCCTTGATCTCCCTGGCGATGGTCCCCCTGATGGGGAGTTTCCTGGAGTGGGCGCCGTTCCCCTTCAATTACCAGCTTATCTACCTGGTGGCCTTCATCGGCGCTGCGGTGAGCCTGTGGCACGTGCATGTGATCAAGGCCAGGCCTGCCGCCGAGGTCGCCAGCCGACATACGCCACTTAACCTCACTGAGGCGCGCAGGATTCTGCGAGGTTCCCCGGAGTTCGCGGCGCTGGTGCTCGGCACCTTTGTCTACCAGTTGGCGATCTCGATCGTGTCACCTCTGTTCAGTATCTACTTTGTCGAGCATCTGGGGGCCTCAGAGAGCTGGATCGGCTGGCGGTTGACCCTGGCCAGTTTGATGTCGATCCTGGCGTACCGGATCTGGCCCACGCAGATCGAGAAACGTGGCGATGTGAAGATGTTGATCTTGGCATCTCCGATGATGGCGCTGTTTCCATTGCTCACGGGGTTGACCAGTTCGTTGACGCCCAATCTCTTCATTGTGTTGCTCCCACGGCTGTTTGGTTCATGCGTGATGTTATCGCGATACAGCATCCTGCTGCGGGTGACGCCGGCTGACCGGCGTCCGACCTACATAGCGATCTACGCGATTCTGGCTAACGTTGCGGCTTTTGTCGCACCGCTCGTCGGCGTCGCATTGGTGGATGTGATGGGGATCACCGGGGTCTTCTTTGTTTCCGCAGGCCTGCGGTTAACGGCAGCTCTGCTGTACCGGCGGCTGCCATCTGCGGCGCGTCAAGCGGGAGCGGCGGCAGCCTAGCAGAGGTGGTCGTGGTTGTCCGCATACTACCATCTGTTATACTCATCCCTGGATTGTTCTAACATTGTGCATGTTGTTGGCTGACTCACAGAATTGAGGCGCAGGCTATCTACGATGATTAAGGCTCTCTATCGACTATTCGCTGTAATCCACTTTGCGATTGAACGACTCGTCCACAGCCCTGGGCTCTCGTTTCTTGCGCTGTTGGGCGTAGTCCTTTCCGTTGGTCTGGTCAGTAATGCGGCGTTCTTTTCCCAGGCTGTTGACCAGGTGATCCTTGACCAGGAACTCGCGGCGTTCAGCGATATGACAGGACGTCCGCCATTCTCTACAAGTGTCTACACCTTCCCATCCGGGGATAGCCCGATCTCGATACCATTGGCAGAGGAGTTGGCCCAGAATGTGGCTGGTACCCTTTCATCTGAGGTGGGGCTACCGCTTGAGCATTTGGGTATGCAGGTGCATACCGGCAATATGATGATGCAGCCCCCGGAGGGTGACACGCAGTACGGTGAGTCGGACGACTTCCTGGGCTCAGTTGATATTGCCTATATCGAGGACGTCTCCGACCAGATGTCGATCGTCGCCGGAGAGGCGCTGGACCGGGACGGTATCTCCGGTGAATCTGTGGATGTATGGATGCACACCCGCCTGGCTGAGAAGATGGGTATCAACGTGGGCGAGGTCATTGACGTCGGCGTCAACGTACTGGCTGATACAACCGCTGTCCGCATCGCGGGTATCTGGACGTCTGTGGACCCAGACGATGATTTCTGGTTTGAGAATCCAGATGCCACCCTACGGAACGTCTTGCTGGTACGGCGTCAGGACTACATCGATAGATTCCAGCCGCTTGTGCCTTCGAAGAGCTGGTATGTGGCCTGGCACATCGTCCTTGAAGACACGCACGTCTACCCGGAGCTGGCCCAGGACTACCTGCTGGGTTTCGCCAAGGCCGAGGTGGTGATCAACAAGTACCTACCCAAGGCCAGGATCAACACCCCGCCGCTTGACCCGCTGGCGTCCTTTGTCACGCGTGGAGATACGCTGGCGGTCTTGCTCCTGAGTTTCAACATCCCGGCCTTGGGTTTCCTGGTCTACTTCCTGGTGCTGTCCTCTGCGATCATCGCTCAGTGGCAGCAGCGGGAGACGGCGATGTTGGTGGGCCGCGGGATGCGTGCCTCCAGCATACTGACGTTGACCTTCTTTGAGGAGCTCATCCTCTTCGTGATCGGCTATCCGCTGGGCGTTGGCGCGGGGATGCTGCTGGCGCGCCTGATGGGCAATACTGCCAGTTTCCTGACCTTCACGGTGCGCGATCCCTTGCCTGTCACGATGCGGGGACTGAATGTGCCGATGACGCTCTTGGCGCTCCTGGTTACCTTGCTGGCTCGTATGATCCCGGCGGCCCGCGCCACGCGCTTGAGCGCCGTGGATGTGGACCGGGCAATGGCGCGTCCCTCAAAGGGGCCGCTCTGGTACCGCGCCTATCTGGATTTTCTGCTGCTGATCCCGACTTACTACGCCTATCGCCAACTTGTGAATCGAGGGGCGCTCTCGGCGTTGATCGAGGATTCGCCGACCGATATCTACCAGGATCCGCTCCTGATTCTGGTCCCGACGCTCTTTATCCTGGTGTCTGCCTTGATGACACTGCGCCTCTTCCCGCTCGTGATGCGGGCCCTGGACTTTGTCGCCAATCTGATCCCGTGGGCGACACCACACCTGGCGTTGCGGCAGCTTGGCCGCCGCAGCCATACGTACATCAACCCGTTGCTGTTGGTGATCGTCTCGCTTGGTCTCGGCGTCTATACCTTGTCTATGGCCGCGAGTGTGGATCAGTGGCTGATCGATCGTACCTACTACAGCGTGGGCAGTGACCTCTCCTTTTCGGTGCTTCCGCTGAGTGTGGGTGACTCGACGGAAGGGGTGACGGTCGTGACCGGAGAATGGATTCCCCTGCCCGCCAACTTCCAGGACGTCCCCGGTATTGAGACGGCCTCGCGCGTGGGGGATTACCCCGTGAGCACGAGACTGATGATCTCGGGTGACGTCCGCGGGAGATTCATCGCCATAGACCGGCTATCCTTCCCGCAAGTGGCCTATTTCCGCGACGATTTCGCTCAGGAGTCGTTGGGCGGGCTTATGAACCAGCTGGCAACGTCGCAGAACGCCATTCTGGTCTCCGAAGAGATTATGGAGGAGAACGAACTCTTCATTGGCGACGAGATCAATCTGAACATCGGCATCAACTATGAGTTCTACGTGTCCGACAGGTTCAAGGTCGTCGGCACCTTCAAGTACTTCCCCACGGTCTACGAGGATGAGAAGGTGGCCTTCATCGGCAACCTTGACCATCTGAACTTCTACATCGGTATGACCGCGCCGCACGACATCTGGCTGTCGTTGGAGCCGGGCTACACCGGCAAGGAGGTCCTGAAGGCGATCCCCAGTCACCTGGGTGTCGATACCGGCAAGGCGGGTGATGCCCCTGAACGTATCGCCAAGGAGCAGGGCCAGTTCGAGCGGGTCGGTGTCTTCGGCACGCTTTCAGTGGGTTTCCTGGCCGCCGTTGTGATGGCGATCATGGGGCTTCTGATCTATACGTATGCATCGCTGCGCGAACGGCTGCAACGTTTCACCATTTTGCGCGCGATCGGTCTTCTGCGGACCCAGATCTCCGGCCAGGTCGTGCTGGAGTATGCTTTCCTGACGGCCTACGGTTCAATTGCCGGTGCCTTGATCGGCCAGTATGCTTCGGAGCTGTTTGTGCCGCTCTTCCAGTTCACCGGTGAGGAGGGGGTGCCGCTGCCGCCGCTGATCCCGATCATCGCTGTGGGCCAGGTGCGATATCTGATTACTGCCTTTGTGACCCTGATCATCGCGTTGGAGGTCCTGGTCATCACTCGTGCTCTGTCGAAACGTTCCTTCTCAATGTTGAAGGGTGTCTTTGGCTAGACACCGGCTGGAGGCTTTCAGAACGCTTACCAATAGGGAGTAACTATGGCTGACAAGATTCGCATCGGGATAATTGGTGTTGGGCAGATCGGCAAGAGCCATCTCCGGAACTATCGATCCATCGAGGGGGCAGAGATCGTGGCCCTGGCTGATATCGATGAGCCCGAAGGCCGGCGGGTGGCTGAGGAGTTCAAGATCCCGAACGTCTACAACAATGGCTACAAGATGCTGGAGCGAGATGATCTTGATGCGGTTGATATCTGTCTTCACAACAACCTCCACATGGCCGGCACGTTGGCGGCGCTGCGTGCTGGGTGCAACGTCTACTGCGAGAAGCCGATGGCCGGTACGTATACCGATGCGGAGGCCATGTACAAGGCAGCTGAGGAGACTGGGAAGCTCCTCTCAATTCAGTTGGGCACGCTCTACAGGAAGGAAACCAAGGTTGCCAAGTACCTCATCGATGGTGGACATCTGGGTAAGGTGTACCATGCGCGGTCCGCGGGTTTCCGCCGCCGAGGCCGACCCTATGTCGATGGCTACGGTTCCTTCAACTTCGTCCGCAAGGATGTCTCTGCGGGCGGAGCTTTCTACGATATGGGAGTCTACCATATCGCCCGCGCGCTCTATCTGCTTGATAACCCCGATGTCCTGCGGATTACGGGAAAGACCTACCAGGAGACGCCAATCGATCCCCGCCGGTTTGAGATCAGTGGTTACAACGTCGAGGAACTGGGGATGGGGTTCGTCCGCCTGGAGAACAACATCGCCCTTGATATCATAGAGTCGTGGGCCATACATCTCGATGGCTTGGGTGGCTCCTACGTCGTCGGCTCCGAGGGCGGTGTGCGGCTCGATCCGTTCGGTTTCTATCACAATATCGGCGATGTTGCGCTGGACAGCGCGATTGACGCCAGCCGGTTTGAGTACCGAATGCATAATGTGCACGAAGTCGGCGATGTCTACGATAGCTCGCAGCATCACTGGATCGCGGCAAACCAGGGACGTGTGGAGCTTCTCCCCACCGCCAAGGTCGCCCTTAACACCATGCTGATCTCTGAGGGTATCTACCTCTCCGAGAAACTTGGCCGTGAGGTGGCGGCTGACGAAGTCCGGGAGATGTCACACTCCACGGCCGTCGACATCTAGGCGGACTGCAGTTGAAGCTCGATTGGACAGGCCTGCTGCACAGCAGCAGGCCTGTTATTCAGTTTAGGCAAGGATGCCACGCTATGGAAAGACGACTAAGAATCGCGATGATAGCTTCGGAGTGTGTGCCGTTTGCGAAGAGTGGCGGCCTGGCAGATGTTGTCGGGGCTCTGCCCAAGGCTCTGCGCGCGCTGGGTCACGATGTTATCGTGGTGATGCCCAAGTATGCTTCCATCGATCCGGTGAGACACGGGTTGCGGCGACACTTTGATCAGATGTGTGTCTGCATGGGCAACTCTGAGGAGTGGTGCTCCGTGGACACTGCGCTCACAGCCGACGGTGTTCCGGTCTACTTCGTGGAGTCGGAGAAGTACTTTGCCCGTCCCGGGCTCTATCACGATGATGAACTCCGCGACTACGGAGACAACCCGCGGCGTTTTGCGTTCCTGACACGGGCAGCGCTTCAGCTGTGTCACGATATGCGCTTCTACCCTGACGTCGTCCACGCGCACGATTGGCAGACGGCGTTAGCCCCGGCGTATCTCAAGGTGTGGCACTGGGATGACGCCGTGCTGGGGGGGGCCGCCAGCGTCCTTACGATCCACAACATCGGCTACCAGGGTGTCTATGGGGTCGAGCACTACGACTATCTCGGGCTGCAGTGGGGCAATTTCACCCCCGACAGGTTTGAGGATCACGGCAAGATCAACTTCCTCAAGGGAGGTATCCAATACGCTGATATGGTCAACACGGTCAGCCCGACCTATGCTGACGAAACCCGTATGCCTGAGTATGCTCACGGGTTGGCACCCTACCTGAATGATCGCGGTTCCGATTACGTCGGCGTGCTTAACGGCGCGGACTATTCCCAGTGGGATCCCTCTGTCGACAAGCTGATCCCGGCACACTATTCCCGGCACGATCTGCGGGGCAAGGCCGTGTGTAAGGAGTCCTTGCAGCAGCGGCTTGAGCTGGACGTCGATCCCACCTTGCCGCTGATCGGTGTGGTGAGTCGATTCGCTCACCAGAAGGGGTTGGACGTACTGGTGACCTGTATCGAGGACATCGTGCGCGATATGCGCGTCCAATTTGCGATTCTGGGCTCCGGTGATCGCGGGCTTGAGGCTCGTTTTGGTGCGCTTCCGGCACGTTACCCCGGTCGCATCGGGAGCCATATCGGATACAGCAACGAGCTGGCGCACTGGATTGAGGCCGGCGCGGACTTCTTCCTGATGCCCTCCCGCTATGAACCGTGCGGCCTGAACCAGATCTATTCCTTGAAGTACGGGACCTTGCCTATTGTCCGGGACACTGGAGGGTTGGCGGATACCGTTGAGCAGTATGATGAGCGTGGCGGGGTGGGCACAGGGTTCAAGTTCCGTGAGCTCAACCCGGAAGCCATCTACTACGCTGTCGGGTGGGCTGTCAGCACGTGGTATGACCGCACGTACCATATCGATGGGATGCGGCGCCAGGGCATGGCTCAGAGTTTCTCCTGGGAGGCGAGCGCCCAGGCCTATCTTCAGGTGTACAAACAGGCGATGACCAACAAGGGAGGGTTAGGGAAATGAGACTAGGTGGACCTGTATCTGTGGCAGAGATTACCCCTGAGCGGTGGGTTAAGGCCCACAAGACGCTGGGATACCGTGCTGCGCTGTGCCCGGTAAGTGCGGATGATGACGCCGCAACTATTCAGTCGTATGTAGTGGCGGCCCGGGAGGCCGATATCGTGATCGCTGAGGTGGGGGCGTGGGGCAACCCACTGAGCCCTGATCCCGATGAGCGAAAAGCAGCGCTGCAGAAGTGCCAGACGCAGCTGGCCCTGGCGGATGAAGTGGGGGCCCGGTGTTGCGTCAACATCTCCGGATCGCGAGGCCAGCCGTGGGACGGACCGCATCCCGACAATCTAACACCCGAGACCTTCGATATGGTGGTCGAGACGGTGAGGATGATCATTGATGCCGTCAAGCCAACGCGGGCCGCCTACGCTCTTGAGCCGATGCCCTGGATGTATCCTGATACGGCGGATAGCTATCTGGCGCTGCTGACGGCGGTCGACCGGGAAGCCTTCGCTGTACACATCGATATGGTGAATGTGGTCAATAGCCCCGGGCGGTATTTTGGCAATGCCGAGCTGATCCGTGAGTGGTTCGAGAAGCTCGGGCCTCATGTTCGCAGTTGCCACGCCAAGGACACGCTGATCTCTACGAAACTGACGACGCATCTTGATGAGGTCCGTCCCGGCCTGGGCAACCTGGACTACCGGGCCTTGCTGCGCGAGATCGAGAAGCTGGGACCTGACACGCCCTTGATGATCGAGCATCTGCAGACCCAGGAGGCGTACCGGCTGTCAGCCGATTACATCCGTAGCGTTGCCTCCGAGGTTGGTGTCACGCTCTAGTGCCTGACAGGTCGCGATTGGTCGAGTTCTGCTGCTTGCGCCCCGTCGATGTACCCGTTTGGGATTTGTCTGATTCGCGATTTGCCATTCACCCTTGCCCATTTGTAGGAGGTCCTGCGATGTTATACGGCGTCTGTGCTGATCCTAGATACGGTCACCTCTTGGCTGAAGCGGGCTTTGACTTCATCGAGCTCCACGTTCAGAATCACTTGAAGACAGAACAGCCCGAGTCTGTCTTTGAGGAGGAGCTTGTACGCATTCGGGCTAGCCCTCTACGCCCCCTTGCGGCGAATTGCTTTGTTCCCGGTCATCTCAAGATCACCGGGCCGCAGGTCGATTGGGATGCCCTGGAGGGCTATGTGACCCTCGCGTTCACGCGAGCTCAGACCGCGGGCATCAAGTCTATTGTCTTTGGATCAGGCGGTGCCCGCGCTATCCCTGAGGGCTTCGACAGGGATGTAGCGTGGCAGCAGCTGGTGCGCTTCGGCAAGGTTATCGGACCCATTGCAGAGGCACACGACGTCACGGTGGTCGTTGAGCCCCTCAACGTGTCCAAAGGTGCCTGCAACGTCCTGACGACCGTGGGGGAGTCCGGGCGCTACGTGGAAGAGGTCGCACATCCGAATGTGCGGCTGCTGGTGGACGCCTACCATTGGAGCCTGGATGGCGATAGCTTTGAGGATCTTGTCGCCGTGGCACCCCTGCTGCATCACGCGCACATTGCGACCCTCGATAACCGTCTGTCGCCTGGTCTTGAGCCCTGCGATTTCTCCCCGTTCTTCAGTGCGCTGAAGGAAGGTGGTTACGATGGCCCGATTTCGATCGAGGCGGAGTGGCAGGATCTGGAGCGAGATGCCGCTGATGCGTACCGACATCTCTTGGACTTGGTCAACGATGCTGGTCTTTAGTCAGTCCCTGAGCCACACGACCTTGGTCATCTGGAGGAGCGGCGAGCGATGAACTGTAGGAGTGTCCACGTCTGGGAAAAGGTCGAGATCACGCTCCAGGCCCGGGAGAGCTATGCCAACCCCTACACGGATGTGAGCGTGTGGGTCGATCTTGAGGGGCCGGACTTCAAGAAGCGCGTGCACGGGTTCTGGGATGGTGGCAGCACCTACCGGGTGCGTATTACACTTCCTGCACCGGGGAAGTGGTCGTGGCGCAGCGGCGCCAGCCTGCCCGATGCGGGGCTGTGCGGCGAACGGGGATGCTTGGAGGCTGTTGCCTGGACAGAGGACGAACTGGCGGAGAATCCGTGCCGCCGGGGTATAGTGCAGGCCTCGGCGAATGGACACGCACTGTCCTATGCCGATGGCTCTCCCGTCTTCTTGCTCGGAGACACGTGGTGGGCGATCCCCACCTTCCGGTATCGTTGGACCGACGAACCGGAGGGCCGTCCACCAGGTCCGGATATGGGCTTCAAGGATATGGTTCAGTTCCGCAAGGCCCAGGGCTACAATCTCCTGGCGATGATCGTCGCGTTCCCCAACTGGGCCAATGACGGCAAGCCGACCCGCATCTGGCTGGATAGGGAAGCCAACCTGGGGGTTCGTGAGGCCTGGCCGCAGGCCGGCACAGACTCCGGCAAGGATATGCACAACGAGGGAGGGCGTCCATTCTTCTTCCCAGGCAAGGTCCCCGGACACGAGGACGTTGTGCCGGATTTCGATCGCATCAACCCGGCTTACTTCCAGTACCTGGACCGCAAGCTAGACTATCTGAATGAAGAGGGGATCACGGCCTTTATGGAGGTGGCGCGCCGCGATGTGACGAGTGTATGGCGCGCATTCTACGACTGGCCTGAATCATATGCGCGCTACATCCAGTACGTCTTCAGCCGCTACCAGGCGAATAACTGCATTCTGAGTCCGATCCACTATGATTGGGGGAGTATGGCCCCGCCGTCGCGGGAGTTCAACGAGCCGATTCAGCTGGTGCTGGATCGCTATGGTACCCCTCCATTTGGGACGCTGCTCTCGGCGAACTGCAGCGGCTCGACGCTGATCAACTTCGATCAACCGGAATGGCTTGCGCTACACCAGATCGGTAACTGGCGAGATCACGATGCGCACTGGCTGCTCACCGAGATCTACAACGAGACAGATCCCCCGCGCCCGGCGCTCAACGGAGAGCCCTACTATGCCGGTTTGGCGGATAACCCTGGTTTCCCCAAGTATGAGGGCTGGCCTGAGGATAAGCCTATTGGCGGCACCGAGTTCGATGATGC
Organism: uncultured Anaerolineales bacterium; assembly: GCA_964516885.1. Taxonomy (GTDB): domain Bacteria; phylum Chloroflexota; class Anaerolineae; order B4-G1; family SLSP01; genus PWVB01. The sequence continues at coordinate 6,107 of CAZEXX010000030.1, read as the reverse complement.
CTTGTGCCGGTCCGGCATGTACGGTAGTTTCCTCTCGGGCGGGTTCGCTGGTCACATCTATGGTGTGAACTATATGTGGGGGGGCGATATTGAGGCGGCGTCACCCCTAACGATGTGGGATGTGATGCAGTGGCGGTCGGGCGCTCAGATGCAGTATCTGCGCGACTTTGTGCTCTCTGAGGGGGCGCGTTATCAGGACCTGGTACCCAATGCGGAACTGGTGGTGCCCAACAAGACGGCGAAGATCAGTGGCAACGATGGCTGGGCGTACTGCGCGCGGACGCCGGAGCGGGATCTGTTTATGCTTTACTGTGAGACCGGAGCAGCACAGCCCTACCTGCGCGGCGCGTTGGCGAATGGCTGCTATGCGGCGCAGTGGTTCAACCCCCGCACGGGAGCCTGGATCGATGCCGGGATGCTGAGGGCCGACGCTTGGTGTCGTATTGAGCTGCCGGTGCTGCTGTCCGGCGAGGATTGGGCGATGAAGTTGGTGCTGCGAGAGGGCGACAAGAGCGAGCAAGCGAGCAAGCGATAAAAGCGAGAAGGAACACCTCTCCCGATTTGGTGGACACTATGGAAAGCGAACGGAGAAGTAGTGAATGAAGAGTGCGATTCCTGAGCGAGTTGGATTCTCGTCGGAGCGACTGACGCGCATTGATCGCGTGATGCAGGGCTATGTGGATGACGGGCGGCTGGCGGGACTCATCACGACGGTCGCGCGGCGCGGGGAGACGGTGCATCTGTCAAAGTACGGGATGATGGATATCGAGGCCGGCAGGCCGATGGCCTTCGATGCCCTCTTCCGCATCGCATCGATGATCAAGCCGGTGACCAGTGTCGCGATGATGATGCTCTATGAGCAGGGATACTTCCACCTCCATACACCCATTTGTGACTTCATCCCCGAATTCAAGGATGCCAAGGTTCTGGTAGGCATAACGCCTGATGGACCGCAGGTAGAGGATCTGGAGACGCCGATCACCTTCCGGCATCTCTTCACTCATACCTCAGGTCTGAGTTACGGCTGGAATGAAGACGATCCAGTTGATCAGATCTACCGGCAGGCACGGGAGAAGTTCCGGGAGCAGGAGATCGATCCTACGCTGAAGGATATCGTCCTGGATTTGGCAAGCGCGCCGCTGGCTTTCCAACCCGGCACGCAATGGCGCTACAGCCTGTCGATTGACGTTCTCGGCTACCTTGTTGAGATCATGTCGGGCATGTCGCTGGATGCCTATTTCCAGAGCCGGATCTTCGATGCGTTAGGCATGGTGGATACGGGATTCTGGGTTTCCAAGACCAAGGCGGACCGGCTGACCGTGCTGTACCACCATCTTGACGGTGCGGAGAAGCTCTCCCGGCCGGAGTCCGCGAAACAGTATGAGCGGTTCGAGAGGCCGGCGTTCCTATCGGGGGGCGGTGGTCTGATGTCGACGGTTCCGGACTACGCGCGTTTTTCTCAGATGTTGGTCAACGGCGGCGAACTGGATGGCGCGCGGTTGCTCAGCCCCAAGACGGTGGCGCTGTACAGTATGAACCACGCACCGTCACAGGTGCTGCCCTACGGATCGCCTGAGCACGATAACGGTTACGGCTATAGTCTGGGCACGCGTGTGCTCATGGATGTGGCGCGGACAGGGATGGCCGGATCGGTCGGCGAGTTCGGCTGGGGCGGGGCGTTCAGTACCTATTTCTGGATTGATCCCGTTGAGAAGCTCTATGGCTTGCTGATGACGCAGCTCTCTCCGAACAACACCTATCCTGTCGCCACGCAGTTCAAGCAGCTGACCTATCAGGCCATGACCGAGCAGGACTAATGAGCACACACATCCTGGCACACGATCTCGGCACCACGGGCAATAAGGCGACGCTCTACGACGCTGCCGGCCGGCTGGTGGGCAGCGCCTTCTATCCCTATGCGACCGAGTACGCACATACAAACTGGGCGGAGCAGGATCCTGAGGACTGGTGGACGGCGGTGTGCGTCTCGACGAAGCAGCTGCTGGCCGAGAGCGGCGTTGGCTGCCAAGACGTGGCGGCTATCACTTTCAGTGGCCAGATGATGGGGTGCGTCGCCCTGGATCGCGAGGCACAGCCTCTGCGCAAGGCGATCATCTGGGCCGACCAGCGCGCGGTGGCTCAGGCTGCCTGGGTGGGCGAACGCGTCCCCTTTGCTGAGGTCTACCGGATCACAGGGCATCGCCTGAGTTCCTCCTATTCTCTGGCCAAGATCCTCTGGCTGCGCGACCATCAGCCTGAGGTGGTCCGCCGGGCCTACAAGTTCACTCACGCCAAGGATGCGATCGTGGCTCGGTTGACGGGAGTTTTTGTCACCGACCCCTCCGATGCATCTGGGATGAATCTCTATGACCTTGCCACCCGGGCGTGGTCGCCGCGCATCCTTGAGGCTGCCGGGATTGACCCTGCGCAGCTGCCGGAGGTGGTCCCCTCAAGTGCGGTGGTTGGCGAAGTCCGCGGCGCTGTCGCCGACGAGGTGGGCGTGCCCGCCGGTACGCCGGTTGTGATCGGCGGGGGCGATGGTGCCTGCGCGGCGGTCGGCGCCGGTGTGGTGACCGAGGGATCGGCCTACAATTACGTTGGCTCGTCGTCCTGGATCGCGTTGGCGACAAAGGCGCCGATCTACGACCCGGACTTCAAGACGTTCACATTCGCGCATCTCGTGCCGGGGATGTTCATGCCCGTCGGGACGATGCAGGCTGCCGGTGCGTCCTATCAGTGGACGCGCGACCAGCTCTGCCCGCTTGAGGTCCAGGCGGCCGAGGCGCTGCAAATCAGTCCCTATGAGATGATGAACGTGCAGGCCTCGGAATCACCGCCCGGCTCCAATAGGCTGCTCTTTCTGCCCTATCTGATGGGCGAACGGAGCCCGCACTGGAATCCCAAGGCGCGAGGTGCTTTTGTGGGGTTGACGATCCGTCATACGCGTGCAGACCTTATCCGCGCCGTGATGGAGGGCGTAGCGATGAATCTACGCGTGATCCTCGATGCCTTCCGGGGGCAGGGATCCCATGTGGCGACCATTCGCCTGATCGGCGGCGGTGCCCGTGGCCGGCTCTGGAATCAAATCATGGCCGATGTCTACGGCGTGCCCGTGCAGCGATTGACGGTCTTGGAGGAAGCGACCTCGATGGGCGCGGCGCTGGCCGGCGGGGTTGGGGTGGGGCTCTATGCCGGTTTCTCGATGGCTGAGGCCATGAATCCGGTCGCTGCGACGATTGACCCGGATCCCAGAGCCCAGCGTGTCTACGAAGCCCTGCTGCCGATCTTCCGGCAGACGTATGAAGCGCTCGTCCCGGTGTATGACCGGTTGGCGGAGTTGGAGGGAAGCGAATAGCTGTCAGCTGTCAGCTCGGAGACCGAAGGAAGGAGTAGGATCGTCACCGGACTTACTGCCTATTCCGTACTCCTTACTGCTGCCGTTCGGCCGGTGGCTGATCGCTGACTGCACAATCATCGGAGGCAGTAATTATGAAAGCTTTGTTCATCGGCGGCACCGGCATTATCAGTTCTGCTTGTTCACAGTTGGCGGTAGATCGTGGCATCGAGCTGTACATTCTGAATCGTGGGCAGACGTCAAAACGCCCCGTCCCCGATGGGGCGAAGGTGCTAGTTGGCGATATCCGCCAGCCTCAAACCGTTCTGGATGCGATTGGTGATATGACGTTTGATGCCATCGTTGACTGGGTCGCCTATACACCGGATCAGGTGGAGACCGATCTTGCGCTGTTCCAGAGGCGGACGGGGCAATACGTGTATATCAGCTCGGCCTCGGTTTACCACAAACCGGTGCTGTCGCTGCCGATCATTGAGTCCACTCCGCTCTACAATCCCTATTGGGCGTACTCGCGCAACAAGATTGCATGTGAAGAACGGCTGATGCGTGCCTATCGCGAGGAGGGTTTCCCGATCACCATCGTGCGGCCATCGCATACGTATGACCGGACAACGTGGCCGTTCCAGGGCCGTTATACGGTCATCGACCGGATGCGGAAGGGGCTGCCGGTGGTTGTACACGGCGATGGCACCACGCGCTGGGTGATGACGCACCACCGGGATTTCGCCAAAGGGTTTGTAGGTCTGTTGGGGCACCCTCAGGCACTGGGTGAAGCTTACCATATCACGTCGGACGAAGCCCTCACCTGGAACCAGATCTTTCGCATTGTGGGACGTGCGGCCGGTGTGAGCGACATCGACATCGTGCACGCGCCCTCGGAGATGATACACGCATATGACGCGAACTGGGGGGATGGTTTGCTGGGCGATAAGGCCTACAGCGTCGCCTTCGACAACAGCAAGATCAAGCGGTTGGTGCCCGACTACGTGGCGACGATTCCCTTCGTCGTGGGCGCAGCAGAGACTATGGCGTGGTTCGATGCCGATCCGGCTCGCCAGGTCGTGGATGAGGAGTGGAACCAGTTGATGGATACGATTGTCGGGCGTGTGCGAGGTGCTTACCCGAAGTAGACACTACACCGAGTCCACCTAGTCAAGGAGCCGGCGGCTAATACCACCGGCTCATTGATTGGGGCAACGCTCTGTGCTTGCTCCCTTACGTAGTTTCAGGCCTGTTGATACAGCCAGGTCACGGGCAGGCGTGTGATCTGGAGCTTTGCCAGTCCGTTGTTCTCCCGCGTGTCGCCTGCGGTGTGCGCGAGCAGGACGTGTTCTCCTGCGAAGGCGATGGCTGTGTAGCAGTACCAGCCCCAGGGGTCGGTCTCGATGTCCTTGACGTTGATCCAGGTATCGCCCTCATCTCGCGAGATTGCGCTGGTCAGCGGAGTGCGTTTGCCCGCTAGCTCATCCGGGATGTCAGCATGGTTGTTCCACACCATCAGCAGATCACCCGTGCCGGGGATCCTGGCTAAGGATGCCGGCGAGCACGGTGAGATGATCTCCGAGGCGTGCAGGGGAGACCAGGATTGCCCCTGGTCGCGGGAATAGGCGGTGTACTGGCTGCCGGCGTCGGTGCGGGAGAAGATCATCATCCGTCCATCCTTCAGCTCGATCAGTCCGGGTTCCTGCACCATCACCCGCTCTCCCCCCGGGTGAGCCTCGGTCAGCACCCGCCGGCCCTTGCGCCATGTTGCCCCGACGTCATCTGATAGATAGCAGAGGACCTGCCCATAGGGCGAGAAAACGCTAGCTGCCGGCAAGGTCAGCGGCCCTCCGGCACAAGCGGTGTGCAGTGCCGCCGGCACGATCAGACGTCCGCTGCTGAGCTGGATCACGCGGTCGTTGTTGACGACATAGTAGCCCGGTTCGCTTGCCGGGATCACGTCGATAGGTGCGCTCCACGTTGTCGCTTCATCTAAGGAGACACGCATGCGGGGACGGCAGTCGGCCAGCGAGTCCTTGCGAAGGTAGAACAGAGCGATGCGCCCGTCCTGCAGCCGGAGCAGGCTGACTGACATGATGTTCATATGCCCCTCGTTGGGCAGGATCAGGCTGTCCTCGTGGGTCCAGGTGAGTCCGTTGTCGGATGAGATGCGGCCGGCCAGGTAAGCTGAGGCATGATCCCCAGCGCCCCCTTCGAAATGTGTGTAGATCAGCAGCCATCTCCCGTCGGCCAGTTGTATGAAGTCCCCCTCACTGTTCCGCGGGTTGCCGGCCATCGGTGGTAGTTCCAGTACGCGTGTTGCGGGTAGCTCGTGCATCGGTCATCCTCCGCCGTTCTGTGTTCGTGCCGTGGTGCAGAGTCTTTGGTGGGTCATTCTGAGTGTAGCTTGTGACATCACCTGGGCAAACAGTAGCACAGGTCTGTGTTTGAGGAGTTGGCTGGTTGGTCCAGACCTTAGACTGCTTGATAGGGAGAGGTAGACTGCGCAGAGCTCGTGCAGTCTACCGAAATCCTCTTGACCGGACTCCCGGATATGGAACGATCTCCGTGCGTTCTGGGAGCTGGGGGTCGGGCTTGTGAGGGAGATCGAGGCAGCCTGATGTGCAGTTCGGCATCTGAAGTGATCCAGTGAGCGAACAGAATGAGGGTGAGGGACTTACCCTTGACGGAAAAGGGGATTGTGGTAGAATGCTGACGAGCTGTGGGGGAGGCCTCGCAGAGCAAGCACCTTAACAGTTGAAGAGTAACA